>DCHZ01000015.1 GCA_002315385.1 Firmicutes bacterium UBA1739 | reverse complement strand
CGATATCTTGACAGAGGACCAGGATAACATTAATTCAATATCCAAATTTGTATTGAGCTTTTTTGCAATGGTGATAGCGACAATTAATGGAGTATCTCCTTGTAGATAACCTGTTTTTGGCGGAATTTCGGTTAATTCAGTATCATCCGGCTTTATTGGTAACAAATATTCTTCATCCTGTTTGAATTTTCGTGCAGTAATATACGCAAGTTCGTGTTTTGTCCACCGTTTTTCCTTGTCGATTTAGAAATGAAAACAACGGCAAAATGCGCACGATTTTGATAGATATCCGCTAAATAAGAATACAAATTTTTCCCAAGCAGAACTTCTTTTTCGTAATTATCATAAAACACATTTACATTCAACGAACGTAGTATTTCAGCACATTCTTCAACAAAGCCCCTATCTTATCCAGCAAATGAAAGCGCAACATCGTATTCATATTTCTTTTTCATATTGCCTCCATCAAAAATTTGAAATCAACAATTCCTTAATTTTACCCCTTGCATCACTGTTGCAGTTAATTATACGAGTAGCTTCAACACGCTTGATTTTATGGGACGAATAAATGTTATCGAAAAAATCGTCCTCCGCATTAGAGTTCTTGGGATCAGAATTGCTGATCACAATCTTTTCGCCTTTTCTGTGCATATCATCAACAAATCTTGCAAGCTCGATCTGTTCCTCATCATTGAACAGATTTTCTGTGTATGCCGTAAAACTTGCGGTGGCGGTGATAGGACGGTACGGAGGGTCAAAGTAAACAAAGGTATCTGAATTAATGAAGTCGGCGGACTCTCTATAATCACCACAAACAATCTTCACATTCTGAAGCTTTTCAGAAACAACACGAAGGTTTTCTTCATCGCATATCATTGGGTTTTTATATGACCCCATAGGTACATTAAACAGCCCTTTTTTGTTAACACGGAACAACCCGTTAAAGCAGGTCTTATTAAGAAAAATCATAAGGGCCGCTTTTTCAATATTCACGCTTTCGTTGCCGTTGACTTTCAAATCATTGAAACGCTCACGCTTTACCAAGTAATATAACTTGCGATGTTCGGTATCCATCGGAATAAACTCACTCTGCATAGCTGCCAACATTGAAATAAGTTCGTCTATATCATCACGGATAATACGGTAGGTGTTGATAAGCTCGGCGTTAATGTCGCTGATATATACTTTTTCCAGATTGTACTTGCTCAAAATATCAAAAAGCACGGCTCCTCCTCCTACAAATGGCTCTGCATACTTGGTGATTCTTCCATCACCAAAAGGATAATACTTTTCGATTTCCGACAAAAGCTGTCCTTTGCCACCAGCCCATTTTAAAAACGGCTTGACTTTTTTGCCATCACTTTTGCTATATCGAACGCTTCTTGCGTCAAGCGGCTTTTCAGCAGTTGTAGGGATAATCCACATATTTCCAACCATTGTTGCATTATCAATTCGGTTTTCAGAGCAGAGAACTGCAACTCGCCTTTGAGAAATCCCCCATTTATCAGCAGCTTCTCTTGCGGACATAAAATCCATAGTCATACCTCCTATTTCAATAATATTATGTTCTAAATCTCGAATAATTACAATATCATTTCAGAAATTTATATGCAACTTTTTGGTGACTATGCAAAGGCTCCCGCAGGATTTCTCCCACGGGCGGCATGTTGGTCAGTATCCAAAGGTTTGTACTAGTCCATTAACGATTTCACTCCTTTTTCACCTCCGACACTATCATATAATATGTCGGTATTTTTTAATAGAGTGGACCAGTTTTCAAACGGAAATTTTTAATTAATGGACCAATTTTTGATTAATATATACAATTAATGCCAGCATGGACATCTACACCATTGTTGATATGGCAAATCTGTACGGACTGAGCCGTTATAAATACATTGAGTATCTTCCTGAACATTGTACTTCTGCAGAAATTACAGATGAAGAACTGTCAGAACTTGCGCCATGGAATAAGGACGTTCAGAAGGCTTGCATGAAAAGCTCCAGGTAGCCTGCAGTTAGCTGCAGGCTTTAAGCAGGTGTATACCCCGAGACTTGGCGCTTACGAAGAATCATGCATGTAATGTCATGAAAACGGAGAGCCGTTTAAAGCTCTCCGTTCGCGTCGAAAATATTTCGTTATTTTGTTCTACCCCAACATTTGACATAGAACCCTTTTTCAGTGCCCTTTGTTTTCAAGGCTTTTCGGGATTTCTGCAATTATTCCCACTCGACTGTTGCCGGTGGCTTCCCGGTAATATCGTACACGACCCTTCCGGCTCCGTTTACTTCGTTTACAATCCGCGAAGACACAATTCCCAGCACTTTATGTTGAATCGGCGCATATTCGCAGGTCATGAAATCAGATGTTCTTACCGCCCGGAGCGCAATGGTGTAATCGTAGGTTCTGAAATCTCCGACCACTCCCACCGATCGGGTATCGGTGATTACCGCGAAGTACTGTTCGGCCTTAACCCTTCTCTTCACAACCTCTTCTCTGAAAATCGCATCGGCATTTCTCAGAATTTCAAGCTTTTCCTCCGTAATTTCCCCGATTACCCGGATTCCGAGTCCCGGTCCCGGGAAAGGCTGTCTTTCTACAAAAGCCTTAGGCAGACCGAGTCTTCTGCCCAGAGTTCTGACCTCATCCTTGAACAAACCTCTGAGAGGCTCCACCACTCCCTCAAATTTCATGTCATCCGGAAGACCACCTACATTATGATGACTCTTAATCGTAGCCGCCTTTCCGTCTCCCGATTCGATAACATCGGGATAAATTGTTCCCTGAGCCAGATATTTTACATCCGGCAGCTTTGCCGACTCGTCCTCAAAAACTTTGACAAATTCCGCTCCGATAATCTTTCGCTTCTGCTCCGGATCTGTCACACCTTTCAGCGCCCTGAGAAAACGCTCCCCGGCATTGACACGTACAAAATGAAGGTCTCTGTCCTTAAATGCAGCCTCAACCTCATCGCCTTCATCCTTTCTCATAAGACCGTGGTCAACGAAAATACAGTGCAGCTGACCCGGAACCGCCTTCGACAGCAGCGCCGCACATACCGATGAATCCACACCGCCGGACAATCCCAGCAGCACATGTGAATCGCCCACCTTTTCCCGGATCTGTTCTATCAGAACCTTTTCCAGATTTCTGAGAGTATAATCACCCTTCGCACCGCATACATTATAAAGGAAATTTCTTATCATCCTCTTTCCCTTCGGTGTGCTTTCAACCTCGGGGTGAAACTGAATCCCGTAGAGCTTTCTTTCGGGGCATTCCACCGCCGCATTCGGGCAGACCTCTGTCTCCGCAACGGAAGCAAAACCCTCCGGTAAAACCGTAATCTGATCCGTATGACTCATAAGCCCGACCTGATTATCTTCCAGCCCTTCAAATATCAATGATTGCGGGTTTACCTTCATTTTTGTCCTGCCGTATTCGCCGGTTACACAAGGGGCAACTTCTCCTCCCACCGACCATGCCAGAAGCTGAGTTCCGTAACATATCCCCAGAACAGGAATACCCATATCGAAAATTCGCCTGTCACAGTGCGGTGAAGATTCATCATAAACACTGTTGGGGCCTCCGGTCAGTATTATTCCGATGGGATTAATCTCCGTCAGCTCTTCGACAGAAATGCTGCCCGGCTTAACAACAGAATACACATTACATTCTCTTACACGTCTTGCAATCAGTTCCTTGTACTGACCGCCGAAATCAAGTATTACTACAGTCTGATAGCCCATTTTTCCTCCTGTATTTCAGTTCAAAATAACATACTCATTAGTCCAAAACAACATACTCATCGCGTTCCGCGCCCACAGACACATATTTTATTCTGCAGCCCACGGCATTTTCAATGAATCTTACATATTTCTTCGCAGCTTCCGGGAACTCGTCAAATGTTCTGCATTTTGAAACATCCCCGATACCTTCCATATATTCTATTACAGGCTTTGCACGATTAAGCCTTTCGCCCGTAGGAAACTCCGTTGTCACTTCTCCGTCAATTTCATATGCCACACATACCGGAATTCTATCCATATATGAAAGCACATCCAGTTTTGTCAGAGCAATGATATCCGCGCCCTGAACCTTAACACCGTAACGCGAGGCAGGAACATCAAAGGCTCCCACACGTCTCGGTCTGCCGGTGGCTGCACCGTATTCTCCTCCGGCGGTTCTGAGAGCATCGGCCTCTTCTCCGAACATTTCCACCGTGAAAGGTCCCTCGCCCACGCACGACGAATATGCCTTCATTATTCCCACTGTTTCATCAAGCTTCGCTCCCGGAATTCCGGAACCGATAGGTGCATAAGCCGCCAGCGTCTGAGAGGATGAAGTGTACGGATAAATACCGAAATCGATATCCCTCAATGCTCCCAGCTGAGCTTCGAACATAATATCTCTTCCGGACTCCACAGCCTTTTCCAGATATCCCGAAACATCCGTAATAAAAGGTCTGACTGCAGCCCCGTATTCTTCAAGCCAGTTCATCATTTCATCAAGGGCGACTTCATCATGCCCGTAGCCCTTTACTGTAATATTTTTCCATTTCAGAATTTCTTCCATTTTCTCTCTCAGCTCATCCATATGGAACAGATCCTCCATACGAACAGCTTTCTTCATATATTTATCGGCATACACGGGTGCGATTCCTCTTCTTGTCGAGCCGAATTTTTTATCCTTAAGTCTATCCTCCTCCATAATGTCCTGCAGTTTATGGTACGGCAGACATACAATTGCCTTTTCACTGATTTTGAGATTATCCGGAGTAATGGAAATCCCCTTATCTGTCAGAGCCTTCATTTCATTAGTCAGATGCTCAATATCCACCACCATGCCGTTTCCCATAATATTTACCGTCGTTTCCCGGAGAATCCCCGATGGAAGAAGATTAAGCACAAATCTGCCTTTTTCGTTAATTACAGTATGGCCTGCATTATTGCCGCCCTGATATCTGCAGATAATATCATACTTTTCGGAAAGCAGATCCACCATACGGCCCTTTCCTTCATCTCCCCAGTTAATTCCTACAATTGCAGTAAGCATAATTACACCTTCTTTTTTTAATCTGTTTCATAACTTAAGCATCAAAATCCAGTCATGCAATCCGTCCGTACCGTATACAGTATTGTCTTAAAACAAAAGCATTATCAAGTGTGACAGACAATAAATACCAGATACAATAACGCAGGATTTTTTTCGCCGGTGCGGTTCAAAAGACGCTGTCGTAGTGGTGCTACAGCGAGGCTTTTTGAATCGCTCATACGGAAAATCAGTCAGGTTAATGTATTAGTATTTATTTTTTAATGCACCGGCGTTCATACCGGCAACTCTGACTTTTGAAATCTACATGACTGCCCGAAAAACTGCCCGGGCTCAAAAAATACAGTTCAACTCATATACTATTACAAAACTATACCTTGATTTCCGGGTTTAATTCATTTTTTAAAGCTGTCTCGTTTTCATCCAGAACTTTTCTTACAGCTTCAAGATATTCCTCAGTCTGTTCCACGGCTCTTCCCGTAAAACAGCTTTCATTTATTATTCTGTCAATTTCATCCCGGCTCAGATTGAAAACAGGATCTGCGGCAATTCTGTCCAGAAGATCGTTTTTACCGCCTTCCGCCTTAACCACTTTTCCGGCCTCCACGGAGTGACGTCTTATTGCCTCATGAAGTATCTGCCTGTCACCGCCCCGCCTGACGCAATCCATAAGAATATTCTCCGTTGCCATGAAGGGCAGCTCTTCCATGAGATGCTTTCTTATTACCTTCGGATAAACAGTTCCTCCCCGGACAATATTAATGTAGAGATTAAGAATCCCATCCACCGCCAGAAAAGCCTCCGGTATGGTAATTCTTCTTCCCGCGGAATCGTCAAGAGTTCTTTCAAGCCACTGAGTCCCGGCAGTCATTGCCGGATTCATGCAGTCGGCGATAACAAATCTTGAGAGAGACGCTATCCTTTCGCTTCTCATGGGATTTCTTTTGTAAGCCATGGCAGACGATCCCACCTGTCCGCTTTCAAACGGCTCATCAAATTCCTTCAGATGAGAAAGCAGTCTGATATCTCCGGAAAATTTCTGCGCACTCTGGGCTATTCCCGAAAGTACAGATAACGTAAAATAGTCAACTTTTCTTGAATACGTCTGTCCGCTTACTCCGTAGGACTTTTTGAATCCCATTTTTTCCGTAACCATCTGCTCCAGCTTCTTAACCTTTTCAGAATCGCCTTCAAACAGCTCAAGAAAACTTGCTCCGGTTCCGGTGGTACCTCTGCAGCCCAGCAGCTTAAGATTTCCCAGTACAAAATCCAGATGCTCCAGGTCCATCATCAGGTCCTGCAGCCAGAGCGTTGCCCTCTTTCCCACCGTAGTAGGCTGTGCGGCCTGAAAATGGGTGTAGGCCAGAGTTTCAAGAGACTTATATTCTTCCGCAAATTCAGACAAAGCCGATATCGCATTGAGAAGCAGAGTCCTCACTCTCAGAAGTGCTTCTTTCTGAATAATAATATCGGTATTGTCCCCTACGTAACAGCTGGTGGCTCCCAGATGGATTATCGGCTTCGCTCCCGGACACGACGCAGCATAAGTATGAATATGAGCCATTACATCATGCCGCAGCTCCTTTTCCATATCTGCCGCCATATCATAGTCAATATCACAGATATGCTCCTTCATTTCCCGTATCTGGCTTTCGGAAATATCAATTCCGAGTTCTCTCTCGCTTTCCGCCAGAGCGATCCACAGCTTTCTCCAGGTGGAAAACTTTCTGTCATCGGAAAATATCTCCTGCATTTCCCTGCCGGCATAACGTCTGCACAAAGGATTCTGGTAAATATCGTGCATCTTTTTTCTCCTTCATCCTGATATATTAGTGTAGCGAATAATAAATTCCTGATACAATAACGCAGAATATTTTTTCGTAGGTGCGGTTCAAAAAACGCAGTCGTAGTGGTGCTACGGCGAGTATTTTTGAATCGTGCATACAGAAAAACAGGCAAGTTAATGTGTTAGTTATTTATTATTCGATGCACTAGTTTACATAATCATTCAGCATCAGAACTATCATTTTCTTCATATTTATTATTCTTATACCGAAAAAATGATTATACCATTATTATTTCAAAAAAAACATACTATTTTTCAAAAAAACTGTGATTTTTTTATTTTTTTTTGTAACTTTTAATAACAATCCGGTTTCGAAAACCTTTATTGTTTTTAAAACCGTACAGATATTCTTATAGCATTTGACAATTTCTGAAAAAAATGCCGTAAAAGCAGTCTCCGATAATATCCGCCCCTTTATGCTGCCGCTTACGAAGGCGTCAGAATGAAGCATCAAACTTCACACCGGTTCCGCCGCCTTTTCGATGTTCCCGAATTTGAGAGGCCGACCGAACCGGGACAGGCACCGGAAGCATCGAACCTCTGTGAGATTCGGATCCTGTTGACGTTTATTTAAAAGTCAGATAAGGTCAAAAACTAAATCTCAAGGGAAATGTCTCCACATTTAGACTTTTTCAAAAAAATGGAGACATAATTTTGAAAAAAGTGAATTATAGACGGTTTCGTGGGCAAATTTACGTCCGATTTCTCCTAAATTTTACTATATTTTAACTATTGATTAAAAGACAACACATCATTTACTGCAATAATCACAAAAACGTCTCCACATTTAGAATTTTCTGCAAATATGGAGACATTTTGCACAGGATTTGATTTTTGCCTGTCACAACGTGCTTCATGTTTACCGTCCGGTTCACGAAACCTTAATAAGTCCGTTAAAACACAATACACCAGAAGGCAACCGTTATTTCATTACCAAACAGCTCCTTACTCCATTTCATATTATTTGCATGCCTCATTGAATTAGCCGCAACGATATGATATCATCGTATTCACATTATCAACAAATAAAAAAACATGGAGAAATATTATGGACAGAATTATTACGCAGCTTGCCATCGAAACCGGCAGACCTGAGCTGTATATCCGGAACGTCATTACCTTGCTGGATGAAGGCAATACCATTCCCTTTATCGCCAGATACAGAAAGGAAATGCACGGTTCTATGGATGACACCACCCTCAGAGAACTTGCGGACAGGCTTATTTATCTTAAAAACCTTAATACAAAAAAAGAAGACATTGCATCAGCCATAGACGGTCAGGGCAAGCTTACTCCCGAACTGATTTCGGAAATAAATAGTGCCTGTACCCTGGCTGAGCTGGAAGACATATACAGACCCTTCCGTCAGAAAAGAAAAACCCGGGCCTCCGTTGCCAAAGAAAAAGGCCTTGAACCATTGGCAGCCCTCATATATACTCAGACAGTCTCACTTCCTCCTCTTTCAGAGCTTGCTGAAAGATATATTAATGAAGAAAAAGACGTAAACAGCATAGAAGACGCACTTGGCGGAGCTTCGGACATTATTGCGGAATCCATTTCCGATTCAGCTGCCATACGAAAATCCATCAGAGATTACATGCTTCATCATGCCGTTATAAAGACATCTGCCGCCTCGGAAGAAGATTCCGTATATAGAAACTATTACGATTTCAGTCAGCCGGTGCAAAAACTCCACGGGCATCAGATTCTTGCAATAAACAGAGGGGAAAAAGAAGGTTATATCAAAGTTTCGATAGAAACAGATCCCGATCTGATCATGGATCTCATCTGCAGCGATATTATCCACGGAAATTCGGAAGCTTCAGACTTCGTAAAAAAAGCCGCCGAAGATTCCCTGCAGCGTCTCATTTCTCCTTCAATGAATAACGAGCTCCGTTCTTATCTTACTGAAGAAGCCTCTGAAGGTGCGATTCGGAATTTCGCACTGAATCTGAAGCCTCTGCTAATGCAGCCTCCGGTTAAAGGTCATGTCACCATGGGTCTGGATCCCGGTTACAAAAACGGATGTAAGGTGGCTGTTGTGGATGCAACAGGCAAGGTACTTGACACCTGCGTTGTTTATCCGACCTTCGGCGAAAAAGGCAAAAATGAAGCAATTCGAAAACTGACCGCCATGATAATAAAACACAGTGTTGAGCATATTGCCATCGGAAACGGTACCGCATCAAGAGAAACCGAACAGATGACCGTCGAAATGATTCACGGGCTCGATGCCGGACACAAAGTATCATACATGATAGTAAATGAAGCCGGTGCCTCAGTATATTCCGCTTCAAAACTGGCTGCGGAGGAATTCCCCGATTACGATGTTAATCTGAGAAGTGCGGTCTCCATAGCACGACGACTTCAGGATCCGCTGGCGGAACTCGTTAAAATCGACCCGAAATCCATCGGAGTCGGTCAGTATCAGCACGATATGCCCCAGAAAAGACTTGGCGAAACACTTTCCGGTGTAGTTGAAGACTGTGTAAATTCAGTCGGAGTTGATCTGAACACAGCTTCACCGTCACTTCTTCAGCGGGTTTCCGGTCTGACTGCCGCAACCGCAAAAAACATAGTACTTTTCCGCGAAGAAAACGGTGAATTTACATCCAGAAAACAGCTTCTCAGAGTTCCCAAACTTGGGCCGAAAGCCTACGAGCAGTGTGCCGGTTTTCTCAGAATTCCCGGTGCTCCCGAAATTCTGGACAGCACAGGGGTTCATCCCGAAAGCTATGATGCGGCAAAAAAGCTTCTGGAATTATGCGGGTGCAGCGACTGTCTCACTACAGCCGCCGGGTCTCCGACTGCAGCAGAGAGCTCTCCGACTTCATACGGTAATTCGTCTGCATCCGAAAACGGATATCAGGCTGAGACAATCGATTCAGCCTCCGAGGCCTCCCGTAAATCACTGAAAGAAAAGCTTTCCCGTATAGATGAAAAGAAAACAGCGGAAGCCTGCGGAATAGGCATTCCCACCCTTAAAGATATTGTAAAAGAACTGCTCAAGCCCGGCCGTGACCCCAGAGACGAGCTGCCCGCTCCGGTACTCCGTACAGACATTATGGAAATATCTGATTTAAAACCGGGGATGACCCTTACCGGTACTGTAAGAAACGTAATCGATTTCGGTGCATTCGTCGATATCGGCGTTCATCAGGACGGTCTTGTTCATATATCCCAGATCTGTGACAGATTCATCAGACATCCTTCCGAAGTCCTTTCTGTGGGAGATGTTGTCAATGTCGGAATTCTGGAAGTGGACGAAAAGAAAAAAAGAATAGCACTGACGATGAAAATTTAAAAGCATATATTCATAATATATAGTAGCTTATCTGTGGAAAATATAGCAGCTTATCAGCATTACCTATTGACATTTGTTTCTCAACTCTGTATACTATACAAGATATAAGAAAAATGCGTTGAAGGAATTATGTCTCTGCTCCGAAGCTTCAGAGAGCCGGCGATTGGTGAAAGCCGGTGCGGACGGCGGTTGTACAGTCTCTTTCCCGAGCAGATCCGATGAACGTCTGTTATACAATTAGTCAGATCCGGATGCCCCGTTACAGGCTGTGGACTTGATAGAGTCCGAAAGTGATTATTTTCCGTGAGGAAGTAATAATCAGGGTGGTACCGCGAAAGCTAATTCGTCCCTGAAGTGAATATACATTCGCTTCAGGGATTTTCTTTTTGCACAGCCGGAGCGCAAATCATCCTGAATACAAAATAAAAATCACGCCTGAGAAACACATATTAATTCTGATTTTTCCGTATATAATTTTGAACCTCAGGTGGAAAACTTCTGAATATTCTTTATTAAGAGAGGAAATGAATATGAAAAACATTTTTATCAGTGACGTTACCATGAAATACGTCGGAAAACAGAGCTCCGCACCTCTTAGCTTCAGAGAAAAAATCGAACTTGCAAAGCTGCTGGATCGTCTCGGTCTTTCCGTAATCGAAGCCGAACCGATTACAAATGTCAGAACAGACAGTCTTTTAATAAAATCCATAGCCTCGGCATTAAAGAACAGCATTCTGGCTGTCCCGGTTTCTGTAACTGACAGCGACAGCCCCGCAGTTACCTGGAATGCACTCAAAGAAGCAAAATCGGCAAGACTTCAGGTTCCCGTATCTGTGAGTGCGGTTCAGATGGAATACTTTTACAGAAAAAAGCCTGCCGCTGTACTCGATATGATACGTGCTTCAGTTGAAGCCTGCAGCAGGCTCTGCCCGGACGTGGAATTTATCGCAGAAGATGCCGGAAGAAGTGAAGCTGAATTTCTCGCTCAGGCCATCTATGCCGCTGTTGAATCAGGTGCAAAAACCATTACGGTCTGCGACACAGCCGGAACCATGCTTCCGGATGAATTTTATCGTTCTGTAAAGGGAATCCGCGAAGCAATCCCTGAAAACATCAGAATGGGTGTAAGCTGCTCCAATAATATGTATCTGGCAGATGCCTGTGCCATGTCCGCCGTTCAGGCCGGAGTGGATGAAGTCAAGGTTACAGCCTGCGGAAACGAAACCACATCAGTTGAAAAATTCGCTCAGATGATCAGAGTGAGAGGGGAATCCTGCGGTTTTACCTGTGACCTGAGAACCACGGAAATCAAACGTTCGGTTAACCAGATTCGCTGGATGTGCGAATCCGAGGAAGCATCCTCTTCGCCTTTCGACGTGGGAGTTAAAGAAGAAAGCAATGATTTCTTTCTCAATATTCACGATGCCCCCTCTGCGGTAAAGGAAACCATATTTAAACTGGGATATGAGCTTTCCGATGAGGACATGACCAGAGTTTATGAAGCCTTCATTGCGATAGCTTCAAAAAAAGAAAAAATCAGCGCCAAAGAGCTGGATGCTATCGTTGCGTCAGCCGCACTTCAGGTGCCGCCGACATATATTCTCGAAAGCTATGTAACCAATTCCAGCAATATTCTTACAGCCACCGCACATATCAGACTTAAAAAGGACAACACTATTCTCGAAGGTCTGTGCTTAGGCGACGGTCCTATCGATGCAGCCTTCCTTGCAATCGAACAGATTGTGGGATGTCATTACGAACTGGATGACTTCCAGATTCAGTCTGTAACCGAAGGACGTGAAGCAATGGGTGAAACCATCATAAGGTTGCGTTCCCAGGGCAAAATCTATTCAGGCCGCGGCATATCCACAGATATCATCGGCTCTAGTATTAAAGCTTATGTAAACGCAGTAAATAAAATTGTATATGAGGAGGCTGAAGAATGAACCTTTCCTTTTCAAACAGAGGCTGGCAGAATATGGGCTGGCAGGAAATGACAGACACCGCATGCGAAATGCATTTCGGCGGCATAGAAATATATAATCCCGTGGAGGATGAAAAATTTACCGGAAAAGGCGGTGCTTTTCACAAACATGTTATAGCTTCAACAGTGAGAGAATTAAGAGACAGGCAGCTCTGCATCCCGTGCCTGGACAGCTCTTTCGATATTTCGGACGGAAACGACGAAACTCTCGATAAAATACGTGAAATGATATCCATTTCCTCCATGCTTCAATGCCCTTACGTGAGTGTTAAAGCACAGGCAGGAAGCGAGGCTGACGTATTGACTCAGCTTGAAAAAGTAATTCCGGATGCGGAAGACGGTAAAACAACAATTCTTATCGAAACCGGGGGCATATTTGCCGACACAAAAAAACTCAGAAAGGTTCTGGACAATTTTGCCTGTGACCAGATAGCTGTTCTCTGGGATATACACCATCCTTACAGAGATATGAACGAGTCCCCCGCCGATACCATCACAAACCTCGGAGCTTACATCAAACATGTACATCTGAGAGATTCAAGCGATAAAGACACATACGAACTCATTGGGGAAGGCTCTATGCCATTGAAAGAAATCATGCAGGCTCTTTATTCAGTGGATTATGACGGATATATCTCCCTGGAATGGAAGCCCGAATGGCTGGAAGAGCTCCAGGAACCCGATATAATCTTCCCGCATTTCGTAAACTACATGAACCGTTTCGAAAACCCCCGGGGCAAGAAAAGACGATTCTATCCGAATTACAACGGAACCGGCGAATATATCTGGAAAAAGGATGAGATTATTTCCCTCACCTTCCCTCAGGTTCTCGATCAGATGGCGGAAGCATTTCCGAATCAGTATGCATTCAAATATACAACACTTGATTATACACGAACTTACGAAGAATTTCGCGATGATGTGGATAATTTTGCAAAAGCTCTGGTCTCACTCGGTGTGAAAGCCGGCAGCAAGGTGGCCGTATGGGCGACAAATGTACCGGCATGGTACATCGCATTCTGGTCCGCAGCAAAAATAGGTGCTGTACTCGTTACGATGAACACAGCCTACAAAATCCACGAAACCGAGTATCTCCTCAGGCAGTCCGATACTCACACATTGATTATGATTGATTCCTGCCTGGATTCAAATTATCGTCAGATAATTAACGAGCTCTGTCCGGAATTGAGCACAACAAAAGCAGGAAAACCACTCCACTGCAAGAGACTTCCGTTCCTCAGAAATGTCATTACAGTGGGATTCAAACAGCAGGGCTGTCTGACCTTCGATGAGGCCATGGCCCGTTCCAATATGGTTTCTCAGAAAGAAATCGACAGGATGGCGGCAAATGTCCGTCCCGATGACGTAGTAAACATGCAGTACACTTCGGGCACAACAGGATTCCCGAAAGGAGTTATGCTCACACACTATAATGTTGTAAACAACGGCAAATGTATCGGAGACAGAATGGGACTTTCCACTGCAGACAGAATGATGATACAGGTTCCCATGTTCCACTGCTTCGGCATGGTTCTGTCCATGACAGCCTCCATGACCCACGGAACAACAGTCTGTCCGCTGCCGTATTTTTCAGCCAAGGCTTCTCTCGCATGCATTAACCAGGAGCGAATTACCTGCTTCAACGGAGTTCCGACAATGTTCATTGCCATGTTCAACCATCCGGATTACAGAAAAACGGATTTTTCATACATGAGAACGGGAATTATGGCCGGTGCCGGCTGTCCTCCGGAGCTCATGAAAAAAGCCGCACAGCCTGATGAAATGAATATGCGGGGAATCGTCAGCGTATACGGTCAGACCGAATGTGCTCCGGGAAATACAATGTCAGCATGGACAGATCCTCTTGACATCAGAACGGAAACAGTGGGCTACGACTTTCCTCATGTTGAGTGCAAAATCATCAATCCCGAAACAGGAGAAGAAGTTCCTGCCGGCGAAAACGGTGAATTCTGCGCAAGAGGCTACAACACCATGAAGGGATATTATAAAATGCCGGAAGCCACCGGAAGCACCATTGATTCCGAAGGCTGGCTCCATTCCGGAGACCTTGCCTGCAAGGATGAAAACGGCTGCTACAGAATCACCGGCCGTCTTAAAGATATGATTATCCGAGGCGGTGAAAACCTTTATCCTAAAGAAATAGAAGAATTTATATACACACATGATAAAGTAAAAGACGTTCAGGTAATCGGTGTTCCGGACAAAAAATACGGCGAAGAGGCAATGGCCTGCATCATTCTGAAGGACGGAGAAGAAATGACAGTTCAGGAAATGCATGATTACATCGCCGCTTCAATGGCACGTCATAAAGTTCCGAGATATATTGAATTTGTCGACAGCTTCCCGATGAATGCTGCCGGAAAAGTCTTAAAATATAAAATGCGTGAAGAAGCTTCAAAAAGACTCAATCTGGAATAAACAACAGCAATAAATAAAGATTTTTTCCATAATATCGGTTGCCGGGCAGACAATCATTACTGAATATATGCTATAATGTATTTGATTATCCTGTCCAATGACGAAAGGAATGAGAGTATTATGAACAGTAAATTTACAACAACAGACGGCAACGGTGCTGTAGCTCACGTTGCGTATGAATTTACAGAGGTGGCGGCAATATATCCTATTACCCCTTCCTCACCAATGGCAACAAAAACCGACCAGTGGAGTGCCAAGGGCAGAACCAATATGTTCGACCAGCCTGTAAGACTCGTGGAAATGCAGTCCGAGGCGGGTGCTATCGGTGCAATTCACGGATCGCTTCAGGCCGGAACTCTTTCGACCACATACACATCCAGTCAGGGATTAATGCTGATGATTCCGGTTCTCTATCGTATTGCCGGTGAACACCTTCCCGCAGTTCTTCATGTTGCGGCAAGAACAGTCGGAACACATGCGATGAGTATCTTCGGAGACCATTCCGATGTAATGACCTGCAGAGAAACAGGACTTGCCATGATCTGCTCCGGCAGTGTCCAGGCTGCAGCCGACATCGCCGCAGTGGCACATCTTGCATCAGTAAAAGGCAGAGTTCCTTTTATGCATTTCTTCGACGGCTTCAGAACCTCACACGAGCTTACAAGAGTCGAGCTTCCTGACGTAAAGAAGCTTTCGGCACTCATGGATAAAGATGCACTGGCAGCCTTCAGAGCTCATGCACTGAATCCCGAGCATCCTATTCTCAGAAACATGGTTCAGAACGGAGACGTATACTTCCAGGTCAGAGAAGCCAGCAATCCGTTCTACAATGCACTGCCGGATATGGTGGAAGATTATCTGTGTAAAATTAATGAAATATGCGGGCGTGACTATCATGTATTCAACTACTACGGAGATCCCGAAGCCACAGATGTAATTATCGCCATGGGAAGTGTTTCCGGAACAGTCTGCGAAACTGTGGATTATCTTAACGCCCACGGAAAAAAGACAGGTTTCCTGGAAGTTCATCTTTACAGACCGTTTTCCGCAGAATATTTTCTTAAAGCTCTGCCGGAAAGCACAAAACGAATCGCTGTACTCGATCGCTGCAAATCAATGGGCGGCGACGGAGAACCCCTTTATCAGGATGTATGCACAACACTAATAAGCAGCGACAGAAACATCAGAGTTATCGGCGGAAGATACGGTCTCAGCTCAAAGGATACAGATCCCGCACAGATAGTCGCTGTTTTTGAAAATCTCGAATCCGACAAACCTGTTCAAAGCTTTACAATAGGTATTAATGATGACGTTACTCATCTTTCCCTTCCGATTAAACCGGTGGAAGGCATCGGAAACGAGGATGCTTTCTGCTGTAAATTCTGGGGTCTCGGCGGAGACGGTACCGTAGGTGCAAATAAAAATACGGTTCAGATCGTAGGTGATTACGCCGACCTGTATTCCCAGGCATACTTTGAATATGATGCGAAGAAATCCTTCGGCACTACAAAATCTCATCTGAGATTCTCAAAAAAAGAAATCCGAGGTTCATATTTCGTAAAATACGCTGATTTTGTTGCCTGCCATAATCAAAGCTTCATGCAGCAGTACGAAATCGTTGAGGAGATCAAGCCCGGCGGCACACTTCTCATCAACACAACCTGGACACCGGAAGACCTCAACGATCAGCTTCCGGGAAAAGTAAAACGCTTAATCGCTCAGAAAAAGATCAGATTGTTTACAATAAATGCAACAGATATAGCTCAGCGTCTCAATCTGGGGGTTTATACCAACACTGTTCTTCAATCGGCTTTCTTCAGTCTTACAGACCTGATGCCAAAGGATGCCGCTCTTGAGAAAATGAAAGACGCTGCAAGAAAAACCTACTTTGCCAAAGGCGAAGAGGTGGTAAACAGAAATGTTGCCGCCATAGATGCGGGAGCTGAAGGAGTATGTGAAATAACAATTCCGTCAGACTGGGCCTCTGCCGAAGATTCTCCCGAACCTGACGAAAGTCATCTTCCGAAAGTAGTTAGAGAAGTATTATTCCCTATTAACAGACAAAAAGGAGACAGCCTTCCTGTCAGCACCTTTGTAGGCAGAGAAGACGGCACAATTGAACTGGGACTCACGGCTTTTGAAAAGCGCGGAATTGCCGTTAATATTCCTAAGTGGGATTCCTCAAAATGCATACAGTGTAATCAGTGCGCTCTCATGTGTTCACATGCCGTTATCAGACCTTATCTGCTTGATGCCGAAGAAACAGCCAATGCACCTGCCGGATTCGAGACAATTCCGGCACTGGGCGGAGCAAAGGATTACAGATATTCTCTGCAGGTATCAACATATGACTGTACCGGCTGCGGTGTCTGCGCCGTTGTATGTCCCGCCAAAGAAAAAGCACTTACAATGGTTCCCGCACAGCTTGAAGAGAGTCAGAAAGATCTCTGGAACTACGGTCTGAGTCTCAAAAATAAAGGTGATATCTACAGCCCTTATACTGTAAAGGGCAGTCAGTTCAGACAACCGCTGGTAGAATTCTCTGCTGCCTGTGCCGGCTGCGGCGAAACACCTTATGCCAAAATCCTGACTCAGCTCTTCGGAGACAGAGTATACTGGGCAAACGGAACCGGATGTTCACAGGCCTGGGGCTCACCTACTCCGGGAATTCCTTACACCACAAATAACAGAGGCTTCGGTCCTGCTTATACAAACAGTCTTTTTGAAAATAACGCAGAGCTCATGCTGGGAATAAGCCTCTCAGTACAGCAGCAGAGAGAGGCTGTAAAGAAAAAGATTATTGCATATGCAAAAACTCATCCTTCAACCGAAGAAATCTGCCAGGAATGGCTCGATACATACGATGATTTTGATGATTCCAGAAAAGCATCTGACAAACTCATCGAGGTTCTTGAAAAAGACCCTCACGATGACGCAAAAGAAATTCTTAAATCAAAGGATCATATGGCCAAAAAGACCTTCTGGATGTACGGCGGTGACGGCTGGGCATATGATATAGGCTTCGGAGGTCTCGATCACGTTATCGCTACGGGAGAAAACCTCAATGTTCTGGTTATCGACACTGAAGTTTATTCAAACACCGGTGGTCAAAGTTCCAAAGCAACTCCGATAGGCGCTACTGCGGAATTTGCATCCTCCGGAAAAACCACCCGCAAAAAAGATCTTGGTGCGATTATGATGACTTACGGAAATGTTTATGTTGCACAGGTGGCAATGGGTGCAAATCCTTCTCAGCTCGTAAGAGTTCTTCACGAGGCTGAAGAATATCCGGGGCCGTCGGTTATCATTGCCTTTACTCCGTGCACAGCTCACGGAATCCGCGCAGGCATGTCCCATGCCCAGGAAGAAGCAAAAAGAGCCGTTGCCAGCGGATACTGGCCTCTGTACCATTACGACCCTCGTAAGGAAATACCGATGGTTATGGACAGTCCCGAACCTACAATGGATTATGAAGAATTCCTTAACGGTGAAAACCGATATGCCGCTCTTCATAAAACCTATCCGAAAAATGCGGAAGTGCTGTTTAAAAAGGCCAGTGCGGAAGCTAAAAAGCGCTACGAAAAATACGCTGCAATGGCTTCGGGAAAGAAAGTACAGCCATAATAAAGTCAGAATAAAAAAAATTTGTCAGCCGGGGAGTGTAAATATAATGCACCCCCGGCTGAATTTGTGTTATAATTCCATAAACAAAAATACAGTATATTATAACGGGAGGTGACATCATGTCATACACGTTTGACAAAAGTGATATTTCAAGAAACGCATGCATGCTTAAAGGAAAGCTTCAGAAACAGGGATATGACTGGTGGTGGCATTCCTTTACTGCCATTAACCGCAAAACCCTGGAAGAAAAACCGTTTTTTATCGAATTTTTCGTATGCAATCCGGCTCTCGGCGAAGATGAGCCGGTTCTGGGACAGCTTCCGGAAAACAAAGCGAATAATAAAAAGCCTTCTTATCTGATGGTTAAGGCCGGATGCTGGGGTGAAAACCCCAGACAGCTGCACCGGTTTTTCGGGTGGAGCCGGGTAAAGCTGCAGGGTGAGGCGCCGTATTCCGTCGGTGCAGCTGACTGCTTTGCATCGGAAACCGAGCTTCGGGGCAGAATCAGCATATCGGATTCCGATGCAGAGCAGCATCCGGAATGGATGTGTGATTCCGGCAGCATGATGTGGAGAATTAAAGTTAATAAACAGATACCTTTCAACGTCGGTTACGGAGCCGGAAATTTCTGTCGGAAAATCGGAGCCTTTGAAATGTACTGGCATGCCGAAGGCATGAAGACCCTGTATGACGGTGAAATTGTACTTGACGGAGAGATATATGACGTAATACCCGAAAAATCCTTCGGTTATGCCGATAAAAACTGGGGAAAGGATTTCACTTCCCCCTGGATATGGCTTTCCTCCTGCAGTATGACCAGCAATATTACAGGCAAACGCCTGGAAAACAGCGTTTTTGACATCGGCGGCGGCAGACCTAAAGTCTTTTTCATTCCGTTAAACAGAATTCTTCTGGGTGCATTTTATTATGAAGGCCGGCTTTTCGAATACAATTTTTCAAAACTCGGAACCGGAGCCAGAACCAAATTCAATTGCAGTGAAACAGATGATGAGATTGTATGGCACATAGAACAGCAGAACAGAAAAAGTCTCATGATTACCGATATCAGATGCAGAAAAAAAGATATGCTTCTGGTAAACTATGAAGCTCCCAACGGAAAAAAAGAGCATAACAGATTATGGAATGGTGGCAACGGCACCGGCAGGATTCAGCTGTACGAAAAAGCCCGTGGAGGAAACAAACTGATTGATGACATTTCGGTAGACCATATAGGATGTGAATACGGCCTCATGGACTGGGACAAATAAAACAGAAGGAGAAAAACCTGCTTACAGACGAACTAATCCGTCCGCAAGCAGGTTTTTTTATCAGCTTCCGTATACTCCGGTTTTCATGATTCTTTCGCTCTTAAATCCTCACCGAAAAAAATCATATCCGAAAACCAATTTCCTCTTTCAATGCTCCTTCTCTTTTCACATGAACAATTACATTATAGCTACCTATCGTTAGGCAGTCAATATAATCTATGAAATTCGTTTATAATTAATTTATCGTTTATATTATTAATAAAATTATTTATCATACTATTCTGACCGGTTGCTCATTACTCTCTCTGACTGAGTTTTCCCGGCATCAGACATATCAGACCGGCCCCTCAGGAAGCAGAATTTCTTTTCCATACCCGCCCAATACTCCGTAGTAATCCACATTCATCTCAAATGAGGTATTACCACTGATATTCAAATATTACATCATCCTTTTCCCAGAATCGAAGAATGAGATGCTTTGTCGCACAGTTTACACCAAAATTGAGGCTGGTTGTCCATATGCCGCCGTTGTCACGGAGCGGCTGCTCGTTTCCGTTGTAATAGTATTCGTATGCCGGTTCGATAAACGGCTTGTTCTTTTCAATATAGCGTTCCTTAAGCTCGCTTTCCGGAGTCTGACGCCTGTTATTGACATCCTGCTCCAGGTCACTGTATCCAAGGCAGCCCGGTTCAAGTATTACTTTGCGCATCATACTGTTTTCCATGTTGTGGAGCATATCCCACTCAGTCTCACACTCATCAAGGTGTTCCAGTGCCGCCGCAAATCTTCCGTAGCCGGATCCTTTAGTGGAATACTCTGCCAGCTTCGGATGAATATAGTAGTTTCCCTGACCGTTTGGATAAGGCGTATAATAGATTCCGTTCATACCGAATTCAATCAGTCCATGGTTGCCCTGAGCATCACCGACTATCAGCGCAAGATTCCAGAGCTCCATGCCAAAACCGTATGAGGAGGCATCAAATCCGAGGGCATACCAGTCATAGCTGTCTGACAGAAATTCCACCACTTCTTTTACGGTAGAGCAGTTGATGCATGCCAGTGTAGCAGCCGAGAGAACGCAGGCACGAGGCTTGCCCGGATTTGTCCCGGTACAGAAAATGCGTTCATAGTCCTTATCCTGCTCACGCATATTTGCTTCTATATACAGACCGGCCTCATTCATTGCATCCGTTCCCGCATATGGAATCAAACTGAGAACACCCTCGTCCTCATCCATCTCAGCCAGCTGCTGATACGTATAATCAGCGTTATTTCCGCCGAAGTAAAAGCTAAGTGTTTCATATTTACCTCCAACAATGTGAGAAATAATTGCCGGAGCCTGCGAAACCGTGACGTCCATGTTTCTGCCTACGATAATCTCGCCTTTGCTGTTGCGCTTAATCGCAGCGGTACAGCCTCCATTGAAAGGATCTTTGTACTTACGTATGTACTCAAGTGATTTTTCCACATCCGCATAGTTTACATCGTTCATTAACAGAACATATTTTCCGATATCGGTAAAATTCTTGTACCTCACATTCTGAGATTTCCAGTTGAACCTGCCGAAACCTTTTCCAATTGCCATTTCCGAATTCATAATTACTCATCCTCCATATTCTTTTTTTGTTTGTCTCACAAAAGCACGTCTCTCCTAAGACTCATTACAAATCGATTGATTGAATTCTATAAAAATATTACATGATTATTCCGTCTCGAAAAAGCATTTTGCGTATCAGTCCGGTTATTTTGCGAACGTTAAACTATCCGGTAAACTCCAGAACCCAATAATAAGTTCCGTTTGAATTTCTGGCAACTCCGACACCTATGTATTTATAATCGGTATCGAGAATGTTTTCTCTGTGCCCGGACGAATTCATCCATGATTCCGTTACATCCTGCGGATTCCGTTGTCCGCAGGCAATGTTTTCACCACAATAACTCCATGTAATATCGAACTTATCGTATAAATCCGTCATTTCTCCATAATATGGTGAAATGTGAGAAAAATAATTGTTATCTGCCATATCTTCTGCTCTGAATTTAGCCACTTCAGTCAACCCTGCGCTCCTTGAAAGAGGCCTGAGACCATTAGATATTCTATGTTTATTCACAATTTCAATAACTTCCGAAATGAACGCATCAATACTATTATCGTTTGTACCGGTATCTGACTGTGTTATAGAAACAGTTTTGGTACTGTAATTCCAGCCCACGTTATAATTAAATGCCTCCAGAACGACTCTTATCGGCATATATACTCTTCCGTCTTTAATCAGAGCTGTCGTATCATTTGCCTTAATAACATCATTTACCAGAATATAATTCTCTCCAATCGGCACTTTTACAGTAATACCGTTTTCTCTGACTTCTGCTGTTTTTGAAGATTCGTCCCAATACACATCACAATTCAGTTTTTCCATTACTCCCCTCAAAGGGATCTGTGTACGATTATTTTCATCTATAAACGGCTCTCCCAGAGATGTATCAATCTGCACTAATTGTCCGTTGATTTTTATTTTCAAATCATAATTCTGATTAGGTGTATTGGCATTAACATTTCCACCTCCGTTATCCATAAGAGGAATGCAGGTAAAGCTTACAATAAAGCAAAGTATACATGCCATAAACCTGCCAAATCTGCTTCTGTTCATTTTTATATGTGTATTCATAATGCCATCCTCAAATCACATAGTCAACCTGCAATAATATCTATATCCAATAATAATTCAATAATCAATAAATGTCACGCTGTTTACGATTTTCCGGTAAGCATCCGCATTGCTTTCATTTTCTCTGTCATTTGCATATTCTTGCTGTATGAACTCAATTCTGATTATATTAAACTTTAACATACGGAAAAAATAAAGTCAATTGAGTAAAGACCGTGCCTTCAAATCAAATTGCTTTTGAAAACGTGCAATGCTTTCCGATGCACTGATTATTAACAGTTCCCTGCCGGTGCAGTTTATCCGGGTGAATCCCACATGAAATCATGACTGCCTGCAAAACCTATTTGAGCTTTCGCGCTCTGTCAATTCCGTCTTCCATTTTCTCAAAAAGCTCATCCACATAGCTGTCATCGGCTAAAAGACCCAGCTTAAACTGGAGGAAGCTTGGATTGAGCCTTGAGTTGTGTGCCCAGACTCCGGCGTCAAAAAGAGGCTTTGTAATTGTCCTTCCGGCATCTTCTACGTCAAATTTCAGACCCATAATTACGCCTCTGTGAGTGTAATCTGCCAGGAAACCATCGGTCTTATCTCTGATATAATCTGCAAAGCTCTTCATTCTTGCTGAGTTCTTCAATATGGTATCTGCAGTTGATTCTCTGCCGGTTATTTCGAGAACCTTCATAGCAACCATGCAGCCTATTTCCGAGCCGCCTGTTGTCGAACAGTGAAGCCGTCCGATTTCACTGAGCCACTTACCGGCCTTTTCGTTCATTATAGTTGCCGATATCGGATATATACCTCCGCCGAGACCTTTTGCGGTTACTATCATGTCAGGAATAAAGCCTTCATGCTCTATGCTCCACATTTTTCCGGTTCGCATAAGTCCGGTCTGAACCTCGTCGGCAATATAGAGAGCACCGTATTTTTCGCAGAGCTTTTTTACACCTGCAAGATAACCCGGTTCGGGAATCATAAAACCATAGGTTGCAAGTATTGATTCTATTATTACCGCAGCTACATCTTCTTTTTTTAACACCCTTTCCATGGCATCAAGGTCATTAAGCGGGACCTGCTCAAAACAGTCAGCGTCGCCTTCGCCCCTGAAAGGAGCCTTGTACATAGTGTCACCGGCAGCAAGCGCATAGCCTGTATGTCCATGATAGCATCCTTTTATAGATACAATCTTTTTTCTCTGAGTTGCATAGCGGGCGCTTTTTACTGCAACCTCAACAGCTTCTCCGCCGCCGGAGGAAAAAACTGAATAGCAGAGTCCCTCGGGAGTTACCTTGTTGAGCTCGTTTGCCAAAAGGGCACGACCGGTTGAGGCAAAGTGGTGGTTGCCTATGTCAAAGTCCTGAGTTGCATCTATCATTGCCTGAATAACTTCCGGGTTTCTGTGACCAAGGTTGAACACGCCTCCATTGAGATGAATGTCGAGGAGCTTTCGACCATCCATATCCCAGAAACAGTAGCCTTCTCTCTTTCCCATTACTATGTTGATTTCCCGTTCTATCCATTCCTGTGTTTTCCCGGGGTTAACATATTTCATGCTGAGATCGATAATATCTTCCTTTTTTACGTTTGGCAGTGTTTTATAAACCATTTTGTCCCTCCTTTATATTATACAAAATAATTAAGCTCGTACATTTAATGTTTCTGAGGCAAACCTCATATAATCATCGGCTATCCTGCAGGTTCTCATCAGATAATCATCGCCCTCCTTTTCAAGAACGCCGTTTTCGCTGTGAGATGCCAGCCAGCCGAGTCTTGCGAGTCTGCGCAGCATTACCATAGTAGGAATGATTTGCTTATCCGCTTCAGTCAGACGACGATACTTTTCATAGCCTTCTACCAAAGACTGCAGCATCTCATGAAGGCCATAAGAGAACTTGCTTACCGCACTGCCCAAATCGTAGAGATACCAGCCGTATCCGCAATCGTCAAAGTCAATTACGGCAGGCTCACCATCATTAATGAGAATATTGTTTGCGTGGATATCTGCATGAATCAGCCCATAGCGGTCGGCTTTCTTTCCATATTTTCCCAATTCAGTTCTTATGACAGTTTCCGTTTTTTCCAGAACGGAGCATTGTTCAGCTGTCAGCCCCGGATAATCCTTATAATAACCCCACCTTGCCGTTGGAGATACTATATCATCTATATCCCACCGTAGTGTATCAAGAGAAGGCGAATTCTCCGCTCTTCTGATACTTTGAAGATGAAGCTTTGCGGCGGTTTCCCCTACAAGTGCAATCTGTTTTATAATAAGACTTCCGTCCAAATCTCGCAGTTTTTTGCCGGGCAGAAACTCCTGCAGGCTATAGTTATACCTTGTGCCATGAGTTGATACAAAGGTCTGACGAGCACTTCCGTTATTCCCTGAATAGACTCGAGCCGTTTTTAAACCTGGTTCTTCGTTAAGCTCCCGAAGCCATGCAAATTCACCTTCAAGCTGAGTGTCTGTTCTGTAACCCAGTCTGTTAACCTGGAGGATATATTTATTGTTTCCGTCCGTAAGCAGACATGTCATATTTTCCGACAGCTCAAGAAGAGAAATCCGGGGTGAAACAAGAAAATCGTAGTCGTTTTTTACAGCGGTCCGGATACAGTTTTGTAATTCGTTAAAGCTTTCCATAGATACTTCCTTTTGTGCGTAAAACGCGTCCAATAGCTTATAATCTTTCTATAATTGAAGTATAATGCATTTTTTATAAATATTCAAATATAAATAATCCTATTGAAGTATAAGTATTGACTTATGATAACTGCTAGGCTATTATTAAGTCCATAATACAGAATATTACGGAGGTCGAAAATGAACACATTGCAGCTCGCATATTTTTTAAAGGTTTGTGAAACCGGTCAAATCAGCAAAGCGTCCAGAGAGTTGTTTATTTCTCAGCCTTCTCTATCACAGACTATTAAAGGCTTGGAAAAGGAGCTTGGGACGGAACTGTTTTCAAGAAACAGAAACAGCATAACTCTTTCGGAAAACGGGAAAATCTTCAGAGGTTACGCAGAAACGGCTCTCACTGCACTTTCGGATGCGCATAAAGCTATTCAGGACAATATGGGGTCATCATCAACAATAAAGCTGTCTTATCGGGCAGCAACCGGTATGCTGCCCGGAATAGTAACAAAATTTAAGGAGAAATTTCCTGATATTCAGCTTATTATCAATCAGGCGGACATAAAAGACTCGTCAGCAGAAGCAGACCTGTATGTTTTCGCCTCAGATTTTGCAATTAATAATAACTGCAGTATAACTCTTCTCACAGAGGACTGTCTTATAGGAATGTCTGTGGATAATCCTCTGACAAAGGAAAAAATTATCAGCCCCGAAATGCTTAAAAATGAGACTTTTCTTACTTTACAGGGCAATACACCGCTATCACGACTCACTCATTCATTATGTGAAAAAGGGGGGTTTTATCCTAAGGTTTCGCTGGAGCTGGATACGAGAGAGATTATTTTTTCAATGATTTCAATAGGTGCCGGTGTTGCACTGATACCACAGAAAACCTGGGCTCCCCTGATAAACAACTCGGAAATCGCATTGCGAAGGCTTAGCACCACTACAATGAGACATATAATACTTCAGTGGAAAAACAGCGCATATTTTTCAAAGGGAATGGAGATTATGATAGATTTTCTGAAAAAAAGCTTTGCAAATAATGTTTGTTTTCCTTTTTCTAAATGATATAGACTTAGAATAATCTATCTTTTTTCTCCGGTAAAAGCAAAGAAAAACGGTAACCTTGACATCATATCAAAATTACCGTTCAGTTATG
>DCHZ01000018.1 GCA_002315385.1 Firmicutes bacterium UBA1739 | reverse complement strand
ATCAGCGTTTGGGGGCTTAACTTCCGTGTCAATAAGGGAACAAAGATATAACCTCCCGGCTATTGACACGGAAGTTAAGCCCCCAAACGCTGATGATACCGAGGTACAACTGTAAGCTACAGTTACTCTCAGTTGAGCGGGCAAAATGCCTTTAATAATTACTCGGAAATATTTGAATAATATGCACTAACGGGCGAGATAGCAGGGAGTAAGCTTAGAATCTTCTGCCATTTTTAATGCTGTGGAAAGATCGTCATTTGATTCCGAAGCGATGCCTTTTATCTGATTTGCAATTCCGAATATCATGTTATAAATGTTCGTATCATTGCTGTAAGTGTATCTCGAAATGTCACAGTCAGGCATGTTGAGCTCTGATTGAATGATTTTGATTGAGTCGTCATAATTGCTTATTTCGTCAATAAGACCATTATTTTTTGCCTGGTTAGCGGTATATACTCTTCCGTCAGCCAGAACCTTCACGGTTTCGATATCCATGTTTCTGCCGGCGGCAACGATTGAAGTAAACTGATTGTATGCTTCGTCAAGGATTGATTGATATATGGCAGCCTGTTCTTCTGTCATCGGCTCAAAAATGCTGCCCATGGCTTTGTTCCTTCCGGATGTAAGAGTTGTTGTTTTGATTCCGTATTTTGAGAGCAGATCGGAAATATCAATGGATGTTCCCATGGTAACGCCTATTGAACCTGTCATAGTGTTTCTGTTGGCAAATATTTTATCTGCGGCACATGCTATGTAGTAACCTCCGGAAGCACAGGTGGGGCCCATAATTGCGTAAACCGGTTTTTTTGTTCTGGATTTGTATTCCATTAGCTTCAGATAGACTTCATCAGTCTCGTATACACTTCCCCCGGGAGTGTCAAGATAAAGAACAATTGCCTTGCACTGATCAATGTAGGAAAGGGTGTCAATTGTATCAATCAGCCAGTTTTGATTATATGTGGTATTATTATATATCTGCGTGAGGTCGTTCTCGCCAATCTGACCGGTAATATCAATAACGGCTATATGTTCAGTGGAACTGTTGTACTTCTGATCGCTTGCGGATATTTTAGTAAGATAAAATATATACAATAGTGAAAACGCGACAAGTACGGTCAGGATAATGAAGAACACTATCAGTCCTGTTTTCTTTTTTTTCTTCTGAGGTTCATGACGTGAGCTGTCACGGAATTCCGCCCAGCGATCCTGATACTGATTACCGCTGTACTTATTTTTGCCGCTGCAGCTATTATAATCATTAAAATTATCACCGGAATTCCGATCATTTTCGACATGCATGGTTTCACTGTTCGGATTACTATTTTCATGGTTATTGTTTCCCAAATTTGTTTTTTCGTTATCCATAATATGAATTCCTCCTTTGATTGCTGCGGATAAGCAGGCTGTTTTTTTTGATTAATAACCAATCAGTATATGTACCGGTTTTGCCTTGCTGAGTGCAGTAAACACCGGGTTATAATATATATGAATTATATCATATTGACTAAATGGCAACAAGAGCAGTGAAATTAAGTAAAATTTCTGATAATCGTCAGTTTAATGCTCATAGACTGCAATAATAATAATCGTAATAGGCAACTGCTTTGCACTATACGGTCACTCAGAATTTCAGGCATATTATATGAATAAACCGTGTGCTGTTATTCAAATGGCATGGGTACAGTAATACTGTCAATGTATTATACTTATAGGGCTAAATACGGAGATATTCCGGGTCGGGCGAAAAAAGTGTTGAGGCAGAAAAAAACATTGACATTATGCGTACTATGCATTATAGTACAGTTATGATTAATCATTGACTATTTAGTATTGCGCGGTATGTCAACAAAATTGTGAAATAATATTCTGCGTTATTGAGCCGGTTATTCATATGAAGGATATCATAAACTGTGGAAACGGAAGCTGAAATTCCCGGATTCCCTGGATAAGATATGATGAGATATGATACACGGGAAGATACGGACAAAGGGGAGGGATTTTTTGATGTTTCAGATTGACCTGAAAAGCAGAAAAGCGATTTATGAGCAGGTCGTCGATAATTTTAAGGAACTGATTATTGCGGGAGTTCTTAAGCCTGACGAAAAAGTGCCTTCGGTGAGGGATATGGCAAAAGAACTGACAATTAATCCGAACACAATTCAGAAAGCATACAGGGAACTTGAAAACAGGGGATATTTCTATTCGGTATCAGGTCTGGGGAGCTTTGTTTCCGTGCCTGCGGAGGCAGCCGGAAGCAGCCACAGAATAAAGGAGCTGAAAGAACTGTTCAGGTCAACGGTAAACGAACTTGTATTTCTGGGATGCTCAAAAGAAGAGATATTGAAACTGATGGAAGAAACGGGTCTGTCAAAAGGGAAGGTGGATGAAAATGATTAAAGTTGAAAATCTGACAAAAGAGTTTGAGGGATTCAAAGCTTTGGATGAGCTGAATCTGCATGTCAGAAAAGGCTCGATTTACGGACTGGTAGGGGTTAACGGTTCCGGTAAGACAACGGTAATCAAACATATTGCCGGTGTTTATAAGCAGGACAGAGGCAGGGTAATAATTGACGGGGAAGATATATTTGATAATATTCCTATAAAACGCAGACTGTCATATATTTCGGATGATTTATATTTCTTCGGAATGTATACGCTGAAAGGGTCGGCTGCATACTATCAGAAGCTTTATCCTGAGTGGAATTCGGACAGATATGCACATATGACGGAAAAATTCGGCCTGGATGAGAATAAAAGGCTGTCAAAATTTTCGAAAGGAATGCGAAAACAGGCGGCTTTTATCCTGGCAATGTCATCAATGCCGGATGTTCTGATACTGGATGAGCCGATAGACGGACTCGATCCGCTGGTGAGAAGACTGGTAATTAAATATATTGTAGAAGATGTTGCCGAACGTGAAATGACAGTGCTGGTATCTTCCCACAATCTGAAGGAGATGGAAGGACTCTGTGATTCAATAGGTATTATTAACAGAGGGAAAATGCTGATAGAAAGAGACTTGGATGATTTGAAGTCGGATGTTCATAAGATACAGGCAGTGTTTCCGGAGGGAAAAGAGGTCGTTTTAGAAGGGTTGAATGTGCTGTTCAGAGAGAAAAGAGGCAGTGTGGATATGCTTATTATCCGGGGGAATGGTGATGAAATCGAAAGCAGGCTCAGAAAAAATAAACCTGTGGTGCTGGATCTGCTGCCGCTTTCACTGGAAGAGATTTTTATTTATGAGATAGGGGGAGAAAAGGATGAATTCAAAGAATTGCTGTTTTAATCTGTCAAAGGCTCTGATTTCGGAAAACATCAAAAGATTTCGGCTCGGAAGCCTGCTGGCATTTATCGGATACATTTGTATAATGATTCTGCCTATGGCAATGGGTAAATTCGGGGAGAATGTAGTATCAACCACATTAAGTGTGAAATACATTCCTTTTGCGGGAATAGTGACGCTGGTACCGGTAGTTGCAGCTCTTTTTGTGTTTAATTATCTGCAGCATCAGAGCTCTTCGTCTATTGTGCATGCACTGCCGTATTCGAGAAAACAGCTCTTTAATTCGAACTGCGTGTCGGGATTGATTCTGTGTCTCGTGCCTGTAATCATGATGACGCTGATATTCATAATGTGCAGATGCGTGACAGGCCCGGTGGAGCAGGCAATGTTTGATCCTCAGACGGGATTCACAGGCAGAGATGTGTTTTCCTTCGGAGCGATTTTAAACTGGAGTATACACGGAATTGTAATGACAATAGCGGTGTTTGCTTTATCTGCACTGGCAGCGGTGCTTTCGGGTTCAACGGTGGTGCAGCTGGTGCTGTCATTCATTTTCATATTTCTGATACCCGGAGTTACGGAAATTATCAGTAAGTTCTGCGATGTGCTGCTTTACGGATATTTCCAGCCGGAATGGATTGAATATGTGCTCAGGTACGGTTCGCCTGTGTTTGCTATGATTATGAGTAATTCTTCACGTATGTCAGAAATCGTTCCGGGTCTGGTATATTATCCGGTTATTTCGGCGGTGATATTTGCTGTTTCCATGAAACTGTACAGGTCAAGACATATGGAAAAAGCCGGAGATGCAATTGTTTTTAATAAGTTTAAACCGTTAGTAACATATCTGGTTACTTTTGTCGGAATGAGCCTGTTTGCACTTTTCATTTACGCAATAACCCCGGGAAAGATGGTATATGTGATTTATATCGGAGCTTTCGGAGGGGCGCTGCTGAGTTATGTGGCTGTGGAGATGATAATGCAGAAGAGCCTGAAAATTCATGGCTTTGCAAAGGGGTTCATAGTATATCTGGTGCTGGCAGCTGTATTTTTCGGAATAATGTCTTGCGGAGGTCTGGGTTATGAGGCAGGAATTCCCGAAAGCGATGCGATAAAGAGCGTGGATATTCGGGGACTCAGTTCGGAATATGTTACCGATATTGCTCAGGAATCAATTACAGACCAAGAGAGTATTGACAGGATAAGAAACCTTCATAAAGATATAATCGAGGAAAAGTCTGATTTCTTCCCTGACTGCAGCAGATATTATGATAAAAATAACGGAGCGATGTTAGCCGGAGAAGCCTGTATCCATGTGTCATATAATCTTAAAAACGGCAGAACTGTTGCGCGAACCTACATTGTACCTTATAAATGGCTGAGCCGGAACGAGTCTGCAAAGCAGGTTTATGAAAGCCGGGGATACAAAGCGTACATGTATCCTGTACTGAAGTTGAAATCCGGGGAATATGATATTAATAATATCAGCCTTATCACATCTTCTGAAGGCGACAGTGTCGGAAGGAGAGACTATGCGGTTAATGAAGCCGAAAAGTATGAACAGATATTGGGAGCTTTGAAGGAGGATCTGATTTCACTTAAATATAATCAGATGAATGGGATGTCGGATGACGTGGACCTGTTCTCGATTCAGCTTACGGTAAACCGGGACGTTAAAATTGATCCGGAGCTCAACAGACAGTATTTTGAGAAGTATGGCTCATATTATGAGGAAGAATACGAATACTACACATATATTGTTAACAGTAACTATAAAAAAACTGTAGCTCTGCTCAGAGAATGGGGAATGCTTGATAATGTGATTGTAAAGCCTGAGGATATTTCTCATATTACCGTTAGAAAGAATACGCAGGTGTCAGATGCTAGTGTTGATTCCACCGAAGAAATTTATGTGATTAATGACGGTGGTGATAAGATAATGTCGGACGAAGAAAATTATTCAGAGGTTGCGGAAATTACCGACAGAGAGGCCATAGCGAAAATCCTGAATTTCTTTAAATCAGACAGATTCTGCGGAAATACGTATTATTCTGTATATTTCCATGCAAATTCATCTCAAAGTGAGTATGAGAATTGTTTTATAAGGTGCTATTCCGAGGAAACGCTGCCTGAAACTATAAAAAAAGCCATAAACTGAAGCTAATAAACAGGGGGAGCTGATACGGCTTCCTCTTTTTATGGTACGAAAGGTATTCAGCCGGCCGCGGTGGGACGGATCGGGGGTTTGCGTTGAAAGAGCGGTCGGTTCTGCGTTGAAATAGCAATCGGAAATCATTGATGAATCCGAATTACCCGGTTGACAACCGAAGAACGGACCGGGCGGGAACTGCAGTACCGCAAGCCGACAGTCAGAAAATAAAAAAACGGCAGGCTTGAAATAAAAATCTGATATAGTGTAAAATAAAAAAGCTTGACAGACACTTTAAAATGGTGTAAAATAAAAAAGCTTGACAGGAGTTTCTGCATAGTGTAAAATAAAAAAGCTTGACAGGTGGTGGCGGTTAAATGATAGATTTAAAGATTGGCCTGTTGTTTGATTACTACGGACAGTTTCTTACGGCAAAACAGAGAGAAGTAATGCATCTTTATTTCGAAAATGACTATTCTTTGAGTGAAATCGCCGAGCAGTTACATGTCAGCCGTCAGGCAGTACATGATATGATAAAGAAGTCAAAAAAGTCTTTGTATGAATATGAAGATAAGCTGGGGCTGGCTCTTCGGTTTGTAAGCAAAGACGAGGCTATAGAGAAAATAAGCAGTATTACTGATGAATTGATTTCCATGGTGGCTTCGGCAGATGCGGCCGCGGGCAGAGACGAGAAAGATATTCAGGTCAATAAACAGGATATCCTTTCGGGATTGATAGAAATACGGGATATAATATCAAATATTGAATAGGAGAAGTATAGAATGGCATTTGAAAACCTTTCGGAACGACTTCAAAATGCGTTTAAAAAATTAAAGGGAAAAGGCGTGCTGACTGAGGCCGAGATTAATGAGGCCCTTCGGGAAGTCAGAATGGCTTTACTGGAAGCGGACGTAAGTCTGGATGTGGTAAAGCAGTTTGTAGGATCGGTGCGTGAAAAAGCTCTCGGGCAGGAGGTTATGGAAAGCCTTACGCCGGAGCAACAGATAGTTAAAATTGTAAAAGACGAGCTGACAGCCATTATGGGTGGGGAGGTAAGTAAACTTACCTATTCATCCTCGGGGTTTACCACTATACTGATGGCAGGTCTTCAGGGTACAGGTAAAACCACAACCTGCGGCAAATTGGCTCTGCATCTTAAAAAAGAAGGCAAAAAGCCGATGATGGCAGCCTGCGACGTTTACAGACCGGCGGCTGTCGATCAGTTGAAAATAGTAGGTGAAAAAATCGGAGTGCCGGTATTTTCACTTCCGGATTGCAAAGAGCCGGAGAAGATTGCCGCTGCAGCAAGAAGAGAGGCGGAAATAAAGGGATATAATATTCTTATTGTCGATACTTCAGGACGACTTCATGTTGATGAAGAACTCATGGACGAGATTGTAAGAATAAAGGATGCAGTTAATCCGCATGAAATTCTTCTCGTTGTGGATTCCATGACAGGTCAGGATGCGGTAACCGCTGCCAAGAGCTTTAATGAGCGTCTTGAAATCAACGGTATCGTTATGACCAAGATGGATGGTGATACAAGAGGCGGTGCGGCGCTTTCAGTTAAACAGGTAACAGGAAAGCCTATCAAGTTTATCGGAAGCGGTGAAAAATCCGAGGCTCTTGAAATCTTCTATCCGGAAAGAATGGCATCCAGAATTCTGGGCATGGGAGATATGCTTTCTCTGATTGAACAGGCAGAGAAAACCTTTGATAAAGAAAAGGTAGAGAAGCTTGAGAGAAAGATGAAAAAGAGCCAGACTCTTGACCTGGAAGATTTTCTTGACCAGATCCAGCAGGTTAAGCGAATGGAAAACTGGAATAATATGCTTAAAATGATTCCGGGTGTTAAACAAAAAGATATTGATAAGGTTGACATGGACAATACAAATAAGGAAATGAAGCGAATGGAAGCTATCATTCAGTCCATGACCCCTCAGGAAAGAAGAAATCCTGAAATAATTAACGGAAGCCGCAGAAAGAGAATTGCCGATGGCTGCGGACTCACGGTAACAGACGTAAACGGACTGTTAAAGAGATTTGAAGATACAAAAAAAGTGATGCGTCAGTATGGCTTCGGGGCAAAACCGGGTGTAAAGCCAAAGCAGAAGCAGCCGGCTATGCAAAACGGAAAACCTGTGAAAAAAGAGCGTCATAAGAAGAAAAAGAAGAAATAGTGATTATTCGTGGGGATGATTTTCATCCGCTTCAAATAAATAAAATGAATTATAATATGGAGGTATAACACAATGGCAGTAAAAATCAGATTAAGAAGAATGGGTGCAAAGAAAAAGCCTTTTTATAGAGTGATCGTTGCGGATTCACGTTCTCCCAGAGACGGAAGATGCATAAAGGAAATCGGTTACTTCAATCCTGTTGCGGATCCTGAGGTTCTTAAAATTGATGTTGAAGCAGCAAAAGAATGGATTGCAAAAGGAGCACAGCCTACAGATACAGCAAAAGCTCTTTTAAAGAGAGCCGGCGTTTATGAAGCAAAAGCAGAATAAGAAGACAGGAGATAATAGACGATGGTAGAATTAGTGGAAGCAATTGCTAAATCATTAGTTGATTATCCGGATCAGGTAGTAGTTACGGAAAGTGAAAACAATCAGACTGTGGTTCTTGAGCTTCGCGTAGCATCTGAGGATATGGGTAAAGTCATCGGAAAGCAGGGAAGAATAGCAAAGGCTATTAGAATTGTGGTTAAAGCCGCCGCAACTAAGATGAATAAGAAAGTTGTTGTGGAAATTGCTCAGTAAGCATAAAAAGGGTCAGTATGGCCCTTTTTTTCATAGATGCATGTTATGAGGTGAATATGTTAGAACGTTTTAAACTGGGTCAGATAGTAAACGCAGTAGGGCTTAAAGGGGAGAACAGGGTTTATCCGTATACGGATTATAAAGAAAGATTTGAAGAGCTTGACAGTCTGTATATTGAGGATACCGTGTACGAAATAGAAAAAGTCAGGTACATGGGTGAAATGGCAATTGTCAGGTTTAAAGGTATTTCAGACAGAAATGCTGCTGAGGCTTTAAAGGGAAAATATCTATATATTGACAGAAAAAATGCGAGACAGCTTGGGGAAGATGAATATTTTATCCCAGATCTGATGGGAATGGAAGTGGCAACAGAGGAGGACGAAGCTCTGGGTGTGCTGTCAGATGTTATTCAGGGAACGGCGCAGGATGTATATGAGGTTCAGTGCCCCGACGGAAAAAAATTTCTTATCCCGGCGGTCGGAGAATTTATTCTTAAAGTAGATACGCTAAACAGGAAAATTACTGTGAGACTGATTGAAGGAATGATGGACTGATGAGAATAGATGTACTTACAATTTTCCCCGAAATGTTCGGCCCGGTGGTCAGAGACAGCATTCTCGGAAGAGCAAACGAAAACGGTATTGTCGATGTAAAGGTTCATAATATCAGAGATTATACCACCGATAAACATAATAAGACTGACGATTATCCTTTTGGCGGAGGCGCGGGAATGGTTATGTATGCGGAACCTATATCTGCCGCTCTTGAAGATATAGGAGCATCCGGAAAAAGAATTGTTTATATGTCACCAAGGGGAAAAGTTCTTACACATGAAAAGGTGCTGGAGCTTGCCGGCGGAGATGATTTTGTAATTCTGTGCGGACACTATGAAGGCGTGGATCAGAGGGCAATAGATTACTGGAATATGGAAGAAATTTCCATAGGTGATTATATTCTGACCGGAGGAGAACTTCCCGCCATGGTTCTTATCGATTCCGTGGCAAGATTTATTCCGGGAGTTCTGGGGAACAGTGAAGCTCATTTTGAAGAATCAATATGCAGCGGCCTTATCGAGTATCCCCAGTATACCAAGCCCAGAGAATGGCGGGAAATGCCGGTGCCGGAGGTGCTTCTGAGCGGTCATCATGAGAATATTCATCTGTGGCAGCTTGAGAATTCTCTGAGGCTTACGAAAGAAAGACGCCCGGATTTGTACAGAACGTATATTGAAGAACGATATGAGGACCTTTCAAAAAAAGAAAAAAAGATTGCCGACAAGGTTGAGGAAGAATTATCAGGACAACCCGGCTGATGCCGCGGCAGACCACCATAACAGCGAAAAACATCGAAAAATCCGGAACTGCCGTTCTTTTTCGATGTTTTTTATTGTGATGCTTCAGCTTTGGCACTTATTTGCGGTTCGCATCGGTATTTCACAGCGGTTATGGTTTTGAGGCTTTCAGTGAGAATTTTATGTGTTGACAATATTTACCGGTGAGCCGTTGATAAATGAATAAAGATTATTATAGGCTGTATTAAAAAGTCTGATTCGTGCATCATATGAAGCCCAGGAAATATGAGGTGTGATAAAACAGCTGCTGCATTTAAAAAGCGGATTATCTGATTTCGGAGGCTCTTCGCATAATACATCAAGCCCTGCAGCTGCGATAGTATTGTTCATTAATGCATCGGCGAGCTCTGATTCATTGATAAGAGGCCCTCTTCCTGTGTTGATAAGAACTGCTGTTTTTTTCATCATTGAAAGAGTATTTCTGTTAATGATTTCCTTTGTGGAGTCTGTGAGCGGGCAATGAAGTGATATAATATCCGAATTGCGGAACAGAGTCTCCAAATCGCAGAATAGGAGTCTGTCATTTTCAAGCTCTTTTTTCGGGTGTGGTGTGCTGATTAATAATTTCATTCCGAAGGCACGGGCTATTTCTGCGGTTTTTGCACCGATGGCACCGAATCCTATTATACCCAGGGTTTTACCGGCAAGCTCTGCCTGAGGATAGTCCCAGAATGCGAAATGCTCACATCGGCTCCATTTTCCTCCGGCAATTGAAATAGAGTGATCCCGAACCCTGTTGCAGATATTCAGAATATGTGCAAATACGTTCTGAGCAACGGTATCTGTGCTGTAGGAGGGGATGTTTGCCACAGGGATACCGGATTTTTTTGCATGAGAAACATCCACAATATTATATCCGGTAGCCAGTACACCAATCCATTTCAGATTTCGTGCGGAATCCATGGAATCTGCGGTTATTGGGACTTTGTTGGTAAAAACATAATCGGCATCCTTTATTTTTTCCGCCACGTCATCGGAAGCGGTGTTGTCATATACAATAAGCTCTCCCAGAGTACGAATCGGTTCCCAGCTGATATCTCCGGGATTTGCGGCATAACCGTCAAGTACCACTATTTTACTCATAAATATATCACCTGTCTTTCTTTGAAATATAGATATGTTAATGCATATCATCTTTGAATGAAAGAATATTATCATAACAGGAAGTAAATTTCAAGCTTGCTGAAAAATGCGGAGCCTGAGATGAAGTCATTACTTCTGATTCATGGCAGAATACACTTATGTCCGATTATGAGTGCGGGAATTTCCGAAGGGTGCAGTCACTGTTAATACTAATCGATGCGGTAAGCTTTAATTTATTTTTATTCTTAAATATTTATTGACTGTGAGCGTTAACGAAATTTTCGAAATAGAGATAAAAAAAGTATTGACTTTGATCAACATGTAGTGTAATATATAGAAGCCGTCAAAATTCAGCGGCAGATTATTTTCGGGGTGTAGCGCAGTTTGGTAGCGCAACTGGTTTGGGACCAGTGGGTCGCGGGTTCAAATCCTGCCACCCCGACCATCATTTTTATGAGGGCCTTTAGCTCAGTGGTTAGAGCATCCGGCTCATAACCGGCAGG
>DCHZ01000011.1 GCA_002315385.1 Firmicutes bacterium UBA1739 | reverse complement strand
GCTATAACTGCGGCAAGAAGAGGAGCGGAAGTCATCCTTTTTGAAAAAGAAGCCCGGCTGGGGAAAAAGATTCCGGCTACGGGAAACGGAAAATGTAATTTCAGCAACAGTATTTATAACGGCGGTGAATACAATGAGAATGCGGAGGATTTTGTTAAAGCTGCGTTTGAGGAGTTCTCTCCGGAAGATACGCTGGAATTCTTTAATGAGCTGGGCATTTATCCGAGATTTGAGAGTGAAGGCAGAATATATCCGTATTCGGAACAGGCTTCTTCGGTATTGGATGTACTGAGAATGGAAATAGAGAGACTTTCGAATATAGAAGTAATCTATTCTCACTGGATAAAAGGTATTCTGGCAAGAAAAACCGGCGATTTTGCCTTAGTGTCACATAGAAATAAAAGGCTTTTTGCCGACAAGGTCATTATTTCCTGCGGCGGTCGTGCGGGAAGCCAGTATGGCTGCGAAGGAGACGGATATGCCCTGGCCGAAACGCTGGACCATGAGGTAAAAGAGCCTGCGCCTGCGCTGGTTCAGCTGACATCAAAGGAATCGTATTTTACACAGCTTAAAGGTGTAAGAGCAAAGGGAAAGGCGATACTTTTAGCAGAGTCAGACACAGCCGGTATCGGCGGATATGAGGAAATTGCGGCTGAACGCGGTGAAATTCAGTTTACCGAAAGCGGACTTTCGGGAATATGCATATTCAATCTCAGCGGAAGAGCAACCAGATTTCTGAAAGAAGGGAAAAAATGTAAAATAAGGCTGGATCTTTTCCCGGATGTTTCAGACGAGGAATTTCACGGGATAATGCAGGATAGATTTGAACGAAGTGCAAATAAAACAAATGAAGAGTTTCTTAACGGTATGATTAATAAAAAAATGATTCCGCTGATAATGAAAAACTGCGGGATTAAAAAGATGGCTGATTCTGCCGCAAAAATATCCGGGAATCAACTGGCGGAAATAGAGAAACACCTTAAATACTGGGATGTGAATATAAACGGCTCTAAATTATGGAGCGAGGCTCAGACAACCTCCGGAGGAGTAGTATTATCCCAGGTCAATCCTAAAACAATGGAATCAAGGCTGATTAAAGGCTTGTATTTTACGGGAGAAACGCTGGATGTGGACGGAAAATGCGGAGGATACAATCTTCAGTGGGCCTGGAGCAGCGGTGTGATTGCGGGAAGATCCGCATCGGAGACGGATTAATGTTCAGAATAAGGGAAATCAGGTTGAATCTTGAGGATAATACGGAAAGTATTCCTTCAAAAATTGAGAAAATACTGCATCTTAATCCGGGGGATGTAACCGTCTGGAAGATAATAAGAGAATCGGTGGATGCAAGGCATAAGCCTGATGTAAAAAGAGTATTTACAATTGATTTTGAAGTAAAAAATCCGCAGAAGCTAATGAAAAAAGGACAGAAGACGGGCGTTACTGCTGTGGAAAACCGGGCGGAAGATAGTATGAGTCATATCGGAAATCCAAAAGGAATTGAGCTGCACAGCAGACCTGTAATTGTCGGTTTCGGACCCTGCGGGATTTTTGCCGCACTTCTGCTGGCAAGAAAAGGATACAGACCGGTGGTGCTGGAGAGAGGGAAAGCATTATCTGAGAGAATTAAGGATGTTCGGAAATTCTGGAACGACGGGGATTTAAACCCGGCATCGAATGTTCAGTTCGGTGAGGGGGGCGCAGGTGCATTTTCAGACGGAAAGCTGAATTCAGGCATCAGAAATTCCTACAGAACCGGATTTGTTCTTGAAGAACTGCGTGCTCACGGTGCTCCGGAGGAAATTCTGTATCGGCAGAATCCGCATATCGGGACAGATCTGCTGAGAAAGGTTGTCGTTAATATACGGAAGGAAATTGAAGCTTTGGGCGGAGAGGTCCGTTTTGAGTCCTGTGTTACAGGAATAATAGTAAATGACGGCAAAATAGAGGCGGTTCAAATAAACAACGGAGCTGAAAAACTGAAAACCGAGGTGCTTATGCTGGCTCCCGGTCACAGTGCGAGAGATACATTTTATATGCTGAAAGAGATCGGGCTTGAAATTCAGGCCAAGCCTTTCTCCATAGGGGCGAGAATAGAACATCTTCAAAGTATGATAAATGAAAGCCAGTATGGTTCCGAAACGGCAGCGGATATTTTGGGCGCGGCGGACTATAAGCTTTCATATAAATGTAAAAACGGAAGAGGAGTATATACTTTCTGTATGTGTCCCGGAGGATATGTGGTGGCATCGGCATCGGAGTACGGCGGTGTGGTAACCAACGGAATGAGTTACCATTCTAGGAAGGCCGTAAATGCCAACAGTGCATTGCTGGTTGGCATAGAACCGTCGGATTTCGAATCGGAGGATCCGCTGGCGGGGATAGAGTTTCAGAGAAAATGGGAGAGGGCCGCATTTAAGGCCGGAGGAAGTAATTATTGTGCACCGGTGCAGCTGGTGGGCGATTTTCTTAATAATAGACCTTCGGAAAAGGGCGGTGCCGTGATTCCCGAATATCGCCCCGGAGTAAAATGGACAGATATTTCGGTCTGTCTTCCGGAATATGCCGCAGAGGCCATGAGAGAGGCTCTGCCGAAGCTTGGTAAAAAGCTCAAGGGCTTTGATAATCCCGAAGCAGTATTGACTGCCGTGGAAACCAGAAGCTCATCACCTGTCAGAATAATAAGAAATGAACAGCTTCAGGCACATATTTCGGGGATTTTCCCTGCCGGTGAAGGAGCCGGTTATGCAGGAGGAATTATGTCTGCGGCGGCAGACGGTTTAAGAGTAGCGGAAAAAATCTGTGAAATCTGGAAACCGCAGAAGTAGGAGGAAAACAAATTGAAATTCTATTTTATCAGACATCCGGAAACGCTTGCTAATAAGAAAGGTCTGATTTACGGTTCCGGTGATTATGAATATACCGACAAGGGCAGAGAGATGTTTGAGGCAATGCCGAAAATCCTTGATGCCTACAAGTTTGACAGAATATTCACAAGTCCTTTGGGGAGAGCAAAAAAGCTTGCGGAGGCAATCGGAAAGCATCGTAATATGCCTGTTACCGTCGATGATAGAATCAGAGAGCAGCATTTTGGCATATTAGAGGATGTACCTTATATCGATGCTCACATTAATCATCCGGAGATCGTAAAAAGACTGTTCGGTGATATTGACAATTATACGGTACCGGGAGGAGAAAGTACAAATGAGGTAATTGCAAGAGCGGCGGATTTTCTGGATGAGATTAAGAATGACGAAGGTGCGGTTTTGATAGTAACGCATTCGATGTTTCTGCATTCAGCAATGTCATATATTCTGAATATTCCGAGAAACGATATGTGGCATTTTAAAATCGATCCGTGTATGATTGTCAGAATAGATTACAGAAATAATTTCGGGGTACTTAAGGAAATGATTCCTTATGAAGAAACTGACAGTATGTATATTGTGAGTATTGAAAACAGTGAAAAACTCTGGTAATTATAAGCGAAAAAAGGTTATTAAAAATGAGAAAACAATTGTTTTACTGAGGGGAGAGGAAGATGGAAATAATAAAGAATAATAAATTTGTAAAACTAATAGGCGGAATCCTGTTTTCGGTATTGGCACTGATGTCTTTGATTGGCATAAGAATCGGTTCGTCGGGTTTCGGTACAGGCATTGCTTTATCTTTGCTGTGGACAGTATGCTTTGGTGTGGCCGCATTTTCTATGTTTTCGGACAGAAGGAATCTGCCTGTGAAGGCAGCCTTCGGCGGAATGGCTTTCCTTGAAATAATTTCAATAATAGTGAGCACGGAAACCGGTGATTACAGCAGTTTTGCCTGGAATTATTTTTATGCTCAGGAGATGGGCTTTAATCTTATTTACATGATACCGGCAATTATTATGCTTATTGTTTTTGGAATGATGGCTTATGGAGTGATTGCATATAAAAATAATGATGAAGGAGAAAAAAACCGGATAATCTGTACGCTGTGGTTTCTGCCGGCGGCATTGACTGTTTTTACACCGGTTATCAGTGCCTTTATTTTTCTCGGAAGCAATATGCTGGGTATATACTGGAACGGAGCATACCTGTGGGTTTCACCGGTGAGCATCTTCCGTCAGATAATTGCCGCGGGTGCTTTTTTGTTTGCGGCATACTGGCTTGTAAACCCGGAGAAAATTGCCGCCTCGGAAACAGAAGAAAGATACGGTTATGAGGGAGCCGGAAACGGGACCGGCTCGAAAGAGTTTAAGGCAGTTACAAAATATGACGACGGGTTCTGCGATATGGTAATGCATGTGATACTTCTTCTGTTTACTTTCGGTATATGGTATTTAATCTGGATTTACAGAACAACGAAACTTCTTAACGGAATAGAGGGAGAAGCGGACAGAAATCCTGTGACAAAACTGCTTTTGTGTATTTTTGTACCGTTTTATTCGTTTTACTGGATTTACAGAAGTGCTCAGAGAATTGATAAAAAGGGCAGAGCCGAAGGAATTGATTCTGATACGGAGGTGCTGTGTCTGCTGCTGGCGATTTTTGCCTGGATGGCAGCCCCTGTTTTAATGCAGTATAAAATAAATGAGACGGCTCAGAAAAAACATGAAATCCGGAAAGCTGAAAATTCCTGCATGGAAGAAGAAAAAGAAAGTGCTTTCGAAGAAGAGGAATCGGAAGCTATCGGCGATACTGAACATTTCGAAAGAACTCAACAGGATGCGATTCCGGTTTACGGCGTGCCGGAGGAATTAAAAAAATACAAAGAGCTTCTGGATATGGAGATAATCACCGCTGAAGAGTTTGAAATTAAAAAGAAACAGCTTCTGGGAATATAAAATACAAAAAACAAACCTGCAGAAAGGATTTTTCCTGTCTGCAGGTATTATATTAATATGGATTATTCAATAATGGAAGTACCGGTCATTTCTTCGGGCTGAGGAAGCCTGAGTATATTCAGCATAGTGGAAGCAATATCAGCCAGAACTCCGTTGCTGCGCAGAGAAACATTCTTGCCTTCCGGAGAAATTACCGCGAAAGGTACCCTGTTTAGAGAATGGGCGGTTACAACTTCTCCCCTGCTGTTAAGCATGCAGTCACAGTTTCCGTGATCTGCGGTAATAAGAACGGTTCCCTGACGGTTTAATATTTCCGAAACAATTTTCGGGACACATTTATCCAGTGCTTCAACAGCTTTGACAGCGGCTTCAAATACACCGGTATGACCTACCATGTCGGGATTTGCGAAGTTCAGAATGATAACGTCATATTTATCAGACTGTATCGCTTCAATAACCTTTTCGGTAACCTCAAATGCACTCATTTCGGGTTGCAGATCATAGGTGGCAACCTTGGGTGAAGGTATCAGTATTCGATCTTCATTGGGGTTTGCGGCTTCGACACCACCATTGAAAAAGAATGTAACATGAGCATATTTTTCGGTTTCGGCAATTCTGAGCTGCCTGAGACCCTGAGATGACAGGTATTCGCCCAGGGTATTTTCGAGTCTTTCGGGCGGAAAGGCAATATGAACATTTGGCATAGAAGCATCATACTGAGTCATGCAGACATAATATATGTTAGCCGGTCGGATTTTTCGTTCAAATCCTGTAAATTCGTCATCGACAAAGCATCGTGTAATTTCTCTGGCTCTGTCGGGTCTGAAATTATACATTACAACAGCATCATTGTCTGAGATTCGACCGGTAACTCTGTCGCTTTCCGAAATAATAAACGGTTTTACAAATTCATCAGTGGCATCGGCCGCATAGGAAGCCTCCAGAGCTTCATATGGATTGGCGGTAATTACTGCTTTATCCGATGTCAGTGCATCATACGCAAGAACTACTCTTTCGTAACGGTTATCTCTGTCCATTGCGTAGTATCTTCCTGATACTGTGGCCAGTTTTCCTGTGTTTTTGCTGTTCATATAATCTTCGGCCTGTTTAATGAATGTTGCTGCTGATTTTGGAGGAACATCTCTGCCGTCCAGAAAAGCATGAAGGTAGACTTTATCAAGACCCTTCTGTTTTGCCAGATCGATAAGTGCGTAAAGATGAGTGAGATGACTGTGTACTCCTCCGTCTGACAATAATCCCATAATGTGAAGTGCGGAATTGTTTGATATGGCATGTTCCGCTGCCTGAAGAAGTACGGGGTTTTGGAAGAAATCTCCGTCTGTTATTGCTTTCGAAATTCTGGTGAGCTCCTGGTACACAACCCGTCCCGCACCTATATTAAGGTGACCCACTTCGGAATTTCCCATCTGTCCGTCCGGAAGACCGACATCAAGACCGGAAGCCCCGAGAGTAGTGTTGGGATATTCGGCAAAAAGCCTGTCTATAGAGGGTTTATCGGCACTAAGAATAGCATTGCCGTATGTATCCGGATTGACACCGTAGCCGTCAAGAATCATGAGCATAAGTGGTTTTTTTGACATAAATATCTCCTTTTGGTTTTATGGTTTATACCGCAAAATTGATAATTAACAGACTTATTATAGCATAAAAGAAGCCCGTATGTTAGAATAAATTAGATATTAACGGATTTCGTGTGCAATGTAATAGTCTGTGAGCAGAAAAATGAAGTTTACAGGTGGGCGAAAGCGAATTGTGTCAGGGGGTATCTGATTGAAATGGAATGAGGCACAGCTTAGTGCTATTAATATGAGAGGAAAAAATATCCTGGTTTCGGCGGCAGCGGGATCAGGAAAAACAGCTGTATTGACGGAGAGAATAAAACGTCTGATTATTGATGAAGGTGTTGAAATAGATGAAATGCTCATCGTTACCTTTACAAATGCTGCTGCTGGCGAAATGAGAGAAAGAATTTATCGTGGAATTTCGGGAGCTATGGAGGCCGGTGAAGGGAATTTGGTGTTTCTGCAGGAGCAGCTTGACAAGCTGGGCTCTGCGGATATTTGTACTTTTCACGCATTTTGTCTTAAACTGATCCGGGAATATTTTTATTTGACAGATCTTGAGCCGGATTTCAGAATTTGTGATGAGGCGCAGGCAGATATTTTTGCGGGAGAAGCAATGGATATTCTCATGAAAGAGTTTTTTGAAGCGGAAAACAATGAAAGCTTTCTGGAGTTTGTCAAAAAATATGCAAAGCCCGGTAATGAAAAGAGTATTGCCGATATGATCAGAGGTCTGTATAAGTATATCCGAAGTATGCCGGATCCCTTTGAGTGGATGAATAAAGAAATTGACAGTTTTTCCGGCAGCAGTGATGAATTCGAAGTTCTGACCGCCGATTCGGGAGATGTTCTGAGGAATCTGATTATAAGATATGATCAGATATATATGGAAAAAAAGATGGGTTCAAATCAGCCGGATTTCGGTGATGTAGAACACATGGCGCTTAAAATTCTGAGTAATCCGGAGCCCCGCAGCGAATGCAGGGAAAGGTACAGATTCATATTCATTGATGAATATCAGGATACTAACGGGGTTCAGGAAGAGCTGATTGAGAGAATCAGAAGAAAAGATAATGTGTTTATGGTAGGAGATGTGAAGCAGAGCATTTATCAGTTCAGGCTTGCGGATCCTCAGATTTTCATTGATAAATACAGAAAATACCGAAGCGGCGAAGACGAAAACGGAGTAAAAATTGATTTAAACAAAAACTTCAGAAGTAAGCCGGCTATTCTTGATGCCACCAACGCTGTAATGAAGGCAATAATGACAGAAAAATCTTCGGGAATAAAATATGATGAGGATTCTATGCTGTATTCCGGCATTGATTATTCCGAGGGTGAAGCCGGAAAATATCCGGAAGGACCTGTTGAACTGGATATAATTGCGGAAAAGGATATCCGGGATTCGGCTTTTCACGATGAGGAACTCAGAACTCTGGGCTATGACAGGATGAAAAGTGCCGAAATAGAGGCTTTGTTCGTATGCAGAAAAATAAAAGAAATGCTGGGGAAAACCTATTATGACAGCAAGGAAGGCTGTATAAAAAAAGTCGGTTACAATGATATAGTAGTTTTAAAGCGTTCTTACAGAAGTGAAGCCCAGGCATATCAGAGAGTATTTATCAGCGAGGGGATTCCGGCATATATAGAGGGGAATGACGGATATTTTGAATCGGTGGAAATAAGTGTGTTTGTAAATCTTCTCAGAGTAATTTTAAATATGAGACAGGATATACCCCTTCTGAGTGTACTGTATTCATCAATATTTGATTTTTCCGCCGAAGAGTTCGCTATAATCAGAATTTCTGAAAAAAAGGGACTGTTTGCCGATGCTTTTATAAATTACTGTGAATCGGGTGAGGCTTCAGAGCTGAAAGAAAAATGCAGGAAGGCCTTTGAAAAGCTGCGCCGCTGGAAGGATGAATCACATTATATTTCTCTGGAACGTCTGATGTGGAAGCTGGCTACGGAGTCCGGGTTTTATGAGTATATTCAGCATCTGCCTCTGGCCGGGCGCAGGATATCCAATCTGAAATACCTTATAGATAAAGCTGCGGAGTATCAGAATAATACTTCTCAGGGACTGGTGGGATTTGTAAGCTATCTGGAACAGCTTGAGCTGAGCGGCAGCGGAAATAATTCCGTTAAAAGCTCCGGCGGTGGAGAAAATGAGAGCATAGTACGACTGATGAGTGTACATAAGAGCAAAGGGCTTGAATTTCCGGTGGTTATTGCTTCCGGTTTGGGTAAAGCTTTTCGTCACGGTAAATCTTCCGGAGAACTGAGTATGGACAGAAACCTGGGAATTGCTTTGAGATTCAGGGATATTGAGAACGGTTACTATAAAAAAACCGAAAAGCAGAAACTGATAGATGAGGAAGTAAAGCGCAAGGAAACTGCTGAAGAAATGCGTATACTCTATGTGGCTATGACCAGGGCAAGGGAAAAGCTGATATTAATCGGTACGGTAAAGTCAATGGGTGAAGAATTGCCGGGAATTGAAAAAGAACCGGAGGAAGCCGGAACTTTTCTGGAATGGTTATGTCCGCCGCTGGATAAAATTCGAGCTAAATCCGAGGACAGGGTCATTATAAATATTTACAGAAGCTTTTCCGAAAAGAATGAAAACGAAGAAAATGACGGAGCTCATGAAATTACGGGAGAGGTTAACGCAAAACCTCTCAAAATCAGCAGCCTCGCTCCCGAAAAAGATTTTATTTATCCTTTTGCCGAAGCTTCTAAGATTTCGGCTAAATATTCAGCTACCGAGCTTAATCGAATTATGAACAATAAGAGGCCGGGAGAAGAAAATGAAGGAGAAAGCATACCTTTAATTAAGACGGCTCTTTCCGGCGGAAATGAAATTTCCGGGAAAATGAGTCCGGCGGAGCGGGGAATAATTACGCATAAGGTACTTCAGGAGCTGGATTTGTCACGGGCAGACTCCGCCGGCAGAATAGAAGAACAGTTGAATGAAATGATTGATAACGGCAGACTGACCCGGAAGGAGTATTCGGGTATCAGGATAAACTGGCTTGAAAGATTTTTCAGAAGCAATCCGGGGGAACGGCTCAGATCAGCCGCGGTCGTAAAGAGAGAACAGCCGTTTCTTCTCTGGAAACAACTGGATGAGGATGCGGGAACACTGGTTCAGGGAATAATAGACTGCTATTTTGAAGAAGAAGAAGGAATAGTTCTGATTGATTATAAAACAGACTATCTGCCGGAAAATGCAGATACAAAAATGCTTGCGGCAAAAGCGGAAGAATACAGGACGCAGATGGAGATTTATATGCGGGCAATAGAAGAATCCGAAGGAAAAGAGATAAAGGAGGCATACCTGTATTTTCTGAGCATAGGAAAAGCTGTGAGGGTTCAGCCGGGTTATTCCGGATTAGCCTGTGCTCGAAGGTAAGATGAGGTAACAGCTTCAGAACTGAAGAGAGGAAAAATATTTCGTTATTTTGTTCTACCCCAACATTTGACATAGAACCAAAAGAAGCTGTCGGTATAACCGGCAGCTTCTAATATTATGTAAAGATTGAAATGGGTTATTGACTAGCAAATGCCCTGTGCCATCATAGCTTTAGCAACCATTAAGAAACCAGCAATGTTTGCGCCGGCAACATAGTTTCCAGCCATGCCGTATTCGTCAGCAGCATCTTTACACTGTTTGAAGATGTTAACCATGATTGGGTGGAGTTTCTGGTCAACTTCTTCGAATGACCAGTAAATTCTCTGGCTGTTCTGAGCCATTTCGAGACATGATGTAGCAACACCACCAGCGTTAGCAGCTTTAGCAGGACCAACGATTACGCCGTTTTCCTGTAAGAACTTGATAGCTTCGTTTGTTGTAGGCATGTTAGCGCCTTCGCATACGAACTTAGTTCCGTTTGTAACGATCTTCTGTGCATCTTCGATGTGGATTTCGTTCTGTGTTGCGCATGGGATAACAACGTCAACTTTTACGCCCCATGGCTTTTCTTTTGGATAGAATTTTGCGCCTGCAAATTTGTCAGCATATGGTGCGCAAACGTTCTTTCCGCTTGCTCTTAATTCGAGCATGTAATCGATCTTTTCGCCTTTGATTCCGTCCGGATCATAGATGTATCCGTCAGGACCTGAAATTGTAACAACCTTAGCGCCGAGTTCTGTAGCTTTTGTAACTGTACCCCATGATACATTACCGAAACCTGAAACAGCAACTGTCTTGCCTTTGAGTGTTTCGCCTGAAGCTTTGAGCATTTCTTCGCAGAAATAAACAATACCAAAGCCTGTAGCTTCTGTTCTTGCTAATGAACCACCCCAGCCTACTCCTTTACCTGTGAGTACGCCTTCGTATCTGTTAACGAGTTTCTTGTACTGTCCGAAGAGGTAACCGATTTCTCTTCCGCCAACACCCATGTCACCTGCAGGTACGTCTGTGTCAGCACCGATGTGTCTGAATAATTCTGACATGAAGCTCTGGCAGAATCTCATAACTTCAGCATCGCTCTTTCCAACAGGATCGAAGTCTGAACCGCCTTTACCACCGCCGATAGGAAGTGTTGTAAGTGCGTTTTTGAAGATCTGTTCAAATCCTAAGAATTTGATTACTGAAAGGTTTACTGATTTATCAAATCTGAGACCGCCTTTGTAAGGTCCGAGGCATGAATTGAACTGTACTCTGAATCCTCTGTTAACCTGTACTTCGCCCTTATCGTCAACCCAAGGAACTCTGAACATAACCTGTCTTTCAGGCTCCATTAATCTTTCAACGATCTTAGCTTCAACCCATTCAGGATGTTTTTCGAGAACCGGTTCAATAGTTGTAACAACTTCTTCTACAGTCTGAAGGAATTCAGCCTGGTCTGCATTTCTCTGTTTTGCGATTTCGATATACTTCTGTGCAAGTGCGCCCATTTCGAACATCTCCTTTACAAAATAAAATTAAATTTGGTTTATAGGTTATGAAAACCTTTACAGTACTATACTAAACCCATGCAATTTAGTTGTCAAGTGATATGGTTGAAAAAGAAAATTTTTTTGGATATACGGAAAGATTTGTCGGAAAAATAATAATTATTCGGGAAATTTTTGTTTCAATTCAGTGAAACTGCCGGAGATACGGTTATTCCGGGTTCGGAGCATTTGAGAGAAGTATCTGAAACGTACCGGACAGATGTGCGGGGTTTTCCCGAGGTATATATCTGCTGAAAACCGATGGCAGGTTCGGCAAACGGCGGATTTTTCGACTTGATTAATCCGTATTTTTTTTATAAAATAAATAAATACAGAATTATTCATGAATGCGGCTGCATAACTGAGGAAAGGAGGAACTGATATGGAGGGATTTGAAAAAAGTCTTGAAGCGATTCTTCAGCTTATCGGAGAAAAGAAATATGCCCTTGTAAGAGAGGAACTGCTTGAAAACAATGAGGCCGATATAGCCGAAATAATAGAAGAAGTGGCTGACGAACTGGGCACCGAGAAGTCGGTTATTCTTTTCAGAATGCTGCCAAAAGATATTTCCGCCGCGGTGTTTGCTTATCTGTCTTCGGATTGTCAGGTGGACATTGTGGGAAGCATTACCGTAAAAGAACTGCAGAACATCATGGAGGAAATGTCTTTTGATGATATGATTGACGCACTGGAAGAGCTGCCCGCCAATGTTGTGGACAGAATTCTTATGAGAACCGATAAAGAAACAAGAAAGCTGATAAATCAGTTTCTGAATTATCCGGAATCCTCGGCGGGAAGCCTGATGACTATAGATTACATAGGACTGAAAAAGGAAATGCGAGTCCGGGATGCACTTCAGTTTATTAAAATACACGGGATGGATCAGGAAACGGTATATACCTGTTATGTAATGGATTCCCAGCGTCATCTGGAAGGAATAATATCTCTCAGAACGCTGGTGGTAAGCGAGAGCTATGAAGTGGTAGCGGATCTGATGCATGAAGATTTTATTTCGGTGAACGTTCTCGATGACCAGGAAGAGGTTGCTCAATTGTTTAAAAAATATGACTTCCTTGCACTTCCTGTTGTAGATAAGGAAAACCGTCTGGTGGGCATCATTACCTTCGATGATATCATGGATGTAATAGAAGAAGAAACTACCGAAGATATTGAAAGAATGGCCGGCGTATTCGACGGAACCGACAAGGAATATCTTGATATCAGTGTATTTCAGCACATAAAAAACAGAATTCCGTGGCTGTGTCTCCTTACGGTTTCTCTGATGATAACCGGAGCCATTATTGCGCAGTTTGAGGATCTGATGTCGAAGGTTATTTCGCTGGTGGCATATATGCCGCTGCTTATGGGCACGGGCGGAAACACCGGGACCCAGTCTGCAACACTTATAATACGCGGAATGTCTCTGGGAGAGATTGAGCTGAAAGATGTATTAAAGGTATTGTGGAAAGAGTTAAGAATAAGTATTGTAATAGGAGTAATCTTAAGCATAATAAACTTTGCCAAAATAATGATTATTGACAGGGAGCCGTTCCTGGTGGCTCTGACTGTATCGGTTTCGGTGGTTATTATCGTAATGTTCGCAAAGCTGATCGGCGGTCTGCTGCCGATGGCCGCAAAAAAAATGAAAATAGACCCGGCTCTGATGGCAACGCCGATGATATCATCTATAACGGATATGGTATCGGTAATAGTATATTTCCTTTTGGGAACCATTATTCTGGGAATATAAAAATCCGGACGGTCATATCTGACCGTCTTTTTATAAATAAAAGTATAAACTGCGGGAAAGAAGGTTGAGAAGTATGTTCAGAGCAGCCCTGGGAACACGAATGCGTGAAATTGACAGTACAGCAATAAACAGGAGAGGAATTTCCGGAGAGATATTAATGGAACGGGCCGGGGAAAGCCTTACTGATGTTATTCTGAATAAAATAGAAGAAGAAACTGCTTTATCAGATAAAAAAAAGATAACAGAAAAGACGACAGACTGTGTTATTGTCTGCGGAGGAGGCAATAACGGAGGAGACGGTTATGTTGCCGCGCGTCTGCTGGAAAATGCGGGGAAAAAGGTAAAGCTTTATTCACTGAGCGATCCGGAAAAACTGACGGGAGATGCAAAGCTGAATTATCAGAGATATATTGATATGAAGGGTGAAGTAACCGAATTGAAAAAAGAATGGGCTCCGGAAATTTTTAAGAAAGAAGCGGAAAACAGCTTAACCGTTGTTGATGCTGTTTTCGGGACAGGCCTTGCGAGAACAGTTGAAGGTCTTGCAAAGGACGTGATCGAAAGCATCAATAGCTGCAGCTCTTATACGATTTCTGTGGATATTCCATCCGGAGTTTCCGCTGACAGCGGCAGAATACTGGGGACTGCCGTAAAAGCTGACTGCACAGTGACTTTTCAGATGAATAAATACGGTATGTGTGTACAGCCCGGAAGAGATATGGCAGGAAATATCATTGTGACTGATATCGGGCTGCCGCAGGATCTTTGTGATGAAAACAGAGGCACGGTCTGTGTTCCCGAAAAAAAGGATATCGTTCAGATGATTCCCGAAAGGCGGACAGATATGAACAAGGGGAATGCGGGAAAAGTCCTTATTGTGGCAGGCAACAGAGGAATGGCGGGAGCGGCGGTACTGGCTGCCGGAGCAGCATACAGAAGCGGAGCCGGGCTTGTCAGGGTTGCGGCTGTATGGGATGTTCTGCAGACAGTTCAGTCTGCAATTCCGGAAGCAACATGTTTAATTCTGAATGAAGATGTTAATAATAACATTGAAATGATCAGTGAAGAAGCAGATAACTATGATGCCGTGGTAATCGGACCCGGACTGGGCAAGTCGCGGGAAACCGGAATTCTGGTGAAGTACTTATTAAAAAACATAAAGAAACCCATGGTTCTGGATGCTGACGGGATTAACCTGATTTGTGATGAACCGGAGATTCTGCGTAAATGCAAGGCCCCGGTGGTTCTGACACCGCATCCGGGGGAAATGGGAAGACTGCTGGGTATTTCCGCAGGAGAAGTTAATGAAAACCGGCCGGAAATTGCACAAAAATTTGCTGCGGAATATAATATAGTGCTGGTGCTCAAGGGTGCCGGCAGTCTGACGGCATGTCAGGATGGAACTGTATATTTAAACTGCACGGGAAATTCCGCAATGGCAACTGCCGGAAGCGGAGATGTTCTGAGCGGAATAACAGGAGCCTTTCTTGCGGCAGGTATTCCCGCCGGCAAAGCGGCCGCAGCGGCAGTGTATGTTCACGGCATGAGCGGAGATTTCTGCAGAGAAAAAATTGGTGAGCATGGTACTATTGCATCGGATATCGCAGAAAAAACAGCGGAAGTAATGAAAGTATTGACGGAGTAATAATAACAGTAAAAATTGAGTCACAATGCCTCATAGTGCCGTAATCAGAAAATGCGGAGTGTGAGAAATTTGATAATAAAAAGAAGAGATATATATTTTGCGGATTTAACTCCGGTAGTGGATTCGGAGCAGGGCGGACTCAGGGAAAAAACAGGTCATATCGAAGAGCCTGATATCGGACGGGTGAGAAATGCACTGAATGTAACTCGGAATCGAAGAATAATTGAAAAAGATGATTCGGGGAAGCTGTTCACTGAAATAGTATAAATGGCGTGCCGCAAGGTGCGCTTTTTGTCTGGCCTGAAGCATAAATCCCGTTAGCATATTGATTTTTTCGGATTAATGATATAATATTAAATATTGACAAAAGGTGGTAATACACGGAAACAGGAGGAAAAAATGAAGCTGATAAAAGAGAATAAAATACTTGCGGCATTGATGCTCGTGGGATTGATTGCGGCGGTATTTGTGATAGGGCAGAGATTCGTTGTGGAAAAAAATTCCAGAACGGTAGATTATGTACTGGATTACGAAGAGGCTGTTTTGCTGTCGGAGCAGTCTGAACACAATATTTCATGGTGGCTTTCCGAATTTGCGGATATGGGATTAAGCAAGGTCGGGCTTCATGAGGAAACCCTGAAATCTTTGACAGAATCCGAGAAACCTGTAAAAGCGGAGATGGTAACTGATTTAAGAAAAGACAGCTACTGGATGAATCAGGCTTCTTCAGAGGTTCTTGAGATGATAGAAACCACTGCAAAAGATGATTATGATGTCCTTGTTACGGCAGGCTCCGATGAAATGTATTATTTTATTAAAAGAGCTTTTGACGAAAGATATTCTTCCCATAAAGTAACATATCTGAAATCGGAAAACGGAGGATTTATCCTGATTGACGGTAATGTCGAAGATTCACTTCACGGGGATACACACAAGAGCTATCTTACGGACGGAACAGGCTTCAGACAAAGCACTGAAATCGTCGGTTCTATAATAATGTATGTAAATCTGGGACTGCTTCCCGCAAAGGTCGAACAGATTCAGGCTGCGGGCTGCTCCGTTGAGCCGAGAGTGCTGGCTTACAAAAACTGGAACGATACGGATGTACTGAAAGATGTTGCGGCGCAGTATGAAGAATTGAATGTAAAACCAGGCTATTGGATTATGGGAAGTGAGGTTGTACCGGGATATGATGACGGAACCGAAGCCCTTTCGGAGTATCTTAATCAGAACGGTATTACAATAGGTATTGTTGAGGACACTACTCAGAGACAGAATATTTCTCCCGACGGAATGGAGGATGTGATTAATAATACAGATTATAATGTAGTAAGAGTCTTCTCCGTATGGCCGTATATTCAGTACCGTTACGGATATTACGGATATGACAGCTATCAGGAAATCGAGAATTCTCTGTTCAGAGCAATTGTGGAAAGAAATATTAAGGTTGTGTATTACAAACCTATGAAGGAAAAAGATGACAGCTATACATATATCACGGATGTGAATATGTACAGAGAATCCTTTGCAAACCTTGAAAAAAGACTTGCAGAACATGGAATTACCGTCGGAGAAGCATCACCGTCGGAGCCTTATCAGGTACCTTTGTGGGCTAAATTCCTTATTGCCATAGGAGTAATAGGCGGAGCATTAATATGCCTGAAATCGGTATTTGCTGTCAGACAGAAGTGGATATATGTACTTATGGGTCTCGGAATCATCGGAGCGGCGGGAGCCTTTTTCGTGGCACCGAATGCGGCGGGGCTTCTCACATCCTTTGCGGCGGCAGTGGTGATGCCGTGTATTGGCTCTGTATGGATAATGAACGAGGCGATAAAAGAAAAGGATCGTTTGGATCGTGATACCGGGGTGCTGAAACTCATTTTAAAAGGAATACTGATTCTCGCAGGCGGCATTGTTATAGCTGTTGCCGGCGCAATGATGACAGCTGCACCTATTTCAAGTATTAATTATATGATTGAGCTGGATATTTTCAGAGGAGTAAAGCTTGCGCAATTGCTGCCACTGGCTTTCTTTGTTGTAATATTCTTCCTGTTTGCATCCTATCTGCGGGGACAGAAGAAAAAGCAGACTCTGGAAATCCGGGATGTCAGATGGATTCTTAATTACGATATTAAAGTCTGGATGATACTTCTGGGACTTATACTGGCGGCTGCAGGATATGTTTATCTCGCAAGAACAGGTCATGAAACCAATGTGGAAGCGGTGTCTCTGGAACTGCTGCTGAGAAACTTCCTGGAGGAGACTCTGTATGCAAGACCCCGAACCAAGGAGTTTATTGTGGCCTTCCCGGCGATTATGCTGTTTGTCTACAGTATGGTCAGAAATCTGAGACTGTTCTCGTTTGTTTTCGGACTGGCGGGAGTAATCGGTCTGACATCGGTTGTAAACACTTTTATGCATATCAGAACACCTTTGGAACTGGGCTTTGCAAGAACCGGATATGCTCTGATTTTCGGAATCATTCTGGGAATCATATATGTTTTAGTTTTCGAAGTCTTTTACAGGCTGTATAGGAAAAAGGAGCACTGCGGGAATGCATAAGATTGTAATTTCCGGATATTACGGTTTTAATAATATCGGGGATGAGTCAATTCTGAAGTCCGTTGTGGAGAATCTCAGAGACGGAATTCAGGATATTGAAATAACGGTTTTATCCCAGAATCCTCAGGCTACAGCCGATAAATTCGGAGTAAAGGCTGAGGACAGGATGAGTCCGTTCAGAATAATCAGGAGCATAGCACAGGCCGAGCTTCTGATAAGCGGCGGCGGAAGCCTGCTTCAGGATGTTACCAGCAGAAAGAGCATACTGTATTATCTGGCAGTTATATGGATTGCACTTTTTTTCAGAAAAAAGGTGTTTATTTACAGTCAGGGAATAGGCCCGGTAAATTCCGGGTTTAACCGGAAGCTGATGATAAAAACCCTGAAAAAAGTGGATTACATCGTAGTCAGAGATGAAGGCTCCAGGGAATATCTGCTGGAATACGGAATAACCGATGAAAAAATGATTGTTACCGCGGATCCGGTAATCCGACTGAAAAAACCGGAGCTGCGTCGGGGAAAAGAAATCCTCTGCAGGGCCGGATTTGATTTCAATGAAAACAGGCCGGTGGTGGGGATAGCCGTAAAGGGAAACATTAAAGAACGGGATTTTCTTGAGGAAATATGTTCCGGAATAAAACTTCTTACAGAAAAATATAATGCGGGAATAGTATTGATTCCGTTTCATTTTTCCGAGGACATGCCGATTACGGAAGAAATTGAAAGTGTGCTGGGGAAGAATGTTACCTGCATAAAAGAAAAATATCTGACGGAAGAAATGCTGTCAATAATAGGAAATATGGATCTCCTGATAGGAGTCCGGCTGCATTCTCTTATTCACGCAGCCATTATGGAAGTACCGATGATAGGAATTTCATATGATCCGAAGGTGAACTCTTTTTTGAAATCCATGGATTTGAAAGCAATGTGCAGCGTATACGATTTCAAGGGGGAGTATCTTCCGGAGGAATATGAAAAAGTTATGGCAAATAAAGAGCAGATACTGAATAAAGTCAGAACTCACAAGGACATTCTGATAAAGAAACTGAATAATAATGAGGTGCTGATAAGACAGTTGCTGGGAGAGGAAAAATCTGATGAATAATAAAATTAAAATTCTCGGAGTTCCGGTGGACATGGTCAATTATGATGAAGCTATGGAGCGTTTTAAGGAATTTATCCGGGAAGACGGTGTAAGCCTGATAGTAACGCCGAATTCCGAAATTGTGGTAAATGCCGGAAAAAATCCGGAGCTTATGGATGCTATAAATCAGGCGGAGATGGTAATCCCGGACGGAATCGGGCTGGTATATGCTTCAAAAATATTAAAGCATCCTTTGGAAGAAAGGGTGACCGGAATAGACTTTTTCGGGAGAACGCTGGAGTATCTTTCACAGAATGCGGGTTCGGTTTTTCTGTTTGGAAGTAAACCGGGTATAGCCGATAAGGCCGCGGAAAAGATGAAAGAAAAATATCCCGGATTAACAATAGCCGGGACCCGCAACGGTTACTTTAAACCGGAAGAGGAAGAGGAGATTCTCAATGAAATAAATGCTGCATCACCGGATCTGTTTTGTGTTGCACTGGGTTCTCCGAAACAGGAGCTGTTCGTACTGAAATACAGAGACAGACTGAATGCAAAGGCGGCAATTGGTGTCGGAGGAAGTCTGGATGTATGGTCGGGAGAATTAAAGAGGGCACCGGAATTTTACCGGAAACACGGACTTGAGTGGCTTTACAGATTTATTCAGGAGCCATCGAGATATAAGCGAATGGCGGCTTTGCCGTTATTTATGCTGAAGGTTGTATTTTCAGATAAAAGTCAAATCGAATGTTAGTAATGAGAGGAGAAAAAAACATGATAAACGTTGACGAGGTAAAAACTGCCGCGGGAAATATGCGTTACGACATAATCAAAGCTGTTTCATCTGCGGGTTCGGGACATCCGGGCGGCTCTCTTTCCGCAGCGGATATTATTGCGACTTTATATTTTTACAAAATGAATGTGAATCCCAAAGAGCCTGATATGGCGAACCGGGATAAATTTGTATTATCTAAAGGGCATGCCGCACCGGCATTATATGCTGCATTGGGAAGAAAAGGCTTTTTTGATATTAAAGAAATGTACAGCCTGAGAAAAATCGGCTCAATATTTCAGGGACATCCTGATATGAAAAAAATACCGGGAGTTGAAATGTCAACAGGTTCACTGGGACAGGGTTTTTCAACTGCCGTAGGTATGGCGATGGCCGGTAAAATTGACGGAAGAAAATCTAAAGTATATGTTCTTCTCGGTGACGGTGAAATTCAGGAAGGAATTGTATGGGAAGCGGCAATGAGTGCGGCACATTATAAGCTGGATAATCTTGTTGCAATTCTTGATAACAACGGACTTCAGATTGACGGAAGAAATGACGATGTAATGAAGGTTGCTCCGCTTTACGAAAAATTCGAAAGCTTCGGATGGGAAGTAATGGAAGCGGACGGTCATGATGTGGAAGAACTGGCGGAAAAGCTGGATGCTGCCGATGAAATTGAAGGAAAACCGGTAATGATAATCGCAAGAACCGTAAAGGGCAAGGGTGTGTCGTTTATGGAGGATGAAGTCGGCTGGCACGGAAAGGCTCCGAATGCGGAAGAAACGGAAAAAGCAATAGCAGAGCTTGGAGGTGAACGTTAATGGCAGATAAAATGGCAACAAGACAGGCTTACGGGGAAGCACTTGTAGAAATCGGAGAAAAAAACAGGAATCTGATTGTTATGGATGCGGATTTATCAAAATCCACAATGACGGCATCCTTCGGGAAAACGTATCCGGACAGATTTTTTAATATGGGTATAGCTGAACAGAACATGTATGCTGTGGCTGCGGGGATGGCTGCATCGGGAAAAACCGTTGTTGCAAGTACCTTTGCAATGTTTGCTGCAGGAAGAGCTTTTGAAATCATCAGAAATTCCATATGCTATCCTAAGCTTAATGTTAAAATCTGTGCGACACACGCAGGAGTCACTGTTGGAGAAGACGGAGCAAGCCATCAGGCGATAGAAGATATTTCTCTTATGAGAAGTATTCCGGGAATGACAGTTTTGAATCCTTCAGACGGGGTATCGGCAAAAAAAGCGATAGAAGCAGCTATTAATATGCAGGGCCCGTGCTATGTGAGATTAGGCAGGGCTTCTGTGCCTGTAGTATATGATGACAGCCTGGATTTTCAGATCGGAAAAGGAATAACCGTAAAAGAAGGCAAAGATGTAACTGTGATCGCAACCGGCATTATGGTTAACGAAGCGATAATAGCGGCGGAACAGCTGGCCGGCGAAGGTATCGATGTAAGAGTTATCGATATTCATACCATTAAACCGATAGACGAAGAAATAATTATCAGAGCAGCTAAGGAAACAAAGGGCATTGTAACGGCTGAAGAACATTCCGTTATAGGAGGACTCGGCAGTGCGGTGGCTGAGGTAACGGCAAAAGCCGCTCCGGCAAAAATAAAGATGATAGGCATTCAGGACAGATTCGGTCAGTCAGGTAAGCCGAATCAGCTTATGGAGGAATACGAAATTACCGCTGCGGATATTGTGAAAGCCTGCAGAGAGCTTGTTTAATTTATATATATATCTATTTACGTCATAACATAAAACCCTCCCGCATAGACTGTAATATATATTACGGACTAAGGGGAGGGAATTATTTTGAGAAAACATTCCGGGAAATCAGAAGGAAAGAGTCTTGTAAAAAAGGCCAGACTTAAAGCCGGAGGGGATGTGGAGTATATGCTTTTGCCGGATGAGGTTGAACTGAAAGTGCAGTATCAGGAATAATCCGGCGTAAACTGTGTTCCGCTCAAAGTGACGAAAAAATTACAAAAAATGTAAATCTGTTGAAAAGTATTGACGGCAAATGTTAGAATGAATCTGACATTTGTCGTTTTATGCTTATTTAAGGCTTTATCCATAGATTGAGTATAAAAACGGAAATGTGCGGAGTATATTTGGGAAAAAGGAGAGAGTTAATGAAAGATACTGTGGAGCTGCAGCCGTTGAAAGCAAGTGAGAAATTTTCGGTAGGAGTAATCGGAGCCGCACCGGGAGCGGGAGCGACTTTTTTATGCACTCTGTTAAAAAGGGAATATGCGCAGATCTGCTGCGGACAGGCAGCGGGCATAGGGACAGAATCGAAAGCGGATATTGCGGAGATTCAAACCGGTTTTACGGATACTGTTCCCGATTGCATCCTGATTGCGGTTGATTCGAGAAGGAAGATGGACAGCAGAAAGCTGGAGGCTTTGCGAATAATCAAAAAAAAGAAAATTAAATATGCCGTTGTGCTGAATTTCTGGAATGAAAGCAGCAGAACACATTATGAAGCCGTATTAACCGAATTTTGCTGTCTTGTTTTGCCCGAAATGGAAACCGGATGCCTTGAAGAAATGTTTAACTTTGTTTTTTACAGCTGATAAGACGGTTTTCGGTCAGCAGATAATCCATGGGGATATCGTGCTCATCTGAGGGAATATTATCCGCAATCTGATATTCGTAACACAGTCCTATTTTTTTCGCTTCAGGGATTTTTATCAGAAATCTGTCATAATAGCCTTTGCCGAAACCAATGCGCCGACCTTTCGTATCGAAGGCTATGCCGGGAACGATAACCGTATGAATATCGGAAAGACAGGCTTTTGGACACAGCGCGGAATCGGGGCTGAGGATTCCGAAGCTGTCTTTTTTCAGGCAGGAAGGGCCGGTGTATTCATAGACAGTAATATCGCCGTTTTCACAGGAGGGCAGAAGAATTCTGATATTCTGTGAAAAAAGAATGTCGATGATTCTGTCGGTGGCGGCTTCATTTTTGAAGGAGCTGTAAAGCATTATTGTATTATTTTCCGGAATAATTTCCGGTTTCCGTGACATAAAACCGGCGGTAATTTCGGCGGAAAAGATCTCGTAATCTTCGGAATTCATATTATTTCTCAGGGTTAAAAATTTGTGTCTGATATCATTTTTCATAAGTAAAATATCCTTTATATAGTAAGAAACGTGAATGTTAAGTGACAAAATATCGAAGATTAGCCGTACAAAACAAAAAATATGGTGCTTTTTGTAGAATAATCGTCAAAAAAATTATATAATAAGCACATATGTTGTCAATAGATATCAGAAGAAAAGGACAAGGATATTATGATAGAATTCCATAATGTAACGAAAAAATACGGAGATAATGTAGCAGTGGAAGACCTTGACTTTACAATCGAAAAAGGCGAATTTGTTTTTCTGGTGGGACCCAGCGGTGCGGGAAAATCGACCTGCATTAAGCTGATAATGAAAGAAATCAACGCTGATTCCGGAACCATCATTATTGATGATACTGAGGTCAGTAACATTCCCAATCGTCTGGTGCCGAAGCATCGCAGAAACCTGGGAATAGTGTTTCAGGATTTTCGCCTTCTGGAGAAGAAGACGGTTTTTGAAAATGTTGCATTTGCAATGAACATTGTTCACAAATCTAAAAGGGAAATAAAGAGACAGGTGCCTCAGGTATTGTCTCTGGTAGGGCTGGAATCAAAAGTAAACTCTTATCCGAACCAGCTGTCGGCCGGGGAGCAGCAGCGTGTGGCAATAGCCAGAGCTATAGTCAATAATCCATCGGTACTGATTGCGGATGAGCCTACGGGAAATCTTGATCCGGATACTGCCTGGGAAATAATGACCCTGCTTACGGAAATCAATGAAAAAGGTACAACAATAGTAATGGTTACTCATGCAAAAGACATCGTTGACAGAATGAACAGGCGGGTAATCGCAATCGAACACGGACATGTTGTTCGGGATGCGGAGGGGGCATATAAAGAAAATGAAAGCCATTAGTTATACAATAAAGCAGGCATTTTCCCAGTTGGGAAGAAACAAGCACATGAGCTCGGCATCTATATTTGCCATTATGGCAATGATGATTATTCTTGGTATATTTTTTACTCTCATGGTAAATGTTAACCTGGTGGCTCAGAATGCGGAGGATCAGTTCGATACGATTCAGTTTTACCTTTACGATAATGTTACTGATGAACAGGCCAATCAGATGATTGAAAAAATCAGCAAAATGGAGCATGTAACGGAGGCTGAGTATATTACCAAGGAAAAAGCCATGACCATAATGAAAGACAGATGGGGAGAGAAATCCTATCTTCTGGAAGGCCTTTCCGGAAATCCTTTCCCGGCATCCATAGAGATTACCGCGGATGATATTAAATATGAAGCGGGGCTGGTGGAGGATATCAGTACGATGGAAGGAATAGAGGAAGTAAAATTCTATAAGGAAGTAATCAACAAGCTTCTGGCCATCACCGGATATATTCAGACCGGAGCCCTGATATTAATAGGAATACTGATAATTGTATCTGTTATAGTAGTATCCAATACAATAAAGCTTACTGTTCATGCCAGAGAAAGAGAAATTCATATTATGAAATATGTCGGTGCGACAAACTGGTTTATCAGAGGACCGTTTCTTGTTGAAGGAATGATCATCGGCATTATTGCATCTATTCTGGCTGCCGTAATTGTGGGACTGACATATTATAAGTTTGTTGATCTGTTCTCATCAAAAGTTTTAATCATGTTCAATTCGGGAATGGTTCCGTATACTTTTATAGTTCAGAATTTAGTTATTATTTTTGTTGCTTTGGGAATAAGTATAGGTGCTTTGGGAAGTATTCTTTCGATGAGACGATTCCTGAAGGCTTAAGGAGGAACATAAAATGAAGAAAAAAATGTCGGTGATTTTGGCAGTAATTCTTACGACAACACTTGTTTTCGGATGTTTCACTGCATTTGCAACCACAAATCAGCAGAAATTAAACAGTGTGAACCAGAAACTGTCTTCGGCCAAAAAGCAGCTTAATCAATCTAAAAAACAGGAAAAAGAGTTGTCGTATCAGATAAATTCACTCAGCACACAGATTAATGTTACAGCTGAATCTATTATTCAAAAGGAAAATGAAATCGAAGACACAAAAAATAAAATTGTTCAGAAAACGGCAGAGCTTGACCAGAAGAGCAATGAGATTATCAAGCAGGAAAAAGATTTAAATAAACGTCTCAGAGCAATGTATAAAAACGGAGAAGTGGGATATCTTGAGGTTTTGCTTGGCTCGGAGAGCTTCAGCGAGCTTATGAACAATATAGATATGATTTCAAGAATTTACAAGCAGGATGAAGACTTTATGGGTCTTTTACAGGATGAGTACGACGAACTGGCAAAAACAAAATCGGAGCTGGAGGCACTGGATTCTCAGCTGGAGGCTCAGCAGGCCCAGCTGAAGGTTCAGAAACAGCTGTATGAGAGCCAGAAAAATCAGGCGGAGGTTAAGAAAACTCAGGTTCAGGCAAGCATTGAAGAGCAATCAGAGCGTATAGACGATTTGAGCGATGAAGCGGAACAGATTACGGCTCTGATTAAAGAAGAGCAGAGAAGGGCGGCTGAAGCCGCAGCTCGGAAGAGTCAGGCTTCTTCCGGAAAAAGTACATCTTCTTCGGGAAGTACGGCAGTATATTCCACTAAATTCACCGGAGGCAAATTCTGTATACCGGCACCGTCCTACACAAGAGTATCATCGGGATACGGTTACAGAATCCATCCGATTTCGGGAACAAGAAGACTGCATACGGGAATAGATTTTGCGGCTGCTACCGGAACCAGTTGTGTTGCGGCAGGGGCAGGTACTGTAATTTACGCGGGCTGGTACAGTGGATACGGAAACACCGTAATTATCGACCACGGCGGCGGAATATCCACTCTTTACGGACACAACAGTTCAATTTGCGTATCAAAGGGTCAGTCTGTATCAAAGGGTCAGCTGATTGCAAGAATCGGTTCAACCGGTAACTCTACGGGACCGCATTGTCATTTTGAAGTCAGGGTAAACGGTAATTGTGTAAATCCTTCTTCCTACCTTGGCGGGTGAGTCGGCAAATGAAAAAATGGGTATTAAACAAAAGCGATGAATTCCCTCAAATAGAGGGAATTCATCCGAATATTACGGCACTGCTAGGCATCAGAGGAGTAACAGGAGAAGAAGACGTAAAAGAATTTTTATCAGACAGCCCCAAGCGTACTTACGATCCGTTTCTTATGAAAGGAATTCGCAGTGCAGTGGAAAAAATTAAAGAGCATATTGAAAGAGACAGTAAAATCTGTATCTACGGGGACTATGATGTTGACGGAGTTACGGCCATATGTCTCGTTTTTGAGTTTTTGAGAAATCTTACAGACAATCTGATGTGGTATGTTCCGGTTCGGCATAATGAGGGCTATGGAATAAACAAAGGGGCTCTGGAAAAAATAAAGAACCGGGGAGCGGATCTTGTTATATCTGTGGATTGCGGCATATCGTCATATGATGAGGTAGAGTATGCCAAAAAGCTGGGCATGGATATTATTATTACCGATCACCATACGGTGGGAGAAAGAATACCTGACAGTATAGTAATAAATCCCAAGCAGCCGGAGTGTCCGTATCCGTTTAAAGAGCTGTGCGGCTGCGGTGTTGCATATAAACTAATTCAGGCACTGCAGAGAACCTTTAACCTGGATAAAAATACTATACGAAAAGGGCTGGATCTGGTTGCTACGGCAACTGTTGCGGATATCGTTCCATTGCTGGGCGAAAACAGAACTCTTATAAAATACGGATTAAGAGAAATAAATCACAGAAGAAGACCGGGTCTGAGAATGCTGATATCAGCTGTCGGATTAAGCGACAAAAGTATAACAGCATCGGATATTGCTTTTGTGATCGGTCCGCATATTAATGCAGGAGGAAGAATTAATTCTGCGGAATCCGGGATAAAGCTTCTGCTGGCAGACAATGAAAATGACGCGGAGAAACTGTCGGAGCGGCTGGTGGAAAACAATAATCTCAGAAAAACACTTCAAATGCAGGGATTTGAAAATGCAAAAAAAGCATTGAAAAAAGAAACGATAAACAATGTTATTCTTGTACATGACTGTGATATTCATGAGGGAGTTGCCGGAATAGTTGCAGGTAAGCTTAAAGAAGAATATAACAGACCGGCACTGATTGTAACGGATAATGAGGAAATCGGGGCATTGAAGGGTACCGGAAGAAGCATCGATTCAATAAATCTGTATGAACTGCTGAAAACCCAGGAGAAGCTTCTGCTGGGTTACGGAGGTCATAAAGCTGCCTGCGGTTTTTCAATCGCTTACACTAATCTGGGAAAATTCAAGCTTGGACTCGAATCGGAAATAGAAATTATGAAAAACAATAATCCGGAGCTTATGGATGAGGTTTTGAATATTGACGGAATTCTCAGAATCGAGGATGCGGATAATGCGTTTGGATGGATGCTGGAAAGCATGGAGCCTTTCGGACAAAGCAATCCCAGACCGGTATTTCTTATAGAAAAGGTATACATTGAGTTTCTTAAGTTTGTGGGAAGAGAAAAAGAACACTGCAGGTTTTCCGTAAGAGATATGAAGGGAAACCGTTTAGAGTGTATTATGTTTAATGGTGAAAGTCTTTTCCGCGGCATTTCGACGGAGGGAAAACTGTTTGATTTTGCGGGAAGAATAAACATGAATTATCGCGGCGGAGAATATAATATACAATTCATACCGGTGGATTTCAGAAGGAGTAAATAATGGGAGGCAAAAAAAAGTTAATTGCAGTCGGTTGTATTACTTTTGTTGCGGGCTTTGTTGCGGCTGTAAGTGCTATGATGCTCTTCAACATAGGCATAGGAGATAAGGTTTTTGTATCTCAGAAGGATTATGATGAGTTAAAGACGACCGCTGAAAGATATAAATCTGTGAATGAGCTGTATGTTTTTCTGAAAGATAATTTTTATAAACCTCTGGATGAAAAAGCAGTACAGGAAGGCCTTTATAAAGGACTTTTCAGCGGAAGCGGAGATCCTTATACAAGATATCTGACAAAGGAAGAGTATGAGAAGCTGATTGAAACATATTCGGGAACCTTTGACGGAATCGGTGTGGTTATGAGTGTAACGGATGATAATTATATTGAAGTGATTTCTGTAGTAGATGATTCTCCGGCTCAAAAAGCGGGGATAAAAAGCGGGGATCTTCTGGTAGCCGTAAACGGAAATAAATATAACGGAGATAATTTCAATCAGGCGGTGCTGGCAATTCGCGGCAAACGGGGAAGTACTGTGGAAATTGTTGTTTCAAGAAACGGAAGCCTTAAAGAATATAAACTGACAAGAAGTCCTATTTCTGATATTTCGGTAACCTCGGAAATCAGAGATGACGGAACAGGTTATATACGCATATCCTCTTTTACACAAAATACAGCATCTCAGTTTAAGGATGCACTTACAGAAATTGAAAAAAGCGATGCGAAAGGTCTGATTATAGATCTGAGAAACAACGGTGGCGGTCTGGTGGACGAGTCGCTGAAAATAGCTGATATGCTGATGGATGAAGGTACGATTGTGTATATGGAGGACGGAAAAGGAAAAAGGACCTACCACAATGCCGAGGACGGAAGAACGAAACTGAAATATGTAATTCTTGTTAACGGCGGCAGTGCCAGCGCTTCGGAGATTCTTACCGCAGGCGTTCAGGGTAACAGAGAAGGTGTTATTATCGGAACTCAGACCTACGGCAAGGGTATCACTCAGAATACATGGAAGCTTAAAAGCGGGGCAGGCATTGAAATTACCACAGCACAGTATTTTGGCCCGGAGGGTGTTGTGATTCACGAAAAAGGAATTACACCGGATAAAGTAGTTGAATTAAAGGATTCGGACGTCAGGGACGGGGTTATTGTTCATGACAGTCAGCTGGAAGCGGCGGTGGAAGAGCTGCTTGGGAAAAACAATGAATGAAGAAAAATACTTAATAGCGGGAATAGAAGATAAAATAAAGCAATGTGAAGAGCGGTACATGGTCACCAATACCGCTTTTTTTGATATGAACCGGCGCTCAATGGCAGAAATATATGTAAAAAAGAATCATATAAACAATGCGGTTTTCTACGGAGGATACGATAATGCAGAGCGCTGCTGTATGGTTCTGATACCGGACTATATTTCGGCGGAATCGGTTCTGGGAGATGATTCCGATGAAAATTCGGAAGACAATCCACTGACTGCGGTCAGAGTTACCTGTTTATCCGGAAGCGGTAAGCTGACACATCGGGATTATCTGGGTGCGATACTTGGACTCGGCATAAAACGGGAAGTTGTCGGAGATATTCTGGTGAATGCCGAAGGTGCGGATATTGTTGTTATGAAAGAAATCAGTGATTATATAATCAATAATTTTTCAAAAGCCGGACATGCCGAATTGAGTGTGCATGAAATAAAGCTGTGTGATATCAGGCAGACGGAATCGAAAATGATTACCAAAAGCGATACCGTGGCATCAATGAGACTGGATACAATTGCCGCATCAATATTCGGATTATCCAGAACCGCCGCAGCCAATGCGGTGAAAGCGGGACTGGTGTTTGTCAATCACAGACAGATTGACAAAGTCGATTACCGGATCATTCCGGATGATGTAATCGTGTATCGTGGTAAGGGTAAAGCCGTGATTCTTGAAGAGGGCGGACGAAGCAGAAAAGACAGGATATACATAAAATACGGTAAATATGTGTAGCCGTAGCGATTTTCAGCACATAAGCTTCCTGAGATCTGCCGGGAAGTCCGCATCCAGCAGTTCCCGGCTGTCACTTATGCTGCATTCTGTTATTTCATCGGGGTGGTTTGCGATGACAGATCTGCCGCTCTGATGGTTTTGCAGAGACATAAGCTCATGGAAAAGCGAATTCGGAAAAACCACCGGGTTTCCTCTCCGGCCGTCTGAATTAAGCAGACAGATTCTGTCCGGATTATTATAGAACCGGGATGCAAGCTTCATTATAGTCTCGCTTTTCAATAAGGGCTGATCTCCTACAATAAACATACATCCTTTAACATTTCTGTCGATATTTTCCAGACCGGTTCTGATTGTAACTGAAATATCGTCAGTGATATCGGTATTTCTAACCGGTTTTATGCGGTATTTTTCACACAGATCAAGGATTTCATCATAGATAGATACAACACATACTTCGGAAAACAATGCCGATGGAATTTTTTCCATGAGATTCTCAATAAGCGGTTTGCCGCGGAATCCGGTCAGTAGTTTGTTGGAGCCGAAGCGTTTGCTGTGACCGGAAGCCATAATAATAGCGGCGAGGTTTCTCTGATGAAGGATACATCCGGCAAGAATTTCGGGAAGAAGATGCAGGTTATCCTCTGTTACCCGAATCAGTAAAACGTCTTTCATTTCAGAGATTCCGGATGACAATTGCGGAATCTCATCCGGAAGAATTCCCAATACATTATTTCGGGTTTCAAGAAGGCCGAAAACACGGCTCCGGAATCCGGGAGAGTCTTTTTCAGAAAAATACTCATCATCCATAATTATGAGGTCACAGCTGTCAGAATGAAAATCCCCGGTGTTTTCCGACAGAAGTCTGACTGTAAGACTTATGACCGGGTTCTTATCAATATTTTTTTCTCCTGTAAGAAAGATTTTCATGACGTTATCTCCTGTAGATTTTAATAAGACCTTTGAGCCTATTCGGATTTTATTCCGGAATATACCGTTTTCGCATATACTCCGGACAGTCTCCCGATTTTTCCCGCCAGAGTATTGATGTAATTCCGGGGTGCGTCTATAGCCACGCTTATTATTCGAATGTTTTTATCTCTGTAAGGCAGCCCCATCCGGCCTATTATATAATTGTTGTAATCATGAAGATATTCGTTTATCTTTTCTGCGGCATCGGGATTTTCCACAATTATACTGATAATGGCAACTCTTGTTTCCTGGGATTCCATAACTCCTCCTTGTAAATAAACACAGTGATCAAAGTGACATAAAAGCAATTTTTACGAAATTACGCATTACTTCGGTATCGGAAAAGAGTGCCTGTGCAAGAGTATTGCTGCCGCCGCCTTTTCCGCCGAAACCGCAGGCAAAGTCTTTTACCAGTCTGCCGCATTCAAGTCTGCTTTTTCCGGAATGAGTCAGAATGACTGTATTGCAGGCTGTGGATGACAGAATAACCGGCAGCTCCGTCTGTTCCGATATTTTTTTTGCATAAAATTTCAGGTCCTCAAGGGAAAGGTCATCGTATTCAAAGATTACAGCTTTCTCCGAAGAAGATATCAGACGTTCCGCCTCAATTGCTGCGAAACGGGATTTCATACTATAGAGCTCCTGTCGGACGGAATTTGCTTTATTGTCATGTATTTTAATGTTTTCAATAAGATTATTTTCGTCAGAAGAGTATTTTTTATTCAATATTGTGATTATTTCATGTTTGTTTTTATAATCTTCATAAGCTCTCATTCCGCACAGAAAATATATTCTCGTCATTCCTTTGTATTTTTCGGCACGGATTATTTTAATCATACCGACCCGGGAGGTGTTATCGGGATGGGGACAGCAGCAGGCGACGCAATCTATTCCCGGAATGGATACTATGGAAATATTTTCACTTACTTTCAGCGGTTTTCTCAAAGTATATTTTTCGGCTTCCTCTTTTGTATTAACAAAGTCAACGGATACCGGAATTGAGGAAAAAACCGCAAGATTCGCTTCGCGCTCCAGCTCAGAAAGCATTTCCTCAGACATATTTTTGATTTGCGCGTCAAGCGTGGAGAACTCACTCCCCAAATGAAAACCTTTATTTTCAACACCGTATCTGGTGAAAAGTATTCCGGAAAGAATATGTTCTCCGCAGTGGTTTTGCATATGGTCAAATCTCAGATCCCAGTCAAGTTTAAGGGTAACAGTTGAACCTGGTCCGATACCTGCCGGAATGCCGGCTGTTTTGTGAAGAATAAGACCGTCGTGTTCCGAGGCATGGAGCATCGGGATATCATTGATGAATCCCGTATCACTGCTTTGCCCCCCTGCCTCGGGTGCAAAAATTGTACGGTTCAGAATAATACAGTCATCACGGATTTCCGTCACTTCAGCAGTACACTCCCGCAAATAAGGCTGATTTTGAAATAATTTATCTGTCATGTCATTTTTCTCCCATATCAATACTATGTTAATTAATAATAGCATATTATTGAGTAAAGAGGTGAAAAGAATGCCTGAAAAAAGAATAATAATTATTCTGAGTTTAGTGGGACTGCTGTTAATATCCGTGCTTATGCTGAAGCCGGATGTATTATACGTTGATTCTGGTGGAGTGCGGATTTATTTCAAATAAAGAAGAGGAAGCAAAGCTTCGTCTGGTTTTAAATAATCATGAATTTCTTTTGTGAATAAGCGATATAATTGTGGATAACATGTGGATTAAAATATAGCGTATAAAGAAAAACATTGAAATTTCAACGTTTAAACAAAAACTAAATATCCACAGAAATTGTGGAAAGGGTGTGGATTAAAATTCGGGTCTTTGTGGAAATTCTGTAAAAACGTGTAAAAATAAAGGTTTTGGCCTGTTGAAACTTGTTCCGAACAAAAACGGAAAAGGCGGTTTACATAATATTTTAAAAAGTGCTCCGGCAGAGCGCGTTTATCATATGAACTCTGGAGCCGGGATATCGGTTTTCAATTTCATCAACAAGATTTTTTGCTTTTTGCCGCTCTGTATTACCTGATGCGGGGCAGGGATTGCATATGGATGGAATATGTGAGTTTTCCGCGGCAGCTTCGATATCCTTTTCACAGGCATAAATCAGCGGGCGAATCTGGATGACATCAGAACGATCATATGTTGTAACAGGAAGAAAGGTATTGATTCGGCTTTCGAAAATAATACTCATAAAAAATGATTCCAGCATATCATCACCGTGATGCCCGAGGGCAAGTTTTGTAACTGCTTCCCTGTCACAGATTTTATTGAGGATTCCTCTGCGCATACGGGAACAGAAGCTGCAGGGATTTTTTTCCCTGCGCTCATTAAATATTACCTCACCCATTCGTGTGCTTTCAACAATTAATTCAACCTGCTCATCTGCACAGAACCTGCGGATCGATTCCAGATCGAAGCTTTCAAAACCCATATCAACGGTGATTGCTTTAAGACTATAGGATACGGGAGCAAAGTTTCTGTAAAGGTTCAGCGCATGAAGCAGTGTAAGACTGTCCTTTCCCCCGGATACCCCTACACCGATAACATCCCCATCGGATATCATATTAAAATTCTGCTGTGCTCTTTTAATACATCCTAATATTTTTCTCATTTCCGCTCCTTAATACTCTGCCCGGTATTTTTTGATTAACGAACATATTATATCAATATTAGATGCTGTTATCAATGCCGGAAAAACGACTCTGACTCAGCCGGAATAGAATAATCCGGAAATAATAACAATGAACCGGTAATAAATGTATCAAAAACGTACAATTCTGTGGTTAGTGTAAAATAGTTGTGGAG
>DCHZ01000019.1 GCA_002315385.1 Firmicutes bacterium UBA1739 | reverse complement strand
CCAGACAGTGACCGTAATTTTGATTATCCATCAAAGTTGCGGTTACTGTCTTTTTATATTGTTATGCTGTCGGTAAATCATGGATTTCCGATATGAGGAATGTCTCTGCTGATTATGTCTTCGGGAATACGGTCAGACTGAGCTTTACAACTGCTGACAGCAGCCTTGTATGGAAAATACAGAGATAGAAAAAGAGGATGTAATGTATCGTATTTTTGTAGTTGAGGATAGTGAAGGAATAGTTGATGGAATATCAGGAAGTCTGAAATCCTGGGGGATGGAAACGAAAGCCGCAACAGATTTTGCGGGAGTAATGGAAGAATTTGAGGAGTATAAGCCGCATCTGGTTTTACTTGATATTTCGCTGCCGTTCATGGACGGATATCACTGGTGCCGGGAGATAAGAAAGCGCAGTTCGGTACCTGTTGTAATTATTTCATCGGCATCGGATAATATGAACATTATTATGGCAATGAACATGGGAGCAGATGATTTTATTGCCAAACCTTTTGATTTGAACGTGCTTACGGCTAAGATACAGGCACTTCTCAGGCGGGCTTACAGTCTTGCCAATTCTGTGCCCATAATCGAGCACAACGGAGCCGAATTAAATACCGGAAACAGCACACTGGAATACGATGGAAAGAGAATAGAGCTGACTAAAAATGAATACCGGATACTGTTTACGCTGATGAAAAATAAAGGTAAAATAGTAAGCAGAGAAAAGCTTATGGAAGAACTCTGGGAAACCGACATTTTTGTTGATGAAAATACTCTGACTGTAAATGTTGGGCGGCTTAGAAAAAAACTGGAGTCTGCGGGACTGAGTGATTTTATTTCCACTAAGTTCGGTGTGGGATATATTGTGGAGGAGAGGAAATGAAGTTACTTGCCGAATATATAAAGTATAAGAAGAGACCGGCAGCGGCATTTTTGTTATGTATTGCTATAATTATTTTTTCTTCAAGATTATATAAATTTCCGGCGAAAGCTGTGATTTATCAAATTGTACTATGTGTGATAACAGGAACCGCATTTTTTTGTAGGGGCTTTGTAAAAAGCAGAGAAAAGCTCAGAAAACTTGCGGCGATTAAAGCTCTGCCGACAGATATTACCGATGAGCTTCCGGAACCGGGCAGCCCGGAAGAAAAGGAATACTGCGAAATAATTAACCGGCTTTGCTGTGACAGAAAAGAGATTTCGGAAAAAAACAGTGAGGATTATTCGGAAATGATAGATTATTATACTTTGTGGGCACATCAGATAAAGACACCGATATCGTCGATGGGAATAATTCTTCAGAATGAGGATTCGGAGCTTTCAAGAAAACTGAGAATTGAGTTGAAGCAGATTGAAGTCTATGTAAATATGGTGATGACTTTTCTCAGACTTAATTCTGACAGCAGCGATTACAGATTTGAGGAATGCAGATTAGACGGGATTATCAGACCGGTAATAAAAAGGTTTGCAGGTGAGTTTATCGGGAAGAAACTTAGTCTGGATTACAGAATTGCAGATTCAGCTGTTGTTCTGACCGATGAAAAATGGATAAGCTTTGTAGCGGAGCAGGTGATTTCGAATGCTGTGAAGTATACAAACTCGGGAAGCATTTCGGTTTATATGGAAAATGAAAATGTTCTGGCAGTCAGAGATACGGGAATAGGAATTCTTCCGGAGGATATGCCGAGAATTTTCGAAAAGGGCTATACGGGATTTAACGGAAGAACAGATAAAAGAGCCAGCGGTATCGGTCTGTATCTATGCAAAAGAATCTGTGATAACCTTTCACATGAAATCAGTGCGGAATCGGAGCCCGGAAGCGGAACAGTAATAAGAATAAAGTTTAACAGAAAGAAATACGAATTTGAATAGCGACGCAGTTAATAGATACTGCTTAGCCGGAGCAGGCCCGCCGAAGTGATTTTTCGGCGGGTCTGTGACATTTTTGTAAGATTTGCAGACAGAATTGTAAGCAGATACGATTGAATGAAAATCCGGAGTTCATTAAAATGTCTTATATAGAGACTTAAACTGCCTCGATTTATAACAGAAGGCAAAACTGAAATAAAAGTGTATAGGCTTTCGGAAACCGCGGCACTGAGTATTGAAAGAGAGGGGTTTTAATATGAGTTTACTGGAAGTGAAGAATCTGAAGAAAATCTATCGTACCAGAATGGGAGGGCATGAGGTTGAGGCATTGAAAAATGTAAATTTCAGTGTTGAAGCCGGAGAATATGTTGCAATTATGGGAGAATCCGGCAGCGGGAAGACCACTCTGCTGAATATTCTGGCTGCGCTTGACAAACCGACCTCGGGAGTTGTTCTGTTGGAAGGACGGGATTTTTCTCAGATTAAAGAGTCGGAAGCGGCACAGTTCAGAAGAAATAACCTGGGATTTGTTTTTCAGGATTTCAATCTTCTGGATACCTTTACAATTGAAGACAACATTTATCTTCCGCTGGTTCTTGCGGGTAGGGAATACGGTGAAATGAATTCAAAACTGATTCCGGTTGCCGAAAAACTGTCAATAAAGGAAATACTTAAAAAGTATCCCTATGAGGTTTCGGGAGGACAGAAACAGCGTGCGGCTGCAGCCAGAGCAATAATTACAGAACCGAGAATAATCCTTGCAGATGAGCCGACGGGAGCCCTGGATTCGAAATCATCGGATGAACTTCTGAGCCTTTTCAAAAAACTGAACAGCAGCGGACAGACCATTCTGATGGTAACTCATTCCGCAAGAGCCGCCAGTCATGCTTCAAGAGTTCTGTTTATACGGGATGGCGAAGTTTTTCACCAGCTGTATCGTGGAGAAAGCAGTGATGAAGCTCTTTATCAGAAAATATCGGATACTCTGACTATGATCGCTCAGGGAGGTATCGGAAGATGAAGAAAGGGTTTTATTCACGGATGGCGCTGAACGGACTGAGGAGAAACCGGAAACTGTATCTGCCGTATCTGATGACCGGGATATTAATGGTTGCTGTATTCTATCTGATGACATTTCTTTCGACATCCCCGGCGGTATCGGAAATGTCCGGGGGCGGAAGCACTCAGATGATACTTTCGCTGGGAAAATTCGTAATAGCTGTGTTTTCAGCGATATTTCTTCTGTACACAAGTTCTTTTTTAATCAGGAGAAGAAAAAAGGAATTTGGTCTTTACAATGTTCTGGGAATGGACAGAAAAAATATCGGGAGAATTCTCGTAAGAGAAAGTCTGTTTACTTTTCTGATAACTGTGATTGGGGGACTGCTGATAGGAATTGCTTTGTCAAAGCTTGCCGAACTGTGTCTGTTAAATCTGATGCATGAGAGCCCGGATTATTCTTTTTCGCTGTCATTTAAATCCATCGGATGGACAATACTTCTTTTTGGCGGGATTTATTTTGTGATATATCTTAATTCTCTGAGGCAGATAAGATTTTCGACAGCGGTGGAGCTTGTGAAAAGTGAAAATTCGGGAGAAAAGCCTCCCAAGGCAAACCGGATAATAGGAATAACGGGAATACTGCTGCTGGCGGGAGCTTATTATCTTGCGGTAAGGATTCAGGAACCTATGGAGGCACTGCTGTTCTTTTTCGTAGCGGTAATAATGGTAATAATAGCGACGTATCTGATTTTTATTTCAGGGTCGGTGCTGGTCTGCAGGCTGCTTCAGAAAAACAAAAGATATTATTACAAAGCAAATCATTTTGTATCAGTTTCGTCGATGGCATACAGAATGAAACGCAACGGTGCCGGACTTGCATCGATATGCATACTTCTTACAATGGTGCTGGTTATGATATCATCTTCATCGTGCCTGTATGCGGGCAAGGATGCGGCTCTGACGGCAAGATATCCCTGTGACATAAATGTATCCTGTGCAAAATACGGGTATTCTGTTCAGGATAAGGGATATACGGAAATGCTGAATGCATCGGTGGAATCTGTGGTGAAAGACGGTGAAATAGATAAAGATTCGGTAATCAATTATTATGAGTACTGTATAAGCGGGTATCTGGAAGACAGTCATCTGTCGGTGTGCCTGAATTCTCTCAGCAATCTTTCTTTTATCGAGTATAATAAGGTTGCGGAAGTACATTTTATAAATCTGGAGGATTATAACAGAATCCACGGTACTGATGAAAAGCTGAATCCGGGAGAAGCGATGATCTGCGCTGTTAAAACCGATGATGTGGGCGATACTTTCAGCGTGGAGGACAAAACGTTGAAAGTAGTAAAAAGGCTGAATCAGCCGGATGTAAGCTTTGTCGGAGCATCTGCGTCGGTGGTGTCGGTAACCGCGTCAGTATTTGCGGTGGTAAACAATGCGGCTGAGTATGCAAAGGCACTGGGCGGTTTCAAGGACTATGACGGAACACCGATGATTCTGATGAGATGGTATTATCAGTTTGATTCACCGGCATCACAGGAGCGGCAGATTGAGATTGCCGCGGAGATTGAGGACTATTATCACAGTCATAACAATTTTGATGATATTGACAGCAGTGCCAATTTCAATGCGGAGTGCCATAATGTGCAGAGAAAAGATTTTTACGGAACCTTCGGAGGTCTGTTCTTTATCGGTATTCTGCTCAGCATAGCCTTTCTCGTGGCAACGGCGCTGATTGTGTATTACAAGCAGATTTCGGAAGGCTTTGAAGACAGAAAGAGATTTGAAATCATGCGGAATGTGGGAATGACAAAAGAAGAAATAAAAAAGAGCATTAATTCTCAGATGCTGACGGTATTTCTGCTGCCTGTAGGAATGGCGGTGCTTCATCTTGCCTTTGCTTTTCCTGTGATAAACAAGCTTCTTATGCTGTTCGGGGTATTCAGCAGTCCGGTTCTGGCTGCCACTACCGCAGCCAGCATTCTTATATGCCTGATATTCTATGTTATTGTGTATAGAATCACTTCAAATACATACTATTCTATAGTTACATCGGGAGAAAACGAATAGGAGCGGAAACTGCTGCTGCAGGGCCTGCCCGGAAATTCCCCCCGGAGATATCAACGGAAACCGGAACCGTTTTTTAATAACAATTATTTATCGGGCCTTCCTTTCGGGCGGTCTCCTATTCTGATATCTATTCCTCTGGAGGGTCTCAGAGCAATAAGTTCATCGATATGACTTTCTTTCATAAGACGGGTGAAGCCTGTCTGCATGCCGATAGCTGTTATTTTAGCGAGATTCTCGGCACATTCCAGTCTGAACATGGCTTCGGACAGATTTTTTCCCCAGGCAGTAAGCCCGTGGTTTTCAAGAAGAACAGCACCGTGAGTAAGGGCAAAGGGAGCTACACTGTCGGCCATTTCCTCAGATCCCGGAAGAGCATATCCGGCCAGAGGAACCGTTCCCAGAAGAACAACGGCTTCCTGAATCAGAGCTTTATCCAGAGGCAGACCTTCTGCGGCAAAAGCTGTACAGAATGGGGGGTGGGCATGAACAACAGCTGTTATTTCGGGATTTTCATTGTACAGTCGGAGATGCATTTTTGCTTCCGATGAGGGAACTGTGATGCCGGAAAGCAGATTGCCGGATAAATCAATTCTGCATAATATGTCTTCTGACATGAAGCCCTTTGAAACCCCCGAGGGTGTGATCCAGACTTCGTTTTCGCGGGTTCTTACGCTGATGTTACCGTCATTGGCGGCAGCAAAGCCGGATGCGTACATGGAGCGACCGGCTCTAATGATTTCTTTCTTTATTATTGAATCCGGTGAATTATTATCTTTCAATTTATTTCTCCTTTATATTATCGTGTAATTTTCGGATCAGCCGCCGGCAATAAGCAGTTTTAGTGGATTTTCCGAAGAAAGACAACTTTCGGATTTCGGACAAACAGGGAAGGTATCCTGCTACGGAATTCTGTGCCGGCGGAATTAAAGAAGTTTCGTAAACTGCTCCGGGAAAAGCTTTCTGAAGGAGTCTTCATAAGGTGCGCGGCAGATACCTCTTTCCGTAACGATGGCGGTGATCAGCTCGTTAGGGGTGACATCAAAGGAAGGATTGATGCATTTTACTTCCGGAAGAGCCACCGGCCCGGAAAAAAACAGGGACTTGATCTCGGAAGAGTCACGGTATTCTATTTCAATGTCATCTCCGGTTCTACAGCTGAAATCTATGGTGGATGACGGACCGAGCACATAGAATGGTATTCCGTAGTACTTTGCCAGAACGGCCACGCCGGAAGTGCCGATTTTATTTGCGGCATCTCCGTTTACCGCGACTCTGTCACATCCCACAAAAACAGCATCAATCAGACCCTGCTTCATGACCATGGAAGCCATGCTGTCACAGATTAGAGTACAGTCTATTCCGGATTTACTGAGCTCATAAGTTGTGATACGTGCACCCTGAAGAAGAGGACGGGTTTCGTCACAATATGCTTTAAGGCTGATGCCCCGTTCTTTTGCCAGGAAAAAAGGACCCTGAGCTGTGCCGTATCGGGATGTTGCCAGAGGACCGGCGTTGCAGTGTGTGAGAATTGAATCACCGTCTTTTACAAGAGACAGCCCGTAGTCTGAAATCTTAAAGCACATTTGCTTATCTTCTTCATGGATGGAAACAGCTTCGGAGAGAAGCTCTTTTTTCAGCTTATCAATCGGAAGATTTTTGTGCGTGACTGCGTGAGATTCAATTCTGTTAAGCATTTTGCCAAGATTCACGGCAGTGGGTCTGGCGGAATTAAGGTAATTCTTATATCTGATAAGCTGTGAACGGAATTCTTCAAAGGAACCGGTATCAATCCTGCCGCACAGGACAGCAAGAGCATATGCGGCAAAAATTCCGATACACGGAGCACCCCTTACTTCAAGACTGTAAATTGCATGATAGAATTCTTCGGCAGTACAGAGTTCTTTGTATTCGGTTTTCCCGGGAAGCCGGGTCTGATTAAGTATTATTATCGAATTACCGCCGGCGGATAATCGCACATTAATAAGTTCCATGAAATTTCCTTTCGAATATTGTCAGATAATTCATTTTTAATTAAAATAACACATATTTGCGGTAATTTCAATGAATCGCAACAATACAAAAGAGCACGATTCAGAATTAAAACGTATCGTAAGTTTTCTGAATTAATATTTTCAGGTTTACACGGAATGATAACTTTGATAGAATAATACGGTAAATATCTGATGAAAATTATCTAAAATAATTCGGGAATGAGGATGTCCGTATTATTCAGAAATAGTTAATGTGAATTATACATGGAAAGGAAAAAAATGAGAAAAATATCAAGTGATGAATTAAGAGAATTGTATTTGAAATTTTTTGAAAGTAAAGGACATAAAATAATCCCCTCAGCTTCGCTTATTCCGGAAAATGATCCTACGGTTTTATTTACAACTGCCGGAATGCATCCGCTGGTGCCGTATCTTTTAGGAGAAAAGCATCCCGAGGGAACACGTCTTACAGATGTTCAGAAATGTGTAAGAACCGGAGATATAGAAGAAGTAGGAGATCTTTCCCATTGCACGTTTTTTGAAATGATGGGAAACTGGTCTCTGGGAGACTATTTTAAGGAAGAAATGATACCCTGGAGTTATGAATTCCTGACAAGTGAAGAATATCTGGGAATCCCGTCTGATCAGCTGGCAATATCTGTATTCGAGGGGGACAGTGATGCTCCGAGAGATGAGGAGTCTGCAAAACTGTGGATAAAATGCGGGATTAAGCCAGAGAATGTATATTATCTGCCTAAAAAGCATAACTGGTGGGGACCTGCAGGTCTTACCGGACCCTGCGGACCGGATTCGGAAATGTTTATCATAAGAAAAGAAAAATGCTCACCGGAATGTTCTCCGGCATGTGACTGCGGAGCATTTCTAGAAATCTGGAATGACGTGTTCATGGCATATAATAAACTGGGTGAAGGTCAGTTTGCACCGCTGGAACAGAAAAACGTGGATACCGGAATGGGTCTTGAAAGAACACTTTGCATTATGAATGACAAAGAGAGTGTTTATGATACAGATTTATTTGAAGATGCCATAGCGGTTATTGAAAAGCTGACGGGAAAAGGATTCCATGATGATGAAGATACAACCAGAGCATTCAGAATTATTCTGGATCATACCCGAACGGCTACATTTATGATTGGAGACAGAAAAGGTATAACTCCTTCAAATGTTGACCAGGGTTATGTTCTGAGAAGAATAATCAGACGTGCGGTTCGTTTCGGAAGAAATATAAATCTACCCAAGGGAAGTCTTATGGAAATCGCTCAGGCATATATTGATAAGTATAAGCATGCATATCCGGAGCTTGGAGATAATGAGAATAAGATTAAAGATGAGCTCATGAAGGAAGAAAACAAGTTCCAGAAGACCCTTCAGACAGGACTCAGGGAGTTTGAGAAAGTATCAGCGAGAGCCGAAAACGGAATCATCGACGGCGTAACTGTGTTCCATCTTTACGATACGTACGGATTCCCTATAGAAATGACTGAAGAGCTTGCTGCGGAGAAAAATCTTTCTATAGATAAAGAAGGATATGAAAAAGCTTTTGCGGAGCATCAGAGCAAGAGCAAAGCCGGAGCAGAAGGAAAGTTTTCTGCCGGACTTGCAGATCATCAGGAAGAAACCGTAAAGCTTCATACCGCCACACATTTACTTCAGGCTGCACTGCAGAAAGTTCTTAAAGATGACGGAATAATGCAGAAGGGTTCGAATATTACGGCAGAAAGACTCAGATTTGACTTTTCATTCCCGCGTGCGGTTACAAAGGAAGAGCTTAAGCAGGTTGAGGATATGGTTAATGAAGTAATCAGACAGGACATTCCGGTGGTAATGGAAGAAATGCCTATGAGCGAAGCTAAGGAAAGAGGTTTCTTCGGTGTATTTGAAAGTAAATACGGCGAAAGGGTTAAAACTTACTCTGTAGGAGATTTTTCAAGAGAAATCTGTGGCGGACCTCATGCGGAGCATACGGGAGAACTGGGAAGATTTGTAATTAAGAAAGAACAGTCATCCAGCTCGGGAGTAAGACGAATCAAAGCGGTTCTGGAAAAGAGCGAATAATAAAGTACCCGGTATATACCACGGGTCTTATTGTAACCATCCTGTAATTATGGGATATTATGTGTCGCTGCCGGCTTTGCGGCATACAATAAAGAACGGAATAAAGTATTAGTATTAATCAGAGGAGGCTGAAGACAGCTCCTCTGATTTAATTTGCACATTCCCCGATAAACAAGGATAGTCGGAGGACTAGAGGAATAGATTATAAGGAGAGAGAATAATCGGGAGGTGTGCAATGAATAGTGTAATTGTAATAGGAGGAGGCCGGGCAGGATGCAGTGCGGCGGTGACAGCCCGAAAAGTCGGAGCAAATGTAACGCTGCCGGAACGCACAGATATGTTGCCGGGACTGGGCAATGTCGGAGGAGAATTTTTTGAAAGAATGAAGAAAAACGGACTGTATACTACTGAAAAAAGCACAATAATAAAAAGAGTAAAAGAATTGGAATTGTATGATATGTATAATATTAAAATTGTGTGACTTGAAAATTATTTAGTACAAAAGGATAGACGTAAAAGAAATTAAGTAATAGAATAATAAGTAACGGAAAAAATGAGATTTATTGTATAATCAATAAAAATAAATAAAAAAGGAAGTACAGGAATGACACTAGATGATTTAACAATGGTAGTCCAGTTCTTTGGCGGACTGGGGATGTTTCTTTACGGCATGAAAATGATGTCTGCGGGTCTGCAGAAGTTCGCCGGCGATAAGATGCAGCATATGATGGGTATTCTCACGAACAAAAGATTTATGGGAGTACTGGTGGGCGGATTCATTACGATGATAATACAAAGCTCGGGAGCGACGAGTGTAATGGCAATCGGTATGGTTAATGCCGGAATTATGAATCTGACGCAATCCGTAGGAGTAATAATGGGTGCCAATGTAGGTACTACCGCCACCGCATGGATTGTATCCGCAACTCAGCTGGGTGAAACATTTGCGTTGTTAAAGCCATCGTTTTTCGCTCCGATACTTATAGGTGTCGGTGCGATAATGGTAATGTTTTTAAAAGGACAGAAGAGTAAAACTACAGGAGAACTGCTGATAGCCATAGGTATTTTGTTCATGGGTCTTACGTGGATGTCAGAGGCGGTTAAACCTTATCAGGATTCGGAAATATTTATAAGAGCTATAACAGTTCTGGGTTCAAATCCTTTCCTGGGAATTTTAGTGGGCTTTGCCGTTACATGCTTAATGCAGAGTTCGTCGGCTTCCATCGGTGTGCTCCAGTCTCTGGCAATGAACGGGATGATTACCGCGAATATAGCCGTGTACATATGTCTGGGCGCATGCATCGGTTCATGTACAACAGCATTGATATCCAGTGTAGGGTCTACTCAGAACGGTAAACGAGTTGCCATAATAAATCTGCTCTTCAATTGTATAGGGGTTTTGATTGTCGGAACGCTGATAACGATAGTATTCTTTGCGGTACCATGGTTGCCGGATATGAAAGTGGATGCGGTTAAAATAGCGATATTCCACTCGTCCTTTAAGATTATTAACACAGTATGTCTGTTCCCATTCGGAAATATTCTCGTTAAAATGGCATGCAAAATTGTTAAGGACAAAGATGAAACAGAATATGTGGAAACAGATGAACTGGTACTGCATCTGGATGACAGAATTCTCAAATCGCCGTCTTTTGCTATTGAGATGACTACTAAAGAAATTGTGGAAATGGGAATGCTGGCGGGTGATAATCTGAGAAATGCTCTTAATATGCTGATTTTTAATGAGTATCAGAAATTAGATGATGTATTTGTCACGGAACAGAAAATAAACCGGTATCAGAAGCAGCTGACCGAGTATCTTGTTAAGATAAATAAACTGGATCTGAACGAAAAGCAGCATCTGATAGTAAAGAACCTGCTGTATGCGATAAGTGATATCGAACGTGTAGGAGATCATGCCGAAAATGTTGCTGAATATGCTCAGAATATGAAACGTGATAATATTGTATTCTCCGATATGGCAAAACAGGAACTGGTGGAAATGAGCGATATTGTAATGCAGAACTTTGACTGGGCTATGGAGGCAACTCTGACAGGAAACAAGCTTCTGCTTGAAAAAGTAACTGCGTATGAAGAAAAGATAGATGAAATGGAGCTTGAGCTCAGAGACAGGCACATTGTCAGACTCTCAAAAAATGAGTGCAGAATGGAAAGCGGAGTAATCTTCCTGGATATTATCAGTAATCTTGAAAGAGTATCCGACCATGCTATGAATATTGTTGAATATGTGCAGGAATATAACTGATAAACGTAACCTACGTGAAAAAAATGGAGAATAAAGTATGAGACTTAACAAATACATAGCGGATTCCGGACTCTGTTCAAGAAGAAAGGCAGACGAATTAATTCAGGAAGGCAAGGTTAAGGTAAACGGACTGGAAGTGAAGGAATTCGGTATGCAGATCGAAGCAGATGCCCTTGTTGAAGTAAACGGGAAGGTTATCAGGCCGTCGACAGGTGAACGCATATATATTATGCTTAATAAACCGACGGGTTTTATTACAAGTGTACAGGATGACAGAGGAAGGCGTACGGTTTTTGATTTGATTGATGACATGGATGAGCGTCTCTTCCCGGTGGGGAGACTTGACTACAATTCGTCGGGACTGCTGATTCTCACAAATGACGGAGAATTTTCAAACCTGATGATGCATCCGAAAAACAAAATATACAAAACCTATCTGGTACGGGTTAAGGGAATGATGACAAATTACAAGGCTAACATTCTAAGAAAAGGTGTAATTATTGACGGAAAGAAAACCGCACCGGCAATGGTTGATATTATTAAACAGACCGACAAGTCATCGCTGCTTGAGATTAAAATACACGAAGGAAGAAACCGACAGATTAGAAAAATGTGTGAAGCTCTGGGAAATCCCGTAATAGACCTCCACAGAATGGCCATCGGAGATTTGACCCTGGGTCACCTGAAGATAGGACATTATAAAAAAATAAATCCGTCAGACATACAGGCTCTGATAAATAAGGCGACAAAATGACAAAAAATGTAATTGTTCTGGTGATTTTTACGGTGATGAATCTTTTCGGATTCTTTCTCTGCCTGAAAGATAAGCGGGCGGCTAAGAAGGATTCGTGGAGAGTATCGGAAAAAAGTATGTTTTTAAGTGCTTTGTGCTGGGGCGGAATCGGTGTATATCTGTCGATGCTGCTTTTCAGGCATAAAACAAAACACTGGTATTTTATGATAGGAATACCTGTGTGTATTGCGATAAATATCTTTACACTGGCATTGATTCTTTGATATTGAGCCCGGAGAGTTCTCCCCCGGAGAATTATGCGGGCTTTTTGATACAGACTAATATAGAAAGGCAGAAGGCAGGATAAATCAGGCTTTCTGAATAGGTTGAAAAATGAAATTAGGTATGGTTGGCTTGCCCAACGTGGGAAAAAGTACTCTTTTTAATGCAATAACAAAAGCAGGTGCACAGGCGGAAAACTATCCTTTCTGCACTATAGAGCCGAATGTGGGAGTGGTACAGGTCCCGGACGAAAGGCTCAAAGTGCTTCATGAAATGTATAATTCAAAAAAAACAGTTTATACTTCAATCGAGTTTTTTGATATTGCAGGACTGGTCAAAGGAGCATCAAAAGGAGAGGGACTCGGAAATAAATTTCTTTCGCATATCCGTGAGGTTGAAGCTATCGTACATGTAGTCAGATGTTTTGAAGACGATAATGTAGTTCATGTAGACGGAAAAATCGGATCACTGAAAGATATTGAAACAATAAATCTGGAGCTGATAATTTCGGACCTTGAGCTGGTGGAAAGACGAATTGTAAAAACAACCAAAAATTTAAAGGGTGATAAGACTCTTCAGGCGGAACTTGATATTCTGAATAAAGTTAAAGCTACACTGGAGCAGGGGCTGTCGGCGAGAACGATGGAGCTGACTGAAGAGGAAAAAGAATTTGTGAAATCACTTTGCCTCCTGTCATATAAACCTGTTATTTATGCTGCCAACGTATCCGAGGACGATGCCGCCGGAGATACAGATAACCCGCTGGTAGAGGAAGTCAGAAAATTTGCCGCAACAGAAAATTCGGGAGTGATTGTTATCTGTGCGAAGCTTGAAGCTGAAATGAGCGAGCTTGATGATGAGGAAAAAGCCGTATTCCTGGAAGAACTGGGTATTCCGGAGTCGGGACTTGACAAGCTGATTAAAGCATCCTACAGTCTGCTGGATCTGATTTCATTCCTTACAGCCGGTGAGCCGGAAGTCAGAGCATGGACTATCAAAAAAGGAACAAAAGCACCGGGAGCTGCCGGAAAGATTCACTCGGATTTTGAAAGAGGCTTCATCAGAGCAGAAACTGTTGCGTATGAAGATTTAATCAACTGCGGAAGCATAGCTGCGGCGAAGGAAAAAGGACTTGTCAGATCCGAAGGTAAGGAATATATCGTTAAAGACGGGGATGTAATTCTGTTCAGGTTCAACGTATAAAAAGTATTTCTGAATTTTTTATGAAACCATAAAATTTTACTGTATATTAACAGAAAAAAATGGTAAAATGAAATAAATATAATTTTAGGAGGTAGATTATTATGAAATGGACATGTTCGGTATGCGGATATACATATGAAGGACCTGAACCACCGGCTCAGTGCCCGCAGTGTAAGGTTCCTGCAGAAAAGTTTGTAAAGGTTGAAGGCGAAATGGAATGGGCTGACCAGCATATCGTTGGCGTTGCTCAGGGCGTTGATCCTGAAATCCTTCAGGGACTCAGAGACAACTATATGGGAGAATGCACAGAAGTAGGTATGTATCTCGCTATGGCAAGAGTTGCTCACAGAGAAGGATATCCTGAAATCGGTCTTTACTGGGAAAAAGCTGCATGGGAAGAAGCGGAACATGCCGCAAAATTTGCCGAATTATTAGGTGAAGTTGTTACAGATTCAACAAAGAAAAATCTCGAAATGAGAGTTGAAGCTGAATGTGGCGCATGTGCAGGCAAGAAAGCTCTTGCTACAATGGCTAAGCAGCAGAATCTTGATGCAATTCATGACACGGTTCATGAAATGGCTAAGGATGAAGCAAGACATGGAAAAGCATTTGAAGGTCTTTTAAAGAGATACTTTGGATAGACTACTTATAGCAAAGCATTTAATGCGGGAGGATTGAGAAATCAGTCCTCTTTTTTGCTTTTTAAATAATTATTATGCTGATGTTATCAGGATGTTTAAATGAAGATACGGATTTATTACAGTATCACTATTGTTAAAATATAGAAATCGATACAATTATTATATGTTGCACGAATAGTAGAATAATAGTATAATTAACTAACACATAATATGCATTAAGGAGGATATGAAAATGAAAAGAATTAAATCGTTACTGGCAGTAATACTTTGCGTTGCGATGATAGCTATGGGAAGTGTGGCTGTATTTGCCGACACCGAAGCATCGTTTGATCCGGGCAAATATACGTACAATGTGATGATTAACGGTAAATATGTTGAATTTACGGATGCGGCACCGGAAAACATTAACGGAAGAATAATGGTTCCGTTCAGGGCAATTCTCGAAGCACTTGGTGCAAGTGTTGACTGGGATCAGGTAACCAAAACAGTGAAGGCCGTATTTGGAGATATAACAATTGATTTTGTGGTGGGCAAGAGTGACATTAATATTGACAATAATGGTACAAAGTCTGTAAAATCAATGGATGTTGTTCCTTTTATCAATGCTGCAAATGACAGAACCTATGTAAGCACCAGATTCGTTGCGGAAAGCTTCGGATATAAAGTAGGCTGGGATAAAGAGAATAAAACAGTTATTATTATTGATATAAATCGTCTTGTGAATATTGATGACAATGATTTTACCATCATGAATCAGTGCATTAAAGATACCGGGCTTCAGGCAGGAACTGCATACGAAGAAACTCTCAAAGGTACCCTTGCGATAACAATTCTTAAAACTGCTATTCAGGAAATGGCAGAAGGTGCGGAAATTGCCGATGATATCAAGATGGGTGTTTCCATGGATGGTGCAGCTGTAGTTAAGGATTCTGAAATGAGCATGGATCTTAAAATGGGAATGGACATGGGAGATCTGCTTTCGGGAAGTGACCCGGTGACAGCGGCAGTTGCTGAAATGTTTAAGAACATTGACGTAAAATGCTATATGGATGCACAAAGCGGTGATATGTATTTCAAGACAAGTATCGATACATTGATTTCCCAGGAGGCAACCTCAGATTCCTGGTTTAAAATGAATGTTTATGACATTATGAAAGCATTAGGCATGGATTTGAAAGCTCTGGTTCAGAAAGCTCTTCCGGGAAATACTTTATCAGTAAAAGATGTTGTCGTTATGATGGCAGCTGCAAATGAAGAAAGCTTTACAATCAATACATATAGTCAGTTGAATTCTTCAATTGAGCTTATTAAAGAAATGCTGTCGGATTCCGCAGTTAAGGTTGAAAAGAACGGAAACAGGACAACTTACACTATTAATTTATCGAACATTTCGTCACTTCAGGGACTTGGAGGAAAAGTTGTGTCAGTATGTGAAAACGGAAACAACAGCAGTGTAATTACATTAAAAGGAGATGTCCCCGGCATGGGAAATCTTCAGATGGATATGACTACAACAACTAAGAAGACAAGCAGAAGTGTTGAAAAGGTTCCTGCAGGAGCTAAGATAATTGACATAACAAATCTTCTTGATACTATTAAATAAGTTCAAATATTGATATATCGGGAATAAAATGAATCTACCTTCCCCGTATTTATTGCGGGGAAGGCTCGTTTTTTGATAATAAACAATCAGCGTCATTTTCTGAGCAGATTAGGCATAACCGGCCTTACATAATCGGCAGTTTTTTTCATTGAAGGGTTCATGTCTCATGTTCGGATAGAGTATGAAGCGGATGTTCATGTAGTCGGAAAACCGAAACGTGAAATCATAATAAAAAAATATTGACAATGATGTTGAATAGAGTTTTAATTAAAATAGTATGTTTAAGGAGAAAAATATGGTAAATAAAATGGAGGGGTTAATAATACCCACAGATTATAAAAGCAAACTTGATGTAATAGAAACCCAGATTGCAATAAAAAGCATAAAAGAATTCTTTATGGATGCAATGGAAAAAAATCTGAATCTGATTAGAATTTCCGCACCTTTGTTTGTTGATCCGAAAACAGGTTTAAACGATAATCTTAACGGTGTAGAGCGAACTGTAAGCTTTACGTTAAAAGGAATCGATGAAAAGAAGGTTGAAATTGTTCAGTCCCTGGCAAAATGGAAGAGAATGGCTCTGGAAAAGTATGGTTTTAAAGCAGGTCACGGCCTGTATACGGATATGAATGCAATCAGACGTGATGAAGATTTGGATAATCTTCACTCTGTTTATGTGGATCAGTGGGATTGGGAAAAGGTTATAGATAAATCGGACAGAACCGAAGATTATCTGATAAAAACAGTTAAAGCTATTTATAAGACTCTTAAAGAGCTTGAAGCATTTATTCATGTAAGATATTCAAATGTTGCACCGGTTCTTCCGGAGGAAATATCTTTTATTACAACACAGGAGCTGGAAGATCGATTTCCTGATTTGGACGATAAAGGCAGGGAAGATGCAATATGCAGAGAAAAGAAAGCCGTTTTTGTCATGAAAATCGGTGGAGTATTAAAATCGGGCAAAAAGCATGACGGAAGAGCTCCGGATTATGATGACTGGGAGCTTAACGGAGATATTCTGCTGTGGAATCCTGTTCTGGAAAGAGCATTCGAAATATCTTCCATGGGAATCAGAGTAGATGAAGAAACTCTCGTAAAACAGCTGAAAATAACCGGTGATACTGAAAGAATGGAACTCGAATATCATAAGGCTATTATTAATAAAGAACTGCCATATACTATCGGCGGAGGAATCGGTCAGTCGAGATTATGTATGTTCTTCCTGCAGAAAGCTCATATAGGTGAGGTGCAGGCATCAGTCTGGCCGGAGGAAATGATAAAAACCTGTAAAGAGAATAATATATTCCTGCTATAGCGGTATTATCCCGAAATCGCTGAACCTGCGGGGAAATAAAATAAAGGAAGGTTGATTATGTATACAAGAACAGAAGCGCTAATAGGCAATTTTGCCATGAATTTAATCCGCGACAAAAAAGTATTTGTATTCGGAGTAGGCGGAGTAGGCGGATATGTTGCTGAAGCATTAATAAGAAGCGGCGTGGGAACTGTAGCTGTTGCGGATTTCGATACCGTGGAAGAATCCAATATTAACAGACAGATTATTGCATTAAAAGAAAATGTCGGAAAAAACAAGGCGGAGCTTATGGCAGCCAGAATGGTTAAAATCAATGAAAATGCGGTTTGCAAGTATTTTGACGAAAAGGTTGACGAAGTAAATATCAAATATCTCAGTTTAGATAAATATGATTATGTAATTGATGCAGTTGATGACGTGAAGGCGAAAGTTGCAATTATCAAAACTGCCAGAGAAAAGGGCATTCCGGTAATCAGCTGCATGGGTACAGGAAACAAGCTTCATCCGGAAAAGCTTAAGGTGGCGGATATAAAGAAAACAACAACCTGTCCTCTGGCAAAGGCTGTCAGAAAAGCTCTCCGTCAGGAAGGGATTACCGAGAATGTCAAGGTAGTGTATTCCACGGAAGAACCTGTAACTGCGGGAACTGAGGATGAAGACGGAAAGGTATCTCCGGCAAGTGCCGTATTCGTACCGGCAGCGGCCGGAATCCTTATTGCGGCGGAGGTTTTCCGGGATATGGCTTATCTTGAGTAAAGCATTATCGCATAGCTGAGGCATAGTAAACAGAAATAAAAAACCTTCTGTCAGAATGTTAGACAGAAGGTTTCCTGTTTTTGTAGTTATTCAGGCTGCTGACACAGAATTTTTATCATGTCCGCCATAGAAGTACCTTTGGGAATCTTGTGAGTTCCGGCTAATATCTGACCGTCAACACCCATTTGTTTTACCTGCCAGGTAAAATCATTTGTATTGGTAATGATACTCGACTGCTTCAGAATACCGGCAACCACTTCTGTCGAAGAGCCGGAAGGAATAGAAACCTCAATGTACTCAACAGCAGGTGTGTCTGATTCAGACTTGGCTGTCTCTGTCTGAGAAGCCGGGGCTTCCTGAGAATTATTTTCATCTTTGTTTGCGTCTTCGGTATTTGCTTCGGCAGATACCTGAGAAACTGCTTTATCGGAATGTGATGAAGGATAGTCCATAATAATTTCGATTCTTGTCCAAATCAGAAAAGCAGCAAGTGCGATAATAATAACTGCAACAAAAATGTCGCTGAAGTTGTAAATAAAATTTCTTATAGCACGCATTTCGTTCTCCTTTTCGCTGTGATATCGTAATATATTAATGATAATATATTAAAGGCAAATTCTCAATAGTAAAGATTGTCGAATTAATTAAAATTTTATTACATTATTCTGAAATCTGTATGTTATTTTGACATAATATAGTATTATATTATGATTAGGAGAAAAATTATGATTGAAATTAAAATAGGAAATGAACAGGAAAAGCAGCGCCTTGACCGGTTTTTGAAAAAATATCTTCCCAAGGCACCGTTGAGTCATATTTACAAAATAATAAGAAAAGACCTGAAGGTGAACGGAAAGAGAGTACCTCCGGAGTATGTTCTCAATTACGGAGACGCACTTAATCTGTATATGCCGGAAGAACTGATACGGGAATACAGTGAAGTAAAAAAACCTGCATATGCGAAAGCAAAAAAGCAGTTTACTGTTATTTATGAGGATGACAATATCCTTCTGGTAAATAAACCGAAGGGACTGCTTACACATGGCGATAAGACTGAGAAAAAGAATACACTGGTTAATCAGGTGGTAAATTATCTTGTGGATAAAGGGGATTATCGTTTTTCAAGAGTAAATACATTTGTACCGGCGCCTGTAAACAGATTAGACAGAAATACTTCCGGAATAGTGATTTTCGGCAAAAATAATCTCTCGCTCCAGTGCCTTAACAGAATGATAAAGGACAAAGAGAGTATCGGAAAGTATTATCTTGCCATTGCAAAAGGGATTCTTGAGAAACCGGTTGTGTTAAGAAGTACCATGCAGAAAGATGAAGAGAATAATATGATTCATCTTTCTGACGAATCTGCGCCGGGATTAAAGGTTATGGAAACCATAATAAGACCTTTAGCCGTCAATAATGGTTTCACCCTTGTTGAAGCACAGCTGGTTACCGGCAGAACTCATCAGATAAGAGCGCATCTTGCGTCTCAAAGGCTGTTTATTATAGGGGACATTAAGTATGGAAGCCCTCAGGGGAATGCTTATGCAAAACAGAAATACGGTCTGACTACACAGTTTCTGCATGCCTATAAGCTTAAATTTGAAAACTGCCCCGAATTATTTGAATATTTAAACGGAAAAGAGTTCGAGGCACCGTTACCCGAGGACCTTAAAAAAATCAGAAATTCAATGTTTGGAGATGGGAAAAATGGAAATAATAGATAATGAGAATGATAAAAATGAAGTAACTGAAATCAGTAGAGCATATTCAGATGAAAACAGCAATTGTGATTCCGGAAAAAATCCGGAAAGCTCATGTGAGAATAACAATTCGGAAAAAGAAATAAATGATGACAAAACAGCAAATGAAAAGCCGACTGATAAAAAAAAGAAAAAGAGCAAAAAGTCAGAGGCGGTGGAATGGGCGAAAACTATTATTATTCCGGTAATAATTGCGCTGCTTATTCTCCAGGTTGTAAGACCTACGCTGGTGCAGCAGCAGTCGATGCTTCCTACAGTTGAACCTAATGACTATCTCATAGTATATAAACTTGCATATAAACTGGGGGAAATAAAGGACGGAGACATCATCGTATTTAAAAGCGATCTGATGCTGGACGAAAATCATAACAAATATCTGATTAAACGTGTCATAGCAAAAGAAGGAGAGACTATACAGATTACCGACGGTAAGGTTTATGTTAACGGAAAACAGCTTGATGAGTCATATATAAACGGGGATTACACTCCGGGTGATGTACCTCTTACCACTGTCCCGCAGGGCTGTGTATTTGTAATGGGTGATAATCGACCTAACAGCACAGACAGCAGGGATGAAAGAGTGGGCTTTGTTACAACTGACCGGATTATGGGGAAAGTTATTGTGAGACTGTTCCCGTTCAGTAAAATAGGAAGCGTTTATTAAAGGAATAAAACGATAAAGCCCATCTTATACCGCTTTGAAATTGTACCGGATTGAAATTTTCTGAATTCGCCTGACTTATCGTTACTTCTGACTTTAAGCATCTCTGTGTTTTTCAGACCGGAAGTCGTTAAAGGAAAAACTATGGAGCCTCTGATAGGTAATAACGACTGTCTGATTGTTTTTAACGGGGCGATTTCGGGAAAGCTGCCGGATTACGGAGATATTATTCTGTTTGACAGCAGTATTGCATCAGCTGAAGGATACTGCCGGTTATTTAAAAGAGTTGTGGGCCTGCCGGGAGATACGGTTGAGGTTAAAAGCGGGGTACTGTATAGAAACGGTAAGGCTGTGAAGAAAGATTCCGCAAAGTCTGATGCGGGCGGTACGGATATGAAAGAAACAACAGTTGCCGAAGACTGTGTTTTCGTTATGGGAGATAATCCGGAGTATGGCTCGGACAGTATAAACCGGCAGACAGGAACTGTTGAGTTAAAAGATATAATAGGGAAAGCGGTTTTTCGAGTGTTCCCGTTGAACAGATATGGAAGGATTAAACAGGGATAAATATGGGAAAAGTATTATGTCAGAATAAAAAAGCAAGACATGATTATTTTATAGAAGAAACCTATGAGTGCGGGATTGAACTTACGGGCACTGAGATTAAATCCGCACGTCAGGGTAAAATTAATCTGAAAGACAGTTATGCGAAAGTAGTGAACGGCGAGGTAATCGTGTTCAATATGCATATTTCACCGTATGAGCAGGGCAACAGATTCAATGTCGATTCAAAAAGGCAGAGACGTCTGCTGATGCATAAGCGGGAAATCCGCAAGCTTCTGGGATATACGACTCTGGAGGGACTGACACTGGTTCCGTTGAGTGTATATCTGAACAGCAGAGGTCTTGCGAAGCTGGAGCTTGCCGTAGCCAAAGGTAAGAAGAATTATGACAAACGTGACGATATGGCCAAAAAGGATGCCAACAGAAAAATGGAGCAGGCAATCAAAAATCGTTACTGATTTCTATTGATTTTTTCTTGGAATATGAATAGAATAGATACGTAGCGTACATAAATATATGTGCCTTGCACTTGAAAAAAACTGCCGGAGAAGGCAAAATAAAACAGACCTGCCAGGTCATCCGACCCGCATAGACGTACGTGACTGACGATTGAAGAAGCTTATCCGCAGTAGAATCCAAAATTAACAAGCATGGGGATGTAAAGGTTTCGACGGGGGTACAGAACCATCTCAAGCGAGCCGTTGCGTTGCACAACGTAAAAAGTGACACCTTAAAAAGAAAAGACAAAGATACAAACTTTGCATTAGCTGCCTAGTTGCGGCTCGTTCGCCCCGGCATACCTGTAGGCCGGGAACCGGACGTCATCTATACAGGAAAACGTTATGCCCACTCCTTTAAGCATGACGGAACAAAAGGATAGCCGATGGAAAAGCCTGCCGGCGGGCGTTTTCTGAAGCGAAACTCTAAATCGCAGGCTGCGCTCGGAGAAAAAGATGCGGAAGTGCTTTCGGACAGGAGTTCGATTCTCCTCATCTCCACCAAATAAGGTAGTAGATTTTGATAGAAAGTCTGCTGCCTTTTTAGATACAAATATTCACATCTTGAAATAATGATAATGAATCT
>DCHZ01000013.1:59646-84516 GCA_002315385.1 Firmicutes bacterium UBA1739 | reverse complement strand
ATTGAAGATACAGCAGCGGATTGAAAATGCAGTAGCGGATTCCGGAGATGGATTGAAATCAAACCTGAATTGAGACAGGAAAAGGCACCCGGTTAAAGAAATCGGCATTTTTACAGAAGTTTTTATAAGTGAAATCACAGAGAGAAAGAAATTGTGGGAGAAAAAATAACCACGGAGGAGAGAAATGAAGAAAAAATATTTTATCACAGTAATCGTTATAATTTGCATGCTGATGTGTACCGGATGCGGAGCGGCAAAATCTACGGAAGCATCAAAGCCGGAGAAAAACGGATTTGATGAATCGACAAATGTTACATATACTTACAGCGGAATCTCATTTTCGGTGCCGGCTTATTTCGGAGAGGAAAACGTAGATGATTTTGGGAACAGAGTATTTTATGCTGAAAAAGGTAACGGGAAAACGATGATGCTATTGTTTACGCTCATTGAAGATAAATTTGAGGACAAGTATTTGAACGAAGAGAGTATAAAAGAGATGGCAGAATCATATTTCAACGGAATAGCAGATAATTCTGAAAAGGGGAGTGTAGGAGATATTTCAGATATTTCGTTTTCCGGTTTCAGTATAAAAAAGGCAGCAATATCAAAGGAAGTACAAGATGTTGAAGTAGAGGCAGTTGCTTATTTAGTAATTGATAAAAACAACGGCAGTGCTGTAGGAATAATGGCAGGTCGGACAAAAACTACCGATTTCGATTATTTTTCAGATGTGGAGAAGATTGTGCTGAGCGCTAAGGAACAGCCTGCGGCAGCGGACTCATCTGCGGATGGGGTATCCCCCGAATTAAAAGAAGCAATGGACAGTTATGAGCAGTTTTTTGATAAATACATAGAATTTATGAAAAAATATAAAAATTCAAGCAATCCTACAAGTATGTTAAGCGATTATATGGAATACCTTACTCAATATACGGAAACGATGGAAAAAATGAATGCGATAAAGCAGGAGGAATTAACCGGCGCGGATTTGAAGTATTATGTTGAGGTAACCACGAGAATAACCGGTAAGCTTGTGGAAGTAGGTTATTAAAACGATTCCGGGAGCGGACAGGCTGTCAGAATCACGGGGAATTGGGGATGCTCCAAAGTAAAAAACGGTGGTATCAGCAGAGGCAAAGGGAATTGTCGACGAAACCGGGCGGCCATGCGGAAGGATACATTATTATTCCTGTCGATGAACTCAGAGAAAGGCTTGATGAAATAGATCCGCTACACCGGGGGCAGGTTCGGATATGCTGAGAAATTCAGAATGTCCGGACCTGTTTTTTTGATGGGAAATAATGTATAATCAAGTAAAATCGCGGGTGAATCAGGTTCTGTATCTGATGTTGCACGTGTATTTTCGCAGTCGTTGCCTGCGGAATACGAAAGAAATAAGTATTTTGGAGATGATGTTATGAAGCTGAAGAATGTACTCATTGCTGTAAATGATATTGACCGGGCAGTTAAATTCTATAATGATATTTTCGGATTGCAGGTGATCTTAGACCTCGACGGGAATGTGATCATGTCTGAGGGGCTGGTGCTGCAGGATATTAAAATCTGGAAGGGATTTCTTGGGCGTGAAACTGTTCCTAAGAATAATATGACAGAGCTGTATTTTGAGGATCCGGATATAGAAGGCTTTGTGAAAAAGCTGGAGGACTCGGAGTATGAAATCGAGTATGTTAATGAGCTGATGACCCACAGCTGGGGTCAGACGGTTGTCAGATTTTATGATCCGGACGGAAATCTTATTGAGGTCGGAACACCGATGAATTTATAATATGGAGAAGGCTGATCGGTATGGCAGAGAATATACTTGATGTAAAAAACAGAACGGAGTTCAGGCAATGGCTGACAGAGAATCACTCTTCAGAGAAAGAGTGCCGGGTGGAGCTGAAGCGTGGCAGACCGGCAGATAATTAGGATTTCCGGTACATTGATGCGGTGGAGGAAGCACTTTGCTTTGGCTGGATCGACAATACATTATCGCTTATCGAAGGTGCGAGGATGCAGAGGTTTTCTCCCGGAAGAAAGAACAGCCTGTGGACGGAGCTGAATAAGGAACGGGTCAGGAGGCTGGAAAGGCTGGGGCTGATGACTGATTCCGGAATATGAGAAGGCACTTAAGCATCTGAATCATCCTGTACGAGTGACAATTGAATATGCTTACCACAGACTACCCTTCTGCGGTAATAACCTTACATGAAAAGACAGGTTCAGATTCATGGTTAATTCCGTGTGCCCGGGCCTGTTTTTATGCTCATTTTTATCGCTCACTGAGCGTTAGATGAGCGTTGGCGCGTGTTGGATTGGCTGATGGCATATGCACAGCAACCGGTACTAGAGAAAAAAATCAGAGTTTATACGGAAGTGTTGCATGATACATTCTGAGATGCAGTGAAAAGCAAAATCCGTAATGTGTCCGGTGGAGACAGAATAAAAGCGCAGATGCTGATTTGGAACTATGCGATGAAAATTTTCACGAAACGATGTGCCGTATCCAGAAAGAAAATTCTGAAAGCACTGCAGCAATACTTGCCGCTGCACCGGCGACTTGGTACAATATATAAAAACCGGTATCGATTAACAATAGCTGCAGATGTGAAATACCGTAAAAAATAATTGAAATGAAAAAGCTTAAAAACAGGAGAACGGAAAATGGGAGAAAAGATTGATTTTGAAAAAGAACTTGCCGCAGGATTTAAAACAGCGGCAATTAACGGGGTGTATCAGTCGAATTTAGCATACAGACCGGAATTTCTGAGCAATAATCCTTCAATGGGAAGGAAGGTTCTGGTTTCAATTGAGCAGGAGCTGTCATTGTGTGATCAGTTTAAGATTAGCGTCGCATTTATTACTAAAAGCGGCATTACACCTCTGCTGCAGACTCTTAAGGAACTGGAGCAGAAAGGCATACCGGGACAGATTCTGACAACTGACTATCTCTCGTTCAGTGAACCCGAAGCGCTTGAAAAGCTTGCTTCATTAAAAAACATTGAACTGCGAATGTTTCGTACAAACAGCGAAACCGGAGGATTTCATACCAAGGGCTATATTTTCCGTCAGGAGGAAATCTATCGCATTATAATAGGAAGCTCAAATATGACTCTGAGTGCGGTAACCCGCAATCGGGAATGGAACACTAAAATAGTATCCACACAGCAGGGAGAACTTGCACAGGACATTCTGAGAGAATTTGAGCAGCTGTGGAATGACTCTGCCGCACAGGATTACGATGAAGTAAGAGAGCAGTATCAGCTGGATTATTTGAAAGAAAAGATGGTTCGCCGGCAGCGAAAAGCCGCTGCGAGCGAGGAAATTATAGAAATTGAGCGATATAAGCTGACCCCAAATAGGATGCAGGTAGCCTTTGTACAGAATCTGATGAGGCTTCGTGAAGAAAACGCCGGAAAAGCTATGCTGCTTTCGAGCACGGGGACGGGAAAAACTATGGCTTCGGCCTTTGCAATGAGGGAACTCAGACCGAAACGGATGCTGTTTGTTGTTCACCGGGAGCAGATAGCAAAACAGGCGCTCAGCAGTTATAGAAGAATCTTCGGAAAAACCAGAACCTATGGGCTGCTGTCGGGCAATCAGAAGGATATGGACGCAGACTGTATGTTTTCGACTATGCAGATGATGGCAAGACCGGATATACATGAAAAATTTAATCCGAAGGATTTTCAGGTAATCGTGCTGGATGAATGTCACCACGTGGGTGCTGAAAGCTATCAAAGGATAATGTCATATTTCAGACCGGAGCTCTGGCTTGGAATGACAGCGAGCCCGGATACGAATAATTACGATATATACGATATTTTTGATCACAATATTGCATATGAAATCAGACTTCAGCAGGCGCTGGAGGAGGATCTGCTGTGTCCGTTTCATTACTTTGGAATTACTGATTTGGAAATAAACGGAAAAGTATTTGATGATGCGGCGGGAATGAAAAATTTTTCAAATCTCGTTTCCGATGCCAGAGTGGATTATGTTCTGGAAAAAGCGGAGTATTTCGGGTTCAGTGGAGAACGTGTTAAAGGACTGGTTTTCTGCAGCAGAAAAGACGAGGCGAAAGAGCTGTCCGCAAAGTTTAACCGGAGACGCAGGAATAACGATAAGGAGAACGGTAGATATTATCAGACAGAGGTGCTGACCGGAGAAGACAGTCAGTCACGGCGGGAGGAAGTAATAGACCGCCTTACAGATGATGTTAATGAGGAAAGACAGCTTGATTATATATTTACCGTTGATATATTTAATGAAGGTGTTGATATTCCCGAAATAAACCAGGTGATAATGCTCCGCCCCACAGAGTCGCCGGTGGTGTTTGTCCAACAGCTCGGACGCGGGCTCAGAAAATTCGAAGGGAAAGAATTTGTCGTGATACTGGACTTTATCGGAAATTATATGAATAATTTTATGATTCCCATAGCTTTGTCGGGAGACCGAAGCTACAATAAAGACTCTATGCGCAGATATATTCGAGAGGGATCCAGGGTGATTCCGGGAAGCTCGACGATACATTTTGATGAAATATCCAAAAAACGGATTTACGCTTCAATAGATACGGCCAGAACAAATGACATGAAACTGTTAAGAGAGTCATATACGGCATTAAAATACAAGCTCGGAAGAATTCCGACAATTCCGGAGTTCAGAGAATACGGTGCTGTTGATGTAACTAAAATTTTCAGTAAATGCGGCTCGTATTATGCATTTCTGAAAAAGTATGAACCTGAATACAGCTGCACTCTTTCAAAAAGTGAACAGACAGTAATAGAATACATGTCAAAAAAGCTGGTTTCGTATAAGCGTATTCATGAACTGGCGGCATTGAAGTTTTTAATTAATCAGCAGAATCGTCTGCTGCCGTATTACAGAAAGTTTATGAAAGAAAAGTATGGCTTAGATGTTTCGGGTATCATCGAGGAATCCGTATACAGAAATCTTACCAATGAGTTTCCGAAAGATGAAGAGCGTAAAAAGTATGCACCCTGCGTTTTTATTGAACGGACGGCTGACGGCGGCTATAGATTAGCACCGGCGTTCGGTAAAATGCTGGAAAACGAAGAATTTAAGACAATGATTCTGGAATTGCTGGAGTTTGGGGAAATGCAGTACCGGGAAAATTTCAGCCGGGTATACAATGACACCTGTCTTCAGCTGTATCAGAAATACACATACGAGGATGTATGCAGGCTTCTGGGATGGAGGAAAAATCTGAATGCGCAGAATATCGGCGGATACTTTTATGATGCCGAAACAAAAACCCTGCCGGTGTTCATTAATTATGATAAAGCGGAGGATGCTATTGCTTACGAGGACAGATTTATTTCCGAAAGCTATCTGATTGCTTTATCAAAGCATCCCAGAAAAATTACTTCGGGAGATGCCGTTCACATTTATAAAAAGACACCGGAAGATAAGGATAACAGAATTTTCCTGTTTGTAAGAAAGAACAAGGACGATAATGAAGCCAAGGAGTTTTATTTTCTGGGAGAAATCTTCGCGGAAGGCGAGCCGAAGCCGGTACACATGGAGTCTACAGATGATGATGCCTTTGAAATAATGTACAGGCTTGATGTTCCGGTGAGAAGCGATATTTATGACTATATAGTCAGGGATTAAAGAGGCAGAATATGAGGCACCGGAATAAAGCTCGGAATCGTATTCCATTACAGTACTTAAATAATGCCTGTCAATGGACTGGGAATATCCATTCCGCAGCCTTCACTTGGGGCACAAATAGTAATGAAAGTGTTTTACACCTTCAATTCTTGGTGTTATAATTAATCTGATTATTAAGGCATCCCGGCATCACTATCAGATGCACCCCCCGTTTTGTTATTGATGTGCAGGCAAGCCTTCTTTTTGTGTTCAATTCATGTTTTGAGGTTAATTTACTTTCTTTCACACTATGTTTCTGAAAGGACTACACATAATGAGACGCCATGGAAGGATGTCCGCAGGAGATATGCTATTGATACCTAAGAAGGATTAAATAATTATATTAAGGAAATTCTGAGGAGTGTGTAATTAGTATTACTCTGAAGGAATGAAAATAAAGCTAAGTCTTATAGCTGAAATATCTGAATAAGGAGCACGGTATTATGAAAACAATCAGAGTGGTGGCGGCAGTTATCCGTGATGGGGACAGGATTTTCGCGACCGCAAGAGGTTACGGCGAGTATAAGGGCTGGTGGGAGTTCCCTGGCGGTAAAATCGAAGCCGAGGAAACGCCGGAAGAGGCGCTGGTAAGGGAAATCAGGGAGGAACTGGATTCGGAAATCAGGATTGAAGAATATATCGACACGATTGAGTATGATTATCCGGAGTTTCATTTATCTATGAGATGTTACTTCTGCAGTCTGAGTGAGGGGGAGCTGACGTTAAAAGAAGCCGAAGATGCCGGATGGCTGACGAAGGAAACACTGGATTCCGTGAAGTGGCTGCCGGCAGATATTACAATTCTGGAAAAAATAAAGGAAAAAATGCAACCTGCACGGTAGGCAGATGAACATTTATCTGTCTGATATATTGAGCTTATGAGGGGCCATGTAAGTACACATGACCCCTCGTTTTTTCAAATATCAAATCAAGGTAATTGACTGCTCGCAAACTGCAGCATTGCGGTTTGTTTCAGTCAGAACGGTTCCCGGTTCATTGAGCTTGAGATATAAAGAAAAATAGAGGACGTCGATTAAGGCCGGTGCCAATATCACTATTAAAACTGTTTTTTGCCACTTCAAGATATTCGGTTCCGTATTTTGTTGAATCCTCTATACCGTGGGAGAATACTCTGTCAATATGGTCATATCCTCTGTCTCTGTAGGCCAGAGCACCTGACTCATACAGAAAATAGATTTTTCCGTTATAGGCAGTGATCTGTTCCATTTTCTGAGGTGCTTTGAGAATAACATCGGCATTATCCTCGGAGAGAGAAGTGAGTGCCAGCAGCTCCTCCACCGTTCCTCCGTAGATCATAACCTGAGAATCCATCGAACCGTAGGAGCGTGATAAAACAATATATCCGTCGTCAGTTTCCATCCCCTGAATCAGACTGTCGATTTCAGCTGTTTTGAAAGGTTCGCTTGATACATCTCCGGAAGTATCCACCAGATATCCGCAGATTATGCTTTTATCCCAGGAATCGAAGGTACCGGCCCATATTGCACCGGGGCTGTAGGTTATGAAGGAAACCGCCTTCAGCTCGTTCAGCTGTGTGCTGAAATCATATGATATGGGCTTGCCATGATCAGGTGTGTACGCTTCAAGTCTTGAAAGGCAGATCCCGTTAATACCGGCTTTTTTATCAACTTTACCGGCAATCCATATGATATCATTTTCATCATCATAAGCCAAACCACCCACATGAGATTTGTCCGGCAGAACAATAGTTTTCAGCAGCTCGCCGGTAACAATATCAAGCATATACATAACGGAGTTATGCTGATGGGTGTAGCAGTAAGCAGAGATGAACATGTATTTGTCTGTAACAGTGAGCCCCTGAGGGGTCATGGAAGTACACATGACAACCTTGTTTTTCGTCAGAGTTTTTGTGGCTTTTAAACCCGGTACTATGTACAATCCGTTCTTAATATCCTTATCGTGTATTTTATCAAGGCGGTTGACCTCGCAGAGCCATTCCTCGTAGCCGTAACCCAGAGTGTCAAGCATTTCCTGAGTCGTTTCGTAAACTGCCGCATCACGGTTTGTTTCAGTCAAATCGGTTTTCGGTTCATTGAACCTGAGATATACAAAAAAATAGAGAACGTTGACTAAGACCAGTGCCAGTACCACTATTAATACAATTTTTATCCATTTTTTCATTATAATATTACCGCTCCTTTTGATTGTGATTAAGAATAGTGTATCATAGTGTATTTTGCATTGCAATCGCAGAAATGAATAATCCTATATAACAGTTGACAACAGTTATATACTGTTATATACTGTTTACGAAACGAAGGAGATAGAATATGCATATAATAATTAATAATTCTTCAATGATACCGATATACGAGCAGCTGATGGAGCAGATAAAAAAAATGATAATTTCCGGAGAGCTTGCCTGCGGAGAGCTTCTACCGTCTGTAAGAGGATTGTCGGGAGAACTTAAAATAAGTGCACTCACTGTGAAAAAAGCCTATGACAGGCTGGAGGAAGCCGGGCTGATTACCACGGTTCACGGAAAGGGATCATTTGTATCACAGACAAACAAAGAACTGGCGATAGAGGCGGAACGGAAAAATATTGAGGACGAATTCGCCGCTGTGGTGGAAAAGGCCCGAATGGCCGGCATGGAAAACAGGGATATTTATGAGATTGTGAAAATAATACTGGAGGATTGAGATGATTAAAGCGGTTCAGGCACAAAAGCGATACGGGGATTTTGAATTAAATCTTACTATGGAAATTCCCCACGGACGGGTGACCGGGCTCGTGGGCAAAAACGGAGCGGGGAAAAGTACGGCGATAAAAGCTATGCTGGGAATTGTAAAAGCGGATTCCGGCAGTATTAAGGTGATGGGAAAGGATGCTGCTAAGCTGGAAGCCGAAGATAAAGAGAACATAGGAGTATGTCTTTCAGATGCGGGCTTCTGTCCCTATCTCAACGTAGAGGATGTTGTGCACATTCTGGCAAAAATGTATCCGGAATTCAGAGAAAAATGGTTTCGGGATAAGTGCAGGGAGTTCAATCTTCCGTTTAAGAAAAATATTAAGGAGTTTTCCACCGGAATGAAGGCAAGACTCAGGGTTCTGACGGCTCTCTCTCATGATACAAGGCTGCTGATTATGGATGAACCTACAGCCGGGCTGGATGTGGAAGCCAGAAATGAAATTCTGGACCTGCTGAGGGAATATCTTGAGGAGGATGAAAGCAGGTCAATCCTGATTACGTCTCACATAGCAGGTGATCTGGAAAGCATTTGTGATGATATTTACCTTATACATGAAGGAAGAATAATTATTCATGAGGATACTGATGTAATTCTGGATAAATACGGAATTCTGAAGGTGGATGAGGATACGTACCGGAAGCTGGATAAGGAATATATTATCAAAAGCATCAGGGAAAAGTACGGCTATGCCTGCTTTACCGCCGAAAAGGAATACTACCGGGAGAATTATCCCGAGATTGCCATAGAAAACGGCGGAATAGACGATTTAATACTGATGATGACAGGGGGGTACAGATAATGAGGGGATTAATTGAAAAAGATGTAAGGCTGATTGCAAAAAGAAAAACAACGATGCTGGCATTTCTGATACTGTCAATGATTCTGGGTCTGTCCAATGACAGCAGACTGATAGTGGGATACCTCACTGTGTTCATGACAGTGCTGGCAGTTTCGACCATTGCTTATGATGAAATGGAAAACGGAATGATATTTCTTTTCACACTGCCTGTCAGCGTGAAAACATATGCAAAAGAGAAATTTCTGTTCTGTGGAGGCTGCGGAGCGGCGGCATGGGTGCTGGCAGTAATAATCTGTATTGTTACCGGAATGTGCAGAGGTGAATTACCGGATATAGCTGTGGATTCTGTGGTAATGGGGATGTTTCTTTTTGTAGCCGCACTGATGCTGTCTCTGATGATTCCGATTCAGATAAAATTCGGCTCGGAAAATTCAAGAATAGCAATGATTGTAATAGTTGCCGTTCTGGCAGTGATGCTTTCTGTGATAACAGTTGTTTTCGGAAAAGACAGTATTTATCAGATAAACAGCTTCATCAGCAGCATACCGGCAGTAATTTTTGCAGCAGTATGTCTTGTGCTTACGCTGGCGGTGATTTCTGCTTCATATCGTATCAGCTGCAGAATTCTTGAAAATAAAGAACTGTAAAAACAGAAAGCCGGATGCCCGATTGGCGATTTACAGGACGATTTCCCGAAAACGGAAAATTATAGAAACGACGCGAAATCCGCATATTATTGTGAAATATGCGGATTTACATGTACTGTACAGTGTTTCACTTCCGGAAAATTATTTTCTATGGCATCATGAACCTGCTCGGCGACAGCATGAGCTTCAATCAGAGATTTTTCGGGATTAACGGCAATTTCCACATCTACATAAATTCTCGAACCGAAGAGCCTGGTTTTGATCTCATCTATTGAGATGACTTCTACACAGTCGAGAATAGTATCTGACATTTTTTTAACCGTTTCTTCGGGGCACGCTTTATCTACCATTTTATCTGTAGAATCTTTGAAAATATCAAAAGCGGCTTTTATTATGAATATGCATATTATGATTCCGGCAATGGGGTCCAGAGCCGGAAATCCGAGTCTGGCTCCCAGAATACCGGCAAAAGCACCGATAGAAGAGAGTGCATCGGATCTGTGATGCCAGGCATCGGCCATCAAAGCCCCGGAGTTTATTTTTCTCGCCGCTGCTTTAGTATATCTGTACATCCCTTCTTTTACGACGATGGAAACAAGTGCGATAACGAGGGCGGCAGCACCGGGAACGGGAAGCGTTTCTATATTTCCCGCAGTCAGCTGTTTAATGCCGGCCAGTCCTATTCCGGCACCGGTAACTGCCAGCAGGACAGACAGTATTATGGATGCTACACATTCCATGCGCTCATGGCCGTAGGGATGTTCCTCATCCTCATCTTTCCCGGATATTGATACACCTATCATAACGACGAAGGTACTGAAAACGTCTGAAGCCGAGTGAACCGCATCTGAGATTAATGCGGACGAATTTGCGAAAATTCCCGTAAACAGCTTCAGCAGAGAAAGTAAAATGTTAACGATAATGCTGATGACCGAAACTCTCATTGCGGTCTGCACAAATGAAATATTATCTTTTACAGGTTTGTTTTTCATATTTACCTCCGGTATTTCTTTTCACACATATTATTGCCTCTGCCGATAAAGTCAGGCTCAGACCGGTGAAGCACAATCAACAGAATGATTTATGCCCTGAAAGAGTTCGTTTTTTGTCTGCGTTACCATCGGCGATACTATTATTTTTATATTATGAATAAAATTCAAAAAAGACCCGCGGAACATTGAAAAAACTCTGTCCCGCGGGTTGATTTTTAATCGATTCCGCTGCTTGAAGGCCCGGCCTCATGGGGTTTCCATAGCCTGCTCAGTAGATTGATATCTGATGTGAATAACTGAAATATGTGCAACAGTTTATTGCGGAATTTTATCATAATATAATAACGGAGTCAATAAAAAAACAGGAAATAATCATTTGAAGGGTTACTGTTCACGGTTCTTCTATTTAAAACACAAAAGATCGGTATGTGATTCGAAACGACTGCATAACTGAAGTACATTGGAGGTCTCGGTTCTCGGCGATTGGCAGGCTTCAGGTGCAGACAGAGCTTGGAAGCACTGCGTCCGGTTATGAGTCTGAATTCATAATTGTTTCCGGGCGGCTGTGAATAGTAATTTTGAAGGATAACCGAATTTCATAAGAATCGGAAACCGTATTAAGTTTGTATTGAATATATTGCGTTATTGATATAAAATTATAGAGAATAACTCGTTTAAAACGGAGCTTGAAAAAAGGAATTATATCCCGGAGGAATATTATGATATTTTTAAAACTCGGTGCATGTGCACTGATACCGGTGGCTTTGAGCATAATATTTTATTATTTGCAGAAATATTCTATGTTAGGAAAGCTGTCATATTTTAAGCAGCAGCTGATTATAGGTTTGTTTTTCGGAGGAGCGGCAATCCTCGGAACAGAGCTGGGTGTTGATGTAGGCGGAGCCATTGCTAATGTAAGGGATGCGGCTCCTTTGTGTGCGGGCCTTATTTTCGGAGGACCGGCGGGAATAATCGCCGGAATAATCGGAGGTGCCGAGCGCTGGGCTGCGGTATTGTGGGGAGCCGGGGAATATTCGCGGCTGGCATGCAGTCTGTCCACAATTATTGCCGGATTTTATGCTGCAGGTATAAGAAAATTTATTACGGAGAATAAGATAGCGAGCGCATGGCTGGGATTTGCCGCAGGTATTGTAATGGAAGTATTACATTTTTCTGTTCTGTGGTGTACTCATCTGTCAGATACGGCACAGGCATTTTCCATCACGGAAAAATGTGCGATTCCGGTAATTCTGAGTAATGCCCTGGCGGTATTTATCGCTACTCTGGCGGTAAAAGCAATTGAAGGAGAAAAAGGTGTAATAAGAACCGGAGAGAAAACAATAGCAAAAAAGATAAGAAAGTGGATGCTGATTTGGGTTGCCGTTGTTTTTGGAATATCGACAGTCTTCGTTTTTTTCCTGCAGACAAATATTGCAAAAAATTCACTGTGTGAGCAATTGAAGGTCAGTATTTCGGATGTGGAAACAAGTATTATTGAACGTGCGGAAGACACTCTTCTGAATTTTGCATGGGCTGTGGGAACTGAAATTGATGTGAATAATAATAAATCGCTGACAGAGCTGGCAGAGGAGTATCAGCTTTCGGAAGTAAGTATTGTTGACGATAACGGCATAATAACTGCCGGTTCGGTTTCGGAAAAAGTGGGCTTTGATTTAAAAAAATCTGATATAGCTAAAAGGTTAATGAAAGGTGTAATGGAGAACGGGGCATATGTTCAGAGTATATCTGAAATCCCCAAGAATTTCGCGGATCCCGGTAAAAGCTGCATTTTTGCCGGAAAAAAACTGGACAAAGGCGGTTTTGTACAGATAGGATTCAGTTATGAAACGTTTCAGCAATTAGCCGGGGCATATGCGGAGGATGTTACACGCAACAGGCATATCGGAACTGACGGTTTCATAATAATTACGGATGAGAATTTCATAATTGTCAGTGACCGTTTTGACCATAAGAATATGCTTCTGAGTGAACTGGGCATTAGTATTACCGATGAGACCGAAAAGAACAGGATAATGTCTGCCAGAGTTAATAAAGAAAGTGTATTCTGGATGTATGATAGCGTTGGCAGAAATTATGTGATTGCTGTTTTCCCGAAGGATGAAGCTCTTTCGGCCAGAAATCAGACTGTCTATTTTATGTCATTCCTTGAAATACTGACCTTTGCGCTCCTGTTTGCATTGATTTATCTGCTGATAAATAAACTGGTTATTAACAGTATTGTAAATATAATATCAAAACTCGAGAGAATAAGAAAAGGTAATCTTAATACGGAAGTGGATGTCAGAACCAGCAAAGAGTTTTCTCTGCTTTCGGATTACATAAATTCTACAGTGAGTACTTTAAAGCGATATATTGCGGAGGCTGCTGCCAGAATTGACAAAGAGCTAAAATTTGCAAAAAGCATTCAGAAATCGGCACTTCCGAGTCATTTCCCGGCAACCGCAATACCGGAAGAGGTGGATATTTTTGTCAGCATGTATACCGCAAAGGAAGTAGGGGGTGACTTCTATGATTTCTATTTACTGGGTGAGAAGAAAACTGTATTTATGATTGCCGATGTTTCGGGAAAAGGAATACCGGCAGCATTGTTTATGATGAGAGCCAAAACCATGATAAAAAATTTTGCTGAGGAAGGGCTTTCGGTTGATGAAATAATCACCCGCGCAAATAATAAACTCTGTGAAGAAAACGATGCCGGAATGTTTGTAACTGTCTGGATTGGAATTCTGGAAAATGAAACCGGTCATGTAACATATGTAAATGCCGGACATAATCCGCCGCTGCTGCACAGAAAAGACGGCTGTTATGAGTATCTCAAAACGAGATCGGGATTTGTTGTTGCCGGTATGGAAGACGTAAAATACCGGGTTTCGGAGCTGGATCTGAATCCGGGAGACGGATTGTTCCTTTATACAGACGGTGTAACCGAAGCCACGGATATTCATAATGAGCTGTACGGAGACGAACGTCTGCGGAATTTCCTTAATGACAATCTTTCCGCCGATCCGGAAAAACTGCCGGAGGCGGTAAAGAAAAATATTGATGATTTTGTGGGTGAGGCGGAACAGGCTGATGACATCAGCATGCTGATACTTCATTATAGGGGAAAGTCTTCCCAACAGTCCTGAGGTACTGTATCAGTGGGAATTACTGTGCACCTGATGAAGAATTTGCCGGTAATCGTTGTTAAAGCAATCGGTTTTTGATATAATATTTAATAATAAAATAAGCAGATGTGATCATAATATCGCACCTTAAATGAAAGGAGAATTACTATGTTAGATTCAAAAGTTGTAGAATTATTAAACGATCAGATTAACAAGGAAATGTATTCAGCTTACCTCTATCTTGATTTCTCAAATTATTTTTCACAGGTTGGTTTAGACGGTTTTGCAAACTGGTACATGATTCAGGCTCAGGAAGAAAGAGATCATGCAATGCTGTTTTATCAATATCTTCAGAACAACAGCGAAAAGGTTACATTAAAGGCAATTGCACAGCCGGACGTTGCACTGACAGATACAATGACAGTTCTGAAAGCCGGATTAAAGCATGAGATGTACGTAACAGATCTTATCAATACAATTTATTCAGCTGCATATGATGTAAAGGACTTCAGAACAATGCAGTTCCTGGACTGGTTTATCAAAGAACAGGGCGAGGAAGAAACAAATGCCAACGATATGATTACAAAAATGGAGCTCTTCGGTTCGGATGCAAAAGGCCTGTATATGCTTAACAGTGAGCTGGGTGCAAGAGTATATGCCGCTCCTTCACTTGTACTTTAATTTCTGATATAAAAACTACAAGACCACGTTAACGGCTTAACACCGAAGACGTGGTCTTTAATATTTCTGTTCACCGATGCACGGCTGCCTGCGAGTGCTGCTGTTTTACAGAGCGGGGTTTTATTTTACGGTACGGGAAAATCTGATTTTCTTTACGTAAGGTTCATGCTTTACGGAAACCAGTTCATATCCGGCTCCCTCAACAGCCTCTTTTATGGTGGGTTCATCAGGTTCGTGTTCACTGATGATTATCGTTTCGTTTTTTCTATGTGATGAAGTTACTCTTTCCATGTCGAATACTATGCGCAGCGCATCATTTACATGAGCTTCGCACATGCTGCAGACCATCCCGTTAACCTTCAGGGTTGTTTTTATCATTTTGCGGTACCGATTTTTTGTTATTTCAGGAACCCGTTAATAATCTGCTGCTCCGCTTCCGCTTCGGTAAGACCGAGAGTCATCAGTTTGATGAGCTGTTCGCCGGCGATTTTGCCTATGGCAGCTTCATGAATCAGGCTGGCATCTATATTGTTTGCCGTAAGCTGAGGACTGGCGGATACACTGGCATCATCCATAATTATTGCATCACATTCGCTGTGACCTCTGCATTCGCTGTTGCCGTTGATAACGGAGAAGAATTCCTGCTTTGATTTATCTCTTGCCACGGAACGGGAAATAACATTGGCACTGCTGTCCGCACCGTCAAGGTCAACTGAGAAATCGGTTTTTGCATACTGCTTTCCGTGGGTCATGATTTTCTCTTTGATTTCAAGGGTGGCTCCGGCAGCAAGCTTTGCGGAAGTAACTCTGATGGTGGAGTCAATACCTTTAATCTGAGTGGTTTCCATTTCCATATATGCACCCTCATCGAGATTTATGATGGTTTCGGGATTCATGATTCTTTCACCGTTGCCGTTGCCTGCACCGTAATGCTTTTCTACATACTTTATTTTTGCATTCTTACCTACGAAAAAGCTGTGAATACCGTCATGACGGGAGGTTTCGAGACCCATATTGTGAATACCGCAGCCGGCGATAATAACCACATCGGCACCTTCACCTATATGAAAATCATTATAAACCAGATCATCCAGACCGCTTTCACTGATTACAACAGGAATGTGAACGCTTTCGTTTTTTGTGCCGGGTTTAATATAAATATCAATTCCCGGTTTGTCTTCCTTAGTTACGATATCAATATTTGCCGTTGTGTTTCTGCTGTCGAGTTTTCCGTTTGCACGAATATTATATGCACCCTTAGGTGTTTCATGAAGATCAGCAATTTCTTCAAGAAGATTTTTCTGTATCATATCCATAGTGTATTATCTCCAATCTAAAACAAAATTTGTCGGACCGCATTATTCATGGTGAAGCGCGTCGCAGTGTGTCGCTTCCAGAAGAAGCTTAGGAAATACCTCTTCCTTTGTGCCGATCTGACTTACCTTACCGTTAACGAGAACCACGATTTTTTCTGCGATGTTTAATATTCTTTCCTGATGCGAAATAATCAGAATAGCGCCGTTGATGTCTTCTCTCATTTTTTCGAATACTTTAATGAGACTGTTGAAGCTCCAGAGGTCGATGCCGGCTTCCGGTTCGTCAAATAACGAAAGCTTTGTGCCCCTTGCCAGAATCATTGCGATTTCAATTCTCTTGAGTTCTCCTCCGGAAAGGCTGTTGTTCACTTCACGGTCAACATACTCTCTCGCACAAAGTCCTACCTCGGAAAGAATATCACATACCTCGTGGGTTGTCATTGTTCTTCCCGCAGCGATGGAAACGATGTCTTTGACGGTAATTCCCTTAAAGTGTACCGGCTGCTGGAAAGCAAAGCTGATGCCTTTCCTGGCTCTTTCCGTAATATCCAGTCCTGTGATATCTTCTCCGTCAAGAAAAATCTTTCCCGCGGTAGGCTTGATTATACCGGCGATAATTTTTGCAAGTGTTGATTTGCCGCCGCCGTTGGGCCCCGTGATTGCTACAAAGTGTTCATCTATAGTCAGACTGATGTCATCCAGAATAACCTTGTTCTGACCGTTTTCTTCAACTATATATGAAATATTTTTCAGCTCTAACATTTTATCCTCCATGTATCAATTACCTTACGGTATTATTATCTTATCAAACATATAAATATTAATCTATTTTCGGGAAAACTACAAGATTTTTATACATATTTTATCCGGAATAATGAAATTTTATTTTCTGACCATATTTTTTGGGAATATATCACGAACGGATAATAATAATTGTACGCGTAATCTGACGAAACGATGACGTAATTATTAAATAATATTAATAATATATTTCTGCGGTTGTCAATATAATAAAAAAACATTATAATTATTTTTACAGGTTACATAGAGATGCGGCGGTATTCCAAGTGTGCGCATCGATACTGATAATACGAAAACGGAGTAAACAATGAAAAGAATAACAGCAGGCATAATAATTCTGGCTATGATGATAACTCTTCCGCTGAGCATTTCTGCGGCATCCGGGAAAGTTTTTATTGATGTTAACGGTAATGAATACTATGCGGAGAGTGCGGAGGCGCTTAATTCTCAGGGAATAATAGAAGGATATGAGGACGGAAGCTTCGGAGCATACAGATGTGTTACCAGGGCTGAAATGGCCGCCGTAATCTGCAGAATGCTGGGTAGAGATTCGGAAGCGAATCAGATGAAAGGTGCAACAGTGTTTGAAGATGTGGCATCGGGAGGATGGGCCAGCGGATATATTAATCTGGCGCAGCAGGAAGGAATAATAATGGGGGACGGCAACGGAAAATTCAGGCCTTCGGATAATGTTAAGCTCGAGGAGGCGGTGAAAATGGTTGTCTGCGCTCTGAAGTTTGATGATAATATGACCACTGCTGAAGATGACTGGAGCTACGGCTATATGCAGGCAGCCCGGGAAAAAGGTCTGCTTGATAATCTCATTGGAAAAAAAGGTGAGAATGCCGTCAGAGGTGATATAGCGGTAATGGTTTTTCAGGGATTGAAGGTTAAGTTATTAGAAACAGATTTAAGCAGCGAGTACCCCAGACTTATCGCACATGCCTGCGGTACTGTCGATGGAATTACGATGACCAACAGTCTGGAGGCTTTGGAGAGTTCAATAGAAAAGGGCTTCAAATGGATTGAGATAGATTTTGCTATGACGGATGACGGAAAGATTGCGGCTTTGCATGACTGGGCATGGTATAAAGCCTATTCTCTCGGAGTCAGCTCCACCGCTTCCGTTGATTACGAAACCTTCCGCAGCAGCCGTGTACTCGGAAAATATACACCGGTTACGATGGAAGTACTGGAAAAGGTATTGTCGGAAAATCCGGATGTAAGGATTATTACCGACACAAAGGATGACAATTTAACTATTTTAACCGAAATGAAAAAAGAAGCTCCGGAGATAATGGATCAGATTATTCCTCAGATATATGATTATACGGAATATGATGCCGTAAAAAATCTGGGCTTTGATGATGTGATTCTGACACTGTATAAAATGAACAGCAAGGCTGTCAATGAAGATGTTGTCTATTTTGTCGTGAATAAAAGAGTTTACGCGGTAACAATGGATTATGCTCTGGTAAATAACGGTATTGCATCAAAACTGAAGGATGTAGGAGTTAAGGTATATATGCATACGATAAATTCCTCTGCAGATATGATGAATGCCCTGAACGGCGGAGCCTACGGAATTTATACCGATACGTTGGTTCCGCGAGAATAACGTGTGCGACTGAAATAACATCAAAATGATTATGAAATGAGGGTAAGATATGGGAAAAAGACTGTATAGAATCGAGTATGGAAAAAAACTGGCGGGAGTATGCGGCGGAATCGGAGAGTATTTTAATATAGATCCGACTGTTATCCGTCTGGCATGGATTGTCTTCTGTCTCCTGGGAGGAAGTGGCGTGCTGGCTTACATAATAGCCGCAATTGTTATGCCTTCAGAATCAAATATCAGATAAACAATATCGCGGCAGCACCATTGTGACTGCGTTTTTAACCGTACCGGCGAAGAAATGCTCTGTTATCGGCAGGCAGATTAATCCGGCATACCGGTCTCCTGAGGTTTTTCATTGTAAAAAGAAAGCCCTGCGTCTGATGCGCAGGGTTCTTTTTTTGTCAGAATGGTTTTATCTCTTATCAGTTTAATTGATGTATAAAAATGAATTCTGTGTTTCTGCCTATATTCTTGATTCGGGATGACGAAGAGCCTGCTGTGCCTGCTCCTGAGCCTGAGCCATCTGCTTTTCGTAGATTCTGTTTGCTTCGTTGATAATGAATTCTTTTATAGTACCGTGATGGAAAATTCCCAGCTTCGGAATATTCATTCTGCCGAATTCCATACGCTCGCGGGCAAGGTCCTTGAGCTTTTCAATATCAACAGTTTTCTTGATTTTATCGGAGTAGGCTTTGACTTTGACAGCCATATTCATCGATTCGACAACGTCTATGACAAACACACCGTAATAGAAACCGATGGTCAGAACCCAACCGTAGCTGACGAGTGCGTTCATGGCTATGCCGTGAATTCCGTTATAGAGGAAGTAATAGAAGGCTACGCAGAGAAGTCCCCAGTAAATAGTAAAACGAAGGCAGATAAGCCCTTTGAAATTCAGCTTTCTTTTAGAATAATCCCATAATCGCATATTGAAGCATTTCAATGCAATCATACCTCCGACCAGCTCAATGAGTGTCATTATGATGGCACCGCTCACAAAAATAACCGGCAGTCTCAGGTATAAATTATCTACCAGATTTATCGGCAGGCACAGTATGTACAAAGCCAGTCCGCCGGTACCATAGAGCGGCAGGGCAGGCCCGGACAGGAATCCGGGATTAATCAGTTTTTTTGATTTGACGGAACGGTAAACCAGTTCTATAACCCATCCAACACTTGCGCAAAAGGCAAAAACAAACAGAAATTCAACTACTCGTGCCATAAACATAGAATTCTCCTTTATGAAAAAGATATAAGTAAAAATTGTGGTTAATTATAACATTATATGAAGGAAAAGTCTATACGCCGGGGATTCTCAAAATCGCGGGAGTTAAGGCAGAAGTTTACATGCATTAAGAGAAAGCATTTCCAAAGTAAACAGTAATCCGGAATTTTTACGGAAATTAATTTAATGACGTAATTTTTTTTGCCTCTGCAGGCTGCGGTCGGTCGGGTAAGAGCATTGAAATGCTTAATTATGTTGTAATATTAATAATATTTTTGTATAATAAAATTTACAAATAAATGAAATACACAGTGAAAAAATGCACTGATGTTTATTACGATACAATACAGGGAGAAATTTACTATGACAAAGCAATTAGTTATGGGAAATGAAGCCATAGCCTTCGGAGCGATCCGGGCCGGAGTGAGAATGGTGGCAGGTTATCCGGGAACACCGTCAACGGAGGTTCTTGAAACTGTGGCGAAGAATAATCCGGGAAATATTCATGTCGAATGGTCAATTAATGAGAAGGCGGCAATGGAAGTCGGAGCAGGAGCGGCATATGCCGGGAAAAGAACACTGGTAACAATGAAACAGGTCGGCCTTAATGTTGCCTCAGATCCTTTGATGAGTCTGAATTACGTCGGGGTAAAGGGAGGAATGGTCATACTGGTGGCGGATGATCCGGGCCCTATTTCTTCACAGACAGAACAGGATACCAGACATTATGCAAAATTTGCAAAAATGATGGTATTTGATCCGTCTTCGCCGGCTGAGGCTTATGAAATGATTCAGGATGCTTTTGAATATTCCGAAAAATACGGTAAACCGGTATTTATGAGACCGACGACGAGAATCTGTCATGGATATCAGACAATAGAACTGCCGGAAATACCGGGCGGAAAACCGGAAGATATGCCTGAAAAAAAGTCTGATGGTTTTGTTAAGGATTCGGAAAAGTGGGTTATTTTTCCGAGACTCTCATATAAGAATCATATTCTGCTGGAAAAAATGCTGGTGGATATCGCAGAGGATTTTGGCGACTATCGTTTCAATGAAGTGACGGGAACCGGCAAAAAGGGAATAATAACCGGTGGTGTCAGCTATGAATATGTTAAGGAAGTTCTGGGTGACAGAGATGATGTAAAAGTATTTAAAGTGGCGACGGCCAATCCTTTTCCGGAAAAACCCGCACTGGAATTTTTGAAGGGTCTGGATTCGGTACTGGCGGTGGAAGAACTGGATCCGGTTCTTGAAAGAGAGATTACATATGTATGCGGAAAACACGGAATTGCGGTTGAAGTTTTCGGAAAACTCACCGGAAGCATGGTCAATGCCGGAGAAAACTCTGCCGACAAGGTGGCGGAAAGTATTGCGGAATTTCTCGGAGAAGATAATTCAGTGCAGATGAGATCGGGGATAAAAAAAGAAGTCTGCGGCGGAGGTGAAGCTGCGGAACTGCGGGAAACAGCGAAAATGCCGGAGATACCGTCAAGACCGCCGGTGCTCTGCCCGGGATGCCCGCACAGAGGAGCTTTCTATGCGGTTAAACTTGCAATGAAGGGAAAGAAAACCAGATATTGCGGAGATATCGGCTGTTATACGCTGGGAAATGCAATGCCTCTTGATATGGTGGATACCTGTCTGTGCATGGGAGCGGGACTGACAATGGCACAGGGTTTATATCACGCAGAGCCGGATGCCCGATGTTTCGGGTTTATCGGAGATTCCACTTTTTTTGCATCGGGAATGACCGGAGTAGTAAATGCTGTATATAATCAGGCTGACATAACTGTTGTGCTTCTTGATAATTCCACTACTGCTATGACAGGTCACCAGCCTCATCCGGGCACGGGAAAGACCATGATGGGAGATGTGGTGAACTGCGTTGATCCCGAAATGATTCTCAGAGGTATGGGAGTAAAAACTGTGGTAACGGCGGATCCTCTTGACATGAGAAATTCAGTGGAGATTGTAAAGAAGGTTGCGGAAGAAAAGGGTGTAAAAGCGATTATTTTCAAATCACCGTGCATAGCGGTTTCAAAACCGTCTAAACCGGAGATAATAGATTCCGCAAAATGTATAAACTGCAAGAAATGCATAAAAGAACTGGGATGTCCGGCAATAGTGCTGCGGGAAGGGAAAGCTTACATAGAAAAATCCCTGTGTTTCGGATGTTCTGTATGCGAATCCGTTTGTCCTGTGGGGGCAATTTCGAAAAGCGGGGGTGAAGCAAAATGAATATGAATTATCTGCTTTGCGGAGTAGGCGGGCAGGGAACTGTCCTGGCGGCCAAGGTGCTGGCAGCGGCTGCAATTGCCAGAGGAGAAGATGTTAAAACCACCGAAACTATCGGGATGGCTCAGCGTGGAGGTTCGGTAACCTCATATGTCAGAACCGGGTTTAATATACATTCGCCCATCATTCCGCTTGGGACGGCAGATGTGATAATCGGTTTTGAACCGGGAGAGGCTGTAAGAAATCTTTCTTATCTAAAAGAAGGCGGAACAGTAATTGTCAGCAGTAAGTCGGTGATGCCGGTTACGGCGGCATTGACAGATTCGACTTACAACGGAGACGAGATGGTGGACTATCTGAGGAAAAATATAAAAAATGTGATAGTAGTAGATACGGAAAAGCTTTGCGGGATCTGCGGATCGGATAAGGTTATGAATGTAATTCTGCTGGGAGCGGCAATAAGCAGCGGAGCAGTGGAGATTTCATATGAAGAAACAAAAACTGCTCTTTTGAGCAGGCTTAAGCCAAAGCTTCACGAAATGAATATTAAAGCTCTTGAACTCGGAATGAAAGGGTAAGAGCAGAGAGGAATAAATTTATGATGAATGATACACAATTTCAGCAGATAAAAGAACAGCTTGTAAATCTGACAGGTAAAGATTGCTTTTATAAGAAGAAGTTCGAAGGAATAGATGTTGCCGGGATAAAGAATGAAGAGGATTTCAGAAAGCTTCCCTTCACATGGAAAGGTGATTTGAGAGAGGCATATCCTCTCGGATTAATGGCAGTGCCGGAAGAGGAAATCGTAAGAATTCATTCTTCTTCGGGAACAACGGGAACGCCTGTAATCATTCCTTATACAAAGCAGGATATTGACGACTGGGCAATCCAGTTCGGAAGATGTTACACTATGGCGGGAGTTACAAATAAGGACAGGATTCATATTACACCGGGTTACGGCCTGTGGACTGCCGGAATCGGGTTTCAGAACGGTGCGGAAAGAATCGGTGCCATGACAATTCCTATGGGACCGGGAAATACCGATAAGCAGATTCGAATGATGCAGGATATGAAATCAACTGTTCTGTGCGCAACCTCGTCGTATGCACTGCTTCTTGCCGAAGAAATAGAAAAGCGCGGTGTGGGCAGCAGTATATACCTGAAAAAAGGAATTATCGGCTCTGAAAGATGGGGCGAAAAGATGAGAAAGAGAATTGCAGCGGAGCTGGGAGTTCAGCTGTTTGATGTTTACGGTCTCACCGAAGTTTACGGCCCTGGAATCGCAATCAGCTGTGAGCATGAAGCCGGTATGCACTATTGGGATGATTATGTCTACATTGAAATCGTAGATCCCAAGACAGGTGAACCTGTACCTGACGGCGAAGTGGGAGAAATCGTGATAACAACTCTGAAAAAGCAGGGGGCACCACTTATCAGATATCGTACTCATGACCTTTCAAGAAAGATTACAGGTGAATGCGCCTGCGGCTCAAAATTCCCGAGAATAGATACCATTCTCGGAAGAACAGATGATATGGTAAAAGTCAAGGGAGTAAACATTTTCCCGAGTCAGATTGACGAACTTATTAAGGGAATAGAAGGAGCTTCCAGCGAATTCCAGGTTATGATAGATCATATTAACGGAAAAGATATTATGACGGTATTCATTGAAGTTAATGACGGCGCAAATAAATATGCTGTGGAAAATCAGATGATGTCCGAATTCAAATCGAGAATAGGAATGACTCCTGTGGTTAAGCCTGTTAATCTCGGAGATCTGCCAAGGAGCGAAAAAAAATCCACAAGAGTTTTCGATAACCGATACTAGTGTAGCAAATAATAAATAACCGGCTCAATGACGAAGAATATTTTTTTGCAGGGCGGTTCAAAAAACGCAGTCGTAGTGGTGCTACGGCGAGTACTTGCACTAAAATAACGATTTTTAAATAACCGGTTCTGAAGGCATCAGAATCAGACATTTCCGCTGAGATTTAGTTTTTTTCGGCACAAAAATCAAATCCTGCACAAAACGTCTCCATATTTGCAAAATTTAAAAAGTGGAGAGGTTTTCGTGTTAATGAACCGATTTCGTGCTTTTGAAGCTTTCCAGAAGGCTCCGGGCTGAGTTTTGGCAGGGGCATTATCGAATCTCAAAAAATCAAATACCAAGTAAAATGACTCCTTTCTGAGCAAAAATCAAATCTTGCGAAAAATGTCTCCAGATTAAAAAATTTTTAAAAATGTGGAGACATTTTTGTGATTTTAGCAGTAAATGATGCACCTGCTTTTCATCAATGGTTAAAATATGGAAAAAATTAGAATAAATCAGGTGCAAATTTGCCTTCGAAACCGCCTATAATTCACTTTTTTCAAAATTATGTCTCCATTTTTTTGAAAAAGTCTAAATATGGAGACATTTCCTTTGAGATTTAGTTTCTGACCTTTTCTGACCTTTATTACCCTGGTCAGAAAAAGGGATTCCCTTATTATCAATGTCAGAGAGCGATTTGCTTATTATCAATGTTAGAAAGCGATTTGCTTATTATCAATGTTAGAAAGCGATTTTCTTATTACCTGTGCCGGAGAAGGGAATTATCTGCTTTTTTTAATTCCGGTGAAGCATACCCAGAACCTGCCGGAGCTGTTCATCCTTGGGGATGCCGGCTAAATGGAGTTTATGAGCATAGGTCAGAGCTTCGGAAAACTCCGGCCCGGGGCTGAGTCCTGCGGCAATCAGATCTTTCCCGGCGAGGGAGGGGAGCTTTATAAGTTCATTATAGATTACGAGCATTTCGTTGAGCTTCGATTCGGTTTTCGCATAGGATTCTTCTGTAAAGCGGTTCTGCCAGTCGCCTTTGAACGGAGTGTTCGCAGTATGGATTCTGCCGGATTTACAGGTATTGTCAGGTGTGCATGTGCTGCCGAATGTACGGAGCGAGTGTGTGCTGCCGAATGTACGGAGCGAGCGTGTGCTGCCGGGTGTACGGAACGAGCGTGTGCTGCCGGGTGTACGG
>DCHZ01000013.1:0-59533 GCA_002315385.1 Firmicutes bacterium UBA1739 | reverse complement strand
TGTACGGAGCGAGCGTGTGCTGCCGAATGTACGGAGCGAGTGTGTGCTGCCGAATGTACGGAGCGTGTCGTGGCTGCCTGAATTGGCGGGTATGTGTCGCCCCAGATAATCCGCTTTTGAGAGTAACAGCAGATCTTCGGGGCATACAGACTTATCGAACATTTTCATAAAAGATTTCTGCTTTGCATTTACAGCGGCTTTCATGTTTGGCTGCATGTGCAGAGTGGTCATATTTAACACATATTTTATTAATCTGCTTTCATTACACAGGCGATGAAGCATATTTTCAGTCAGCGGAAGACCTGCGGATTCGTGAGCATAAGCATGAATTCTGCCGTTTCTCTCTTCTGTGACGGACGGTTTTCCGATATCGTGAGTCAGTGCGGATATCATGAAAGCTTTCGGATGAAGAGCTTTCGCACGGAATTTTGCCGCTTCATCCAGAACCTGCATCGTGTGTGTCCAGACATCTCCTTCCGGATGATGTCTGGGATCCTGAGGACAGTTTATGAGAGCTTCAATTTCCGGAAACCAGGAGGAAAGCTGTTTCATTTGTCTGAGAGCCTCAAAGAAAATCGAAGGTCGTTGGGATTTCAGAAGGGCTTTTTCAAGTTCTCCCATTACTCGCTCCTTTGAAAGCGAGGAAACATCCATTCTTTCTGAAATTTCCGCAGTATCGTCATCAATTGACAATTCAAACCTTGCGGCAAACTGTGCCGCTCTGAAAACCCTCAGAGGATCTTCCGCAAAAGAAGCGGGATTTACACAGCGAAGCAATCCTTTTTTCAAATCCTCGCGACCGCCCCAAAAATCAAGTATTTCTCCGGTCAATACATCCTGCATCATTGCGTTGATGGTAAAATCTCTGCGGGAGGAGGCTTTTTCGGGCCCGATGAAGGGGTCGACTGATATGCTGAAATCCTTATGTCCTTTTCCGGTGGCGGACTCCGAACGTGGCATTGCTATGTCGATATCGTAGTGCTGAAGCCCCATTACTCCGAAAGAAGCCCCCTTTGTAAGGCGGGTTCCCAGGGAATCCAGAATATATTCGAGTGTTTTAACCCGTATTCCGTGAACTTCAATATCCAGGTCTTTACTCTCAGTTGTATTAATACCCGCATTCGCGTCATTACCTGAAGCAATGTCTTCATTTTTTTCGCTCATCAATAAATCCCGGACATAGCCGCCTACATAAAAGGCTCTGCCCCCGGCCTTTTTCACCTCTTCGGCGATTATTTCGGACATTGTAATATTAGAAACTTTCATTTTCCCCTCCGCAGCTAACAATAATACTTATGATAACATTCTATGAGAATCAGTGAATAAAAACAAGGGAAAACAGCCCTCACAGTTATAAATTAATATTAAGAAGCCATACGGTGTCATGGTCAGGTTATTTTAGCCAATGCGGGGTAATAGATACAATCATACCGAATCAAAGGTTTGTAATCTGCTGGAATTCTGTACTTTGATTCAGATCGCCGTGTGCAGGAATGATAGCAATAAAATATGGTTACTATCCACAGCTGTTGAGAAATAATTATAGATTTAGTATTGTACTAATTAGATTCGAAGTGACTGTTTACTTCGGGAACGCTCGCGCTCATAACCGGACGTAGCGGTTCTAAGCTCTGTCTGCTGAATTGAATGACTGTGAATAGTAACAAAATATATATTAAATATAAAAATAAATATATATTAAATATAAAAATAATAGTTGACAAATAATTAACAGAGTAATAGAATTGCTCTATAAGTAAATATGTACTATAAAGACTTTGACGGAGAGAGTAAGTAATATTTGAACGACACAGAGAGTCGGGGATGGTGAAATCCCGATACAAGTAGATTATTTCCGAAAATCACTCCTGAGTTGCAAACCGAAAGCTCATAATGATACAGATTATGAAAGTAGTTATGAAAGTAGGCTTTGACGGGTTCTCCCGTGACAGAGAAGGCGTATGATGGTATGCCGAATAAGTAGTATTGAGTGGTATAACGAAGATTTTTTCCTCGTCTCTTTACTGAGACGGGGTTTTTATTTTTAGGAGGATAGAAATGTGCAATGTAAATAATATGGTTGAATTCAGATGGCACGGAAGAGGAGGTCAGGGTGCAAAAACCGCATGTCTGTTCCTGGCAGAAGCGGCTTTTAACTCAGGTAAAGATGTTCAGGGATTTCCGGAATACGGCCCGGAACGAATGGGAGCGCCGATTACAGCTTATAACAGAATTTCGGATTCTCATTGCAAGGTACATTCAAATATTTATTTTCCTGACTATGTGGTAGTAGTGGATGACACGCTTCTGAAAACGGTAAATGTAACAAAAGGTCTGAGCGAAGACGGAGCACTGATTATTAACACTCACAAGACTGCGGATGAAATCCGAAAAGAACTGAACGGCAGATACAACGGCAGAATCTGTACGGTCAATGCGGAAAAAATATCCCTGGAAACCCTTGGAAAATATTTTCCGAATACCCCGATGCTGGCTGCCGCAGTAAAGGTAAGCCATGTTATCGAAACGGAGCAGTTTATCAGGGATATGGAAGAATCGTTTAAAAAGAAATTCCCGACGAAGCCAAGGCTGGTGGAGGGAAACATGAATGCAATCAGAAAGACACTGGAAGAATTTGAGGTGGAATAATGCGAAAGACAAGAGCAAAGGATATTAATGAAAAATCAACCTGGCAGGAGCTGACCCTGGGGGGAGAAATATATGAGCCGGCAACCTCCAAGCTTGTCAATACAGGTGAGTGGAGAGTAAACCGACCGGTTCTCCATGAAGAAAAATGTAAAAACTGCATGATGTGTTTTCTTTACTGCCCCGACAGTTCGGTGGTGGTCAGAAACGAAAAGATGCAGTGCTTCGATTTAATGCACTGTAAGGGCTGCGGAATATGCTCAAAGGTCTGCCCTTTTGGCGCAATAGAAATGGTTAAGGAGGGATAGTTATGCCAATCAGAGACAGAAAATCGGGAAATGCGGCAGTTGCTTATGCAATGCGTCAGATAAATCCGGATGTGGTGGGGGCATTTCCTATCACACCGTCAACGGAAATTCCGGAATATTTTTCAAAATATGTGGCGGACGGCGAAGTGGATACGGAATTCATTGCTGTAGAATCGGAACACAGTGCAATGTCCACCTGTATCGGAGCCTCGGCTGCCGGAGCGAGAGCCATGACAGCCACATCATCAGCCGGACTGGCATATATGTGGGAGCTTCTGTACATTGCGGCATCCTGCAGACTGCCCATTACAATGTGTGTTGTAAACCGTTCCCTCAGCGGACCGATAAATATTAACAATGACCATTCGGATTCGATGGGCGCGAGAGATTCGGGATGGATCCAGATATATTCCGAAACCAATCAGGAGGTTTACGATAACTTTATTCAGGGCGTAGTAATAGCGGAACGTACGAGGATTCCGGTAATGATATGTCAGGACGGATTCATTACCAGTCACGGGGTATCTAATATCGAACTTATAGAAGATTTTCTCGTTAAAAATTTTGTGGGGGAATATGAGCCTGATAATTATCTGCTTAAGCATGAGAATCCTCTTGCTGTAGGCCCTTACGGTATTTCTCCGTATTATATGGAAATCAAGAGGGAACAGGCACAGGCGATGAAGGATTCCATGCCGGTTATTCTGGATGTGGGAAGAGAATTCAATGCAATGACGGGAAGAAAATACAGATTTTTCGAAGAATATATGATGGACGATGCAGATGTTGCGATTGTAGTCATGGGTTCCAGTGCGGGAACAGGCAAAGAGGCAGTGGACAGACTTCGGGCGGAAGGAAAGAGAGTCGGGCTGATTAAACTCAGAGTGTTCAGACCATTCCCGAGACGCCCTCTTGCGGCGGCAATGTGCAAGGTTAAGGCCGTTGCGATAATGGATAAGGCGGAAAGCTTTTCAAACAGCGGAGGGCCTTTATTCAGCGAAGCAAGAAGCTCGCTCTATGACCTTCCGTATAAGCCTTATGCTATTAATTATATTTACGGGCTTGGCGGCAGAGATATCAGAGTTGAAGACTTTTACGATATTTTTAAGGATTTATATGTTATCTGCGAGAATGATGACCCCGGAGACGTTTACCGATATCTGGGTGTAAGAGACTCAAGATATATTAACGAAGAACAGAGAATGATTTATGAAGAGTACCATCCCGGCGCTGCCCGCGTTTACGGGAAAGACAAGGAAGCTTATGAGGTATAACTGATATGGCATATGATTTAAAGAAAGAAGTATCAAAAAAAGATCGTCTGGCCGGCGGTCACAGACTGTGTGCCGGATGCGGTGCCGGAATCACCGTCAGAAGCGTGCTGCGTGCACTTAATCCCGAGGATAAGGCAGTTATTACAAATGCCACCAGCTGCCTTGAAGTATCCACATTTATGTATCCCTATACCGCTTATGAGGACAGCTACATTCACAGTGCCTTTGAAAATGCGGCAGCTACAACAGCCGGAGTGGAGGCTGCGTACAGGGTTCTCAGAAGAAAGGGTAAAGTAAAGGACAATTTCAAATTTATTACTTTCGGGGGAGACGGTGGTACCTATGACATCGGGCTGCAGTCACTTTCGGGTGCCCTTGAGAGAGGGCATGATATGGTATATGTTTGTTACGATAATGAAGCGTATATGAATACCGGTATTCAGAGATCATCTTCCACACCGAGGTTTGCGGACGCTACCACTTCCCCGGCGGGAGCGGATCTTCCGGGAAAACAGCAGAAAAAGAAGGATCTGACACTTATTGTAGCGGCTCACGGAGCACCGTATGTTGCTCAGACTACATTTTTAGGCAATATGAAGGATCTGTCGGAGAAAGCCTATAAGGCGATATATACACCCGGAGCAAATTTTCTTAATATTCTCTCACCATGTCCGAGAGGATGGAGATATGAAACCGAGGATCTGGCGGAAATGTGCAGACTTGCGGTGGAAACCTGCGTCTGGCCGATGTATGAGATAGAAAACGGAGTCTGGAGACTGACCTACGAACCTAAGAAAAAACTTCCTGTGGAGGAATTTCTCTCAAAACAGGGAAGATTTGCCCACATGTTCAAAGCGGGAAACGAGTGGACTATAGAAGAAACTCAGAAAGGCGTGGACGAGAAATGGGAGATGATTCTGAGAAACTGTGAAATAAGCGGGAAATACAAAAATACGGATCCCGGAAAAACGGAGGAATAATATGAATAAAAATGCAAAGCTCAGTCAGATTACAAACCGGTTATTCGGAATAACCGAATAACTGATGCATTCAGCCGATTACCGGAAAGCTTATTTGCTTTGAGATTTTTGATTCATGGCAGGATATCGCTGCAACAGACATTCCCGGAATTTGTTACTATTCACAGCCGTTTCGAATCACAGAGCGGTCATTTACCATTTGAATTGAATGACTGTGAATCGTAACCGGAATTTAATAATTAACTCATAATATTGTTGAAAAAAGTATTTATCGGAAATATAATAATAAAAAAGGATGAAGGTGTTTCTTATTGTCGGAAGCACCTTCAGTTAAAATGGTGCATCAGATAATTAATAACTGACGGTCCGAATAATTACAACGAAAACGACCGGTTTCAGAGCGGAGTGGTCCGGAGTAAACCGGGTAAGCAGAGGTGAGAGAGTTGCCAATAAGATTAAATGATGATCAGAGTGTGGTAAATACAATCAGAGAAGGTCTGAAACGCACAGGAGGATACTGCCCCTGCAGGCTCCAGCGGATTGAGGAAAACAAATGTATCTGTGATGAATTTAAAGGCCAGATGGCGGATCCGGATTTTGAAGGCTTCTGCCACTGCATGCTGTACTATAAGTACAAATAGCGGAGAAAAATTGCTTGTGACGGTGAGGATGCCGGCTGCCTGAGCAAATGTGACGGAACTGATAAAAACAGAATTCGGAAAAAGATGAAAACAGAAACGGTAAACAGTAAGATGAAAACAGGAGAGGTATTATGAAAATTATCGACATTATCAACGGCGAAAGACCGAGTCTTTCATTTGAAGTTTTTCCACCCAAAACAAGTGACAAATATGACGGAGTAATAGCGGCAGCGGAAAAAATCGCAGCCCTGAATCCCAGCTACATGAGCGTTACTTACGGTGCGGGAGGAGGAACTTCCGATTATACGGCGGATATTGCCGACAGGCTTCAGAAATGCGGAGTAACTTCACTGGCACATCTGACATGTGTTTCATCCACAAAAGAAAAAATTCATGAAGAGCTTTCCCGACTGAAAGGACTCGGAATCAATAATATTCTCGCACTTCGCGGAGATATTCCGGAGGGTGCGGATGCCGCAAAAATGGAGTTTCATTATGCGAATGAACTGATTGAAGAAATAAAAAGCTTCGGGAATGATTTCTGCATAGGAGGGGCCTGTTATCCGGAAACTCATCCGGACAGTGCAAACAGCATAAAGGACCTGGAATATCTTAAACTGAAGGTGGATACAGGCTGTGAGTTTCTGACTACACAAATGTTTTTTGATAATAATATTCTGTATAATTTTATGTACAGAATGCTGAAAAAAGGAATAGATGTACCTGTTGTTGCAGGAATCATGCCGGTTACCAGTGCGGCACAGATTAAGAGAATATGTGCGATTTCGGGAAATGCACTTCCTCAGAGATTTCTGAGAATTGTAGACAGATACGGGGATAAACCGGAGGCAATGAAACAGGCGGGAATAGCTTTTGCTACAGAGCAGATTATTGATTTATATGCCAACGGTGTAAATGCGGTTCATGTATATTCAATGAATAATCCGGACGTTGCACTTCAGATTAAAACAAACCTGTCGGAAATAATAAAATGATGTACGAGGATGTGGTATGCGGTCATGTTGATTCCCGGGAATTGATTATAAGTGAAACCGAGTTCAGAAGAAGAATGGGCGGCACCGGCAGTCTTGAAGATGAGATTTCTGTAAACTGCAGAAAAAAGCTTGATGAAGCAATGAACTGTCGATTTGCGTATACCGTTACCGGACTGAAATTCCCGGAGCCCGGGGTTTGTGATTTCGGATTTGCGGAAATCAGAAGTAATAATCTGTATAAAAATCTGAAAGGATGCACTAATGCTTTTATTTTTGCGGTCACCATCGGAACAGGTGTTGATAGGCTGCTGATGCGTCTTGGCATAACCTCACCGGGAGAGCATTTTATTACCGATGCAATGGCTTCCGCAGCAGCGGAAGCATTATGTGATTATACGGAAGAAATAATAAGAAATAATTTTCGGGACGGGTCTGATGAAATACGAAAAACCGGATATGATATTAAAGAAGCCGGAAGTGAAATAATCTGGCGCCCGAGATACAGTCCCGGATACGGAGACTGCGGAATAGAAAATCAGAAAATAGTTATGGATTGCCTGCGGGGTGAGAAAACTCTGGGAATAGTATTGAATGAATCCTGTTTCATGACTCCGTCAAAGTCCATTACGGCAATTATGGGGATGAATTATGAAAAAAAATAACAGACTTCTTGAAACGATAAAGCAGAAACGTTTGTATTTCGACGGAGGACTGGGCTCACTGCTTCAGGGCATGGGACTTCAGCCGGGAGAAAGACCGGAGCTGTGGAGTATTACAAAGCCGGAAAAACTGGAAGCGGTTCACAGGGCATATTATGAAGCCGGCTGTAATCTGGTGGTTTCAAATACCTTTGGTGTAAACAGGGAAAAATATGAAAATTATGAGGAGCTTATAGAGGCCGGAATAAACTGTGTAAAGGCGGCGGCCGGCGGAAAACCCGACAGATTTGCGGGCTTCGACATGGGCCCCCTGGGAAAAATGCTGGAGCCTATAGGATCCTGCTCTTTTGAAGAAGCTGTGTCGATTTTTGCGGATAACGTGAAAGCGGCGGTGAAGAGCGGTGCGGATTTCATTATTATCGAAACCATGAATGATGCGTATGAAACCAAAGCGGCGGTAGTGGCTGCTAAAGAGAACTCCGATCTTCCGATATTCGTATCTAATGCATATGATGAGAGAGGACGGCTGATGACCGGTGCGACACCGGGTGCCATGATTGCCATGCTGGAGGGGCTGGGCGTTGACGCTCTGGGAATGAACTGCTCCTTCGGACCTGATAAACTGCTTGAAATTATGGGGGAATTTGAAAAATATGCTTCTGTTCCGGTAATAGTAATGCCGAATGCCGGACTTCCGGAAATGGTAAACGGAAAAATGACCTATAATATAGATGCCGAGAGATTCTCCGAATACATGGTTGAAATTGCTCAAAAGGGTGGCACTCTTCTGGGAGGCTGCTGCGGTACCACTCCTGAATATATGAGGAAAATGATTGAGAAAGTGGAAAAGCTTCCTTACAGGATACCGGAGAAAAAAAATTACACAATGGTATCCTCATATTCTCATGAGGTGGTAATGGGTGAAAGTCCGGTTCTCATCGGAGAAAGGATCAATCCCACCGGTAAGCCAAAGCTGAAAGAAGCTCTGAAGACTAATAATATGGAATACATTCTTACCGAGGGCATCAGGCAGGATGAGGCGGGAGTTCATATTCTGGATGTTAATGTGGGACTTCCGGAAATTGATGAGCCGAAAATGATGAAAGATGCGGTCAGGGCACTGCAAAGCGTAAGCGATCTTCCGCTTCAGATTGATACCTCGGATCCGGAAGCCATGGAAGCGGGAATGAGAATATATAACGGGAAACCGCTGGTAAATTCCGTAAACGGAAAAAGCGAAGTTATGGACAGTATATTCCCGATTGTTAAAAAATACGGCGGGACAGTGATAGCGCTGACTATCGGAGAGGACGGAATACCGGATACTGCCGAAGGAAGATTTAATATCGCCATGGATATTATAAAGAGAGCTTCTGAATACGGAATCGACAGTAAGGATATTATTGTGGATCCCCTGGCCATGACCATTTCTTCGAATCAGAAAGGAGCGCGTGTTGCCCTTGAAGTGGTAAAAAAACTCAGCGAAATGGGCATTAAAACCAGCATGGGAGTATCAAATATTTCCTTTGGCCTGCCTGAAAGAGATATGATTAATTCAGTGTTTTTTGCGAATGCTCTGGAGAGGGGTATGAATTGTGCCATCATGAACCCGTTTTCGGAAGCTATGATGGACGTGTACTATGCATTCAGAGCACTGAACTGTATGGATGAAAACTGCCTTGAATATATCGGTTATGCTGAGAGAAAGCCTGAAAAAAGTGTGAAAATACCATCTGGTGCAGCTGATAATTCCGAAGCGGTTTCAAACAACCGTACAGCGGAAGATGACGCCGCCAATTGTGGGAAATCTGCACTTTTCGACAGCATACTTAAGGGAATGAAGAAAAAGTCCGCGGAGGAAGCCGCTAAACTGGTGAATGAAGAAGAGCCTTTAAACATTATCAATAATCACATTGTACCGTCTCTTAACGAAATAGGCAAAGCTTTTGAGGAGGGTAAAGCATATCTTCCGCAGCTTTTACTCAGTGCGGAGGCAGCTTCGGGAGCCTTTGAAGTAGTCAGAGAAAAGCTTCCGAAAAAAGAAAACGATACACTGCAGTCGGTGATTCTGGCAACTGTTAAAGGTGATATTCATGATATAGGTAAAAACATCGTAAAAGTTCTGCTGCAGAGTTATGGATTCAATGTTATTGATCTCGGCAAGGATGTTTCCCCGGAGACAATAAGAGATAAAGCTGTCGAGACCGGCTGCTGTGTAGTGGGACTGAGTGCACTGATGACAACTACTGTCCCCGCAATGAAAGATACCATAAGTCTTCTTCGCAAAACCGGAAAGGATATCAGGGTGATTGTCGGAGGGGCTGTCCTGAACGAAGATTATTCAAAGCTCATCGGTGCCGACAAGTATTCGCCGGATGCAATGGACACGGTAAGATTTGCACGGGAATACTACGGAAACTGACCGCCGGACTGTCCGGAAACCCCGTATAATAACGGCTGAGGCGATGTAACGGTTTCAAAACAGAATCGGCGAAGAATACTGTTTTATCGAAGATTTGAAAATTTCGTATTGAGATGATTCTGTGTATCTTGTGCTATTGCAATAAAATCTTCTATATATAGATGAATTAATAAAGCAACGGTATAATATTTGCCATATTATACAGAAATATTTCAAAAATATTTCTAAAATATTACGATTTGATTTTTTGTGCTTGCATAGAGCTATGAAAATGATAGAATAGAATTGGGATTTATGGTAGATTCTGTTGCCGTGGGGGATTATCGGCTGCAGGAATAACAGGTGGCGAATATTTACCGGATAAGGGGGATACGAAATGAAAAACAAAACAGTCGTTTTTATGGCTATTATTATGATTTTTTCGGTTTTTCTTTTCGGATGCTCGGATGCTCGGACAGAAATGACTTCGGACAATGGGGAAAGCGCATCAAATACAGAGCAGACTGTTCAGAATAACGAGGGCTCGGCTGAGAAGAATGAGATTTCTCAGAATACCGCTGAGAAAGAAACGCCTGAACAGAACGTCATATCAAAAAAGGATGACGATAATAGCGGCTCCGGAAAAACCGAGAAAAAATCAGATAAAGGAAATACAAGTCAAAAAGCTTCGGATAACGGCAGGAGCGCGAAATCCGAAGGCGGAAGCAAGTCGGAAATAAAAGGCAATACAGCTCAGAATTCCTCATCGGAAAAAAAAGAGCAGTCTTCGAATAATACGCAGACACAGGTTAAAACCGGCGATACATCAAACTGGCCGGATAACGAATACACCCGGTTAGTGCCTAAGCCTTCTCACGGAACAGTAAAGAAAATAGATATGCAGGACGGGATTTACTGTATCCTGATGACCGGAGCCGATATGGTGGATGTTAAAACATATGCGGCAAGTCTGATTAACTCAGGTTATTCGAATGAAGTTACGGAGACAATTGAGAATAATTCTTATCTGTTCGGAGGAGGAAATGCACAGGGACATTTTGTTGTGGTAAGCTATCAGAACGGACAGTTTATTGTCGGAATTCAGAAATAGGTTAAAGTGACGAGTATCGATTGTGTTTCTGAAAATTATACGGGTGGCTTATGAAATAATGGCAATAACGGTTTTTTCAGGACACAGCAGCTGCTGTGTCCTGTGTGGTTTTTGAGATCAGAGTTATTACCCTGATACAATGCAGCAGAAAGGAGAAAGGTGCGGACTCGTATTGAGTTCAATATGCCGGTGGTTGATTATGAACGAAAGATTCAGCGACAAAATAAGAAAGCATCTGAATATCGGAAAGGAAATTCTTTATCTTTCACGGGAAGATGTAAAAAAACTGAGTATTCCGCAGGAAGTGCTTAAAGATCAGATGGAAAAAGCACTTATGATGTATAGTCTGGGAGAAACTCAGATGCCTGCGAAGTCCCATGTGTTTCCGGATTCCCAGTCAGTTTATATCGGAATGCCGGCATTGATACCGGGGATGGAATCCGCCGGAGTAAAATGGGTAGGTGCATATAATCACAATATGAGAGATTATGGACTGCCTTCACTGTCCGCAATGCTCATGGTCAGTGATTATGCTACCGGATGGCCCGTTGCCGTTATGGACGGAGTTCATATTATGGAAACCAGAACGCCCATGATTGCTATGGTATCGGCAATGCTGCTTGGCAGAAAGAATTCGGAGGTTTTCGGAATGATCGGTCTGGGCAGAGAGGGCTGCAATCATTTTGATGTGATTGAATTCGGAATACCGAATCTTAAGAAAGTACTTGTATGGGATGTTTCCGAAGCGGCTATGGACAGAGCGATAGAATTGTATTCTTCCAAATTATCTGTGCCGATGGAAAAAGCCGCATCCCTTGAAGAAATTGTAAGAAACAGCGATATTCTGGCATCGGCAACATTTTTCAGCACAGATCCTCATCCTACAATTAAAGATGAATGGGTTCCGGAAGGCCAGACAATAATAGTAACCGATCTCCATTCGCAGTTTCACCCGGATACGATTAACCGGGCGGATCTTTATGTGGTGGACAGTATGGAGCAGCAGAAGCATCTGGTGGAGGCCGGATACTTCTACGGAGAAATTCCGGTTCCGAACTGTGAATTAGGTCATATTATTGCGGGCAGACATGAAGGAAGAACTTCCGATAAGCAGCTGATTGTGGCAAATCCCAGCGGAATGGCGGTAGATGATTTTGCGGTAACACCGCTGGTAATAGAAATGGCTCTTGAAAAGGGAGTGGGAAAAATTCTTCCGCTGTAAAAAGACAGTTTAATAAATAAGTGAGCCGGCTGATTTGATAAAAGTCAGCCGGCAGTTTTGACATCGGAGGTTAGCATTGCGCATGATTAAGGAGTCAGTTAAAAATGAGTATCGATGACAGATTGTCGGCACCGGATATTGTCGGGCAGCCGGTCGCAAACGGAATAAAGTGGGAAATGATTTTTTTCGATGAAGTTTCTTCGACAAACAGTGTTTTGCGAAAGATGGCCTCGGAGGGAGCGGGCGAAGGAACGGCAGTGACAGCTTTATCTCAGACTGAGGGCAGAGGCAGACAGGGAAAGAGCTTTTTTTCCCCGGAAAACACAGGAATATATCTCAGCATATTGCTCAGACCGGAGCTGGCGGCGGAAAAGCTGGGCAGAATCACAACGGCGGCGGCGGTGGCCGTCTGCAGAGCGATTGAAAGAGTTTCGGATAAAAAAGCAAAAATAAAATGGGTAAATGATGTACTTGTAGATGGAAAAAAAGTCGGCGGAATTCTTACAGAAGCCTCCTTCGGTTCCGGAAGTGAAAAGGCAGAATATGTAATAGTGGGAATAGGTCTGAACGTGTTTTTTCCGGAAAAGGGATTTCCGGAGGAAATAAAAGCTAAGGCCGGAAGTATTTTTGAAACAAAAATCGAAAATGTCAGAGCCCGTCTCACATCAGAGCTTTTGAACAGCTTTGAAGAGTTGTATAAAGGAATAGATTCGGGAGAGTACATTAATGAATACAGAAGCAGAAGCTGTCTGATGGGGAAAGAGGTTATAGTGTGCAGAGCGGGAGAGAAGACACCGGCAGAGGTTCTGTGCATTGATGATGAATGCAGACTGAAGGTAAAGTTTCTTAACGGAGAGGAAGAGCTTCTGAATTCGGGAGAAGTAAGTCTTAAATTTGAAAACTATATTTAGGGTGCGGGCCTGCAGAAAAACTGTTATGGCAGGCCGATATCTGTATACATAAAAATTAAAGATTTTGTATATTTTAACAAATGCAATTTTGCCTTAATATTATATTTGGCATTTGAATGAAAATACCGGAAAAAACACCGTAATATCCGATATTTGCCCGAAAATGCATAGCACGGATGTATCTGAATACAGATATTTCGGATAAAATAATAATAACAGAGGTGATTTGTTTTATGTATAAATTAGATGAAAGACTTGCCGGACTGAGACCTGTAGTGGCGAAACCGAATGAGTGCAGGATAAGACTTGACGCAAATGAGTCCTACAAAAATCTACCGGATTATATTATAGAAGATATTCAGAATATGATAGGTAAAATGGAATTCAACAGATATCCCGATCCTTTTGCAACGGAGCTCTGCAAGGGTTTTGCCGATTATTATGGTGTGAGACCCGAATGCGTTACGGCAGGAAACGGTTCGGATGAGCTGATAAGTGTGATTAATGCCAATTTCATTAATAAAGGTGAGAAAATGGTGGTAATTTCCCCGGATTTTGCCATGTACCAGTTTTACGGAGAACTTAATGAGAAAAACATTATCAGGGTTGAAAAAGACGAAGATTTCAGAATTGACATCGATAAGGTTATCGACGCCTGCAGAGAGTCCGGCGCAAGACTGCTGTGCTTCTCGAATCCATGCAATCCCACTTCTCTGGGAGTGGCAAGAGATGAGGTTATTCGTCTTGTTAAGAGTGTGGATGCCCTCGTAATTCTTGATGAGGCATATATGGATTTCTGGGATAACAGGCAGTCGCTGCTGGATGTGGTGGAGGAATTCGACAACCTTATTATACTGAGAACATGCTCAAAAGCTCTGGGGCTTGCGGCGGTAAGAATCGGCTTCGCGGTGGCAAACGTGACTCTGACAACAGCACTCAGATCCGTAAAGGCTCCTTATAACATGAATACTGTTGCCCAGATTATAGGAACGGCTTTATTTAAATACCCCGACCATCTCAGAGAAAATACCCGTGAAATAATCGAGGAGAGAGATGAGCTCCAGAGGCTCCTGATGGAAATGAATGCCAGAACCGGACTGTTTGATAAAGTTTATGAAAGCAACAATAATTTTGTTATGGCACGGAGTGAAAAATCCGATCTGATATGCAGTAAACTGAGAGAAAGATCGATATCGGTTTCGAATCATCATACTTTTATAAGAATTACAGTGGGAAGAACCCGGGAAAACCGGGCAGCTGTTGAGGCTCTTGAAGAAATTGCTGCGGAAATAAAGTAGTACCGGATAATGAAAAAATCTTAGGAAATTCAATCCCTGTGACCGAATCTTAACGGACCGGCACACAGGGATATTTTATTTCAAAAAAAATGACCCGCAGGTCATTTTGTGTTTGACATTATGCCGGGTTGAATTTAAAATATAATCATCGACCGAAGGGTCAGAAAAGTGCATCGAATTCAAAATAGTAAGTATAGCGACAACAAACCGGGGATTCCGGAATCCGATTAAGAGAGGGAAGGTTCCCGAAGCATACAGCTATTACACATCGAAGCTGACAGCAGTCTCAGACTCGTAACTTATTATTAGTATCATACGGCGGAAAACAGCAGCTGTCGGAAGAATATCGCTGTACTCTGTTTCATAAAGTGCAGAAGGTGATAATGTATTTTAGGGGACTACACTTGCGTATTATAGGAGGACATAAGCAGTATCATGGAAAAAAGGGAAGACGAAATGAGGACAGCGGAGACTGTTCCCGTGAATGCGGAAAAAGGGAAGAAAGGAAAAATAATTATTATCGTTATCGCAGTATTGTTTCTGTTACTGATAGGCTATCGTATAGTAACAAATTATGTCATTGATAAAGAGACAGATGAAACAGTTGCGGTTAATGTGAAAACAGCAACAGCTCAGATGGGCTCTATCAGTGTTGAGGCACCTGTTACGGCAAAAATCGAAGCCGGAGATGAGGTGGCAATTGTGCCTATGGTTGCGGGAAAAGTAACCTCGGTAAATGTTAAAGTGGGAGATAAAGTCAGCAAGGGTCAGACTCTGTTTACAATAGATGATACCCAGGTCAGAAACGGAATGGCACAGGCAAATGAAGCACTGTCAATGGCGGCGACTACTCTGAACAGAATGACTGTTCTGTATAACGAAGGAGCCATTTCCCAGGCGGATTACGATTCCGCAAAGCTTCAGTACGATAATGCTGTAATAACAGCACAGAATGCCTCATCCACACTCAGCTATTATACAGTTACGGCACCGATAAGCGGATGCATAACGGCACTGAGTGTAACAGAGGGCGGAGTTGCTTCTCAGGGAATGATGGGAACCATTGTTGACACGTCTACACTGGAAATAAATACTACGGTTACGGAAAACCTTGCAAGAAAAATAAACGTAGGTGATGCTGTGGATGTATATATTTCTTCCCTGGATAAAACTGTGCAGGGCAGAGTGAAGACCTTCTCGAAGATACCGGGTACGGGAACAGTTACATATCCTGTGACTATCAGTCTCAGCGGAGCGGAAAATGATCTGATGGCCGGAATGTTTGCCGAAGTCAGAATAAAGAGTGAGGAAAGCAATCAGGCACTGATAGTACCTTCGGAGGCTGTAATAATTAAGAACGGCGAAACAGTTGTGGTTACCCTTAAGGATAAGCTGCCGGTAATCAATGTGGTGGAAGTAGGTATCGATAACGGTGAACAGGCGGAAATTCTGTCGGGAATCAAGGCCGGAGACACAGTGGTTGTTGTAGGTCAGCAGTACGTAAAAGAAGGCGAAGAAGTTAACATTGTGGAATAGAGGGGATTAACATGAATTTATCAGCATTAGCAATTAAAAGGCCTATAGCGGCAATCATGCTTACCCTTATGGTTGTTGTTGTGGGTATATATTCCATGCTCAGTATACCTAAAGACCTGATGCCTGATATAGAAATGCCGATGGCTTTAGTCATGACAACTTATCAGGGAGCATCTCCGGAAGAAATAGAGAGTATGGTTACGAAGCCTGTGGAGCAGGCACTGGCATCTGTTGAGGGAATGGAAGAAATGACGTCTTTTTCAATGGAAAATTCATCAATCGTCCTGATTAAATTTGGTGTAAAGACGGATATGGATTTTGCGTCACTTAACATGAGAGAAGCTGTGGCGAGAATCAGCGATTATCTGCCGGATGATGCCACTGAGCCTATGATAATCCGAATGAATATGGATATGCTGCCGGTAATGCAGATTTATGCATCAGGAGATATGGAGCTGTCGAAGCTTAACAGTATAGTGGAAAATGAGATTGTATCATACATAGAGAGAAGCGAGGGCGTTGCTTCGGTAAGCGTTGCAGGCGGTGTTGAGGACGAGATAGCTATACAGTTTAATCAGGAAAATCTCAGCGGCTACGGACTCAGCCTGGCGACCCTGTCTCAGATTCTGGCTGCGGAAAACATCAATCTGCCCAGTGGAGAGATTTCCAGGGGAGATACAAAAGTCATAGTACGAACAATGGGCGAATTTGATTCGATTGAAGACATGAAAAATCTTCCGATAACGGTAAGTGACCGCAGTGTTGTCCGTCTGGGAGATGTTGCGACGATTACAAAGGGATACAGCGAACAGGAGGATATCACCCGGGTGGACGGAAAGACTGCAATAGGAATTATGGTTTCAAAGCAGTCGGATGCCAATACGGTAGAGGTCTGCAGCGGAGTCGAAGATGTAATTGAAGACCTCAGAGCCGAATATCCGGAGCTGGATTTTGTAGTGGGATATAATGCCGCGGATTATATCAACAAATCGATTTCATCTGTTGCGAGATCAGCGATAGCAGGGGCTCTGCTGGCAATACTGGTTGTATTCCTCTTCCTCGGAAATATCAGAAGCACACTTGTTATTGCGGTATCTATACCTACATCACTTCTGGCAACATTTGCGCTGATGAAATTCAGGGGAATGAGTCTGAACCTGATTACCCTGTGTGCGCTCACTTTAGTTGTCGGAATGCTTGTGGATAACTCGATAGTTGTGTTGGAGAATATATTCAGAGTGCGGCAGAATTCAGAGAATGCGCAGGAAGCGGCTGTTAAGGGATCAAAGGAAATTTTCATGGCAGTAATCGCTTCAACCCTGACAACAATACTGGTATTCCTGCCGATTGCCCTCAGCGGCGGTATGGCATCAATGATGTTCAGTGATTTCTGTTTCACAATAATAATCGCACTTCTGGCATCACTGGTGGTGGCTCTGACTGTTGTTCCGATGTTCTGCTCTAAGCTGCTCAGCGGAAATATTTCAAATAAATATCTGAAATTCGGAAAAAAGAGATATAAGTACAGGCTGATTCCGGGATTTATCACTTTGATAGAAAAAGCCAAGGCGGTTTACAGAAAATATGCGGCTGTTGTATTAAAGAAAAGGAAGAAATTTGTAATATTCTGCACCGTGGCATTTGTAATATCTATAGGACTGGTATTCATTGTGGGCTGGGAATTAATGCCGGAGATGGATGAAGGTTCGCTGTCGTTAACCGTGGAGACACCGTATGGAACATCTCTGGCGGATAAGGATATTATTCTGACACAGGTTGAGGAAGCTGCTTTATCGCTTCCTGAGGTGGACCATCTTTCGGTAACGACAGCGGGTATGACAATGATGTCCTCTGCGGATAATGCGACAGTTACGATTCTGCTTAAAGACAGAGGAGACCGCGATAAGAGTACCAAAGAAGTCGCTTCGGAATTAAAGAAAATGGTATCCGATATTGCCGGTGCCAAAATAAGTGTCAGCGGAAGCTCCAGTATTGAGTCAATGTTCGGCTCTTATGATGTAAGCTTTAAGATAATGGGCAAGGAAACAGATGAACTCAGGAATATTGCCAATGAGCTTTCCGGGCAGATCAAGTCACTTGACTGTGTAGACACTGTTGAAACCGATGTTACAGAGGGCAGTCCCGAAATAAAGGTAATAATAGATCGAAATGCGGCTTCCTTCTACGGAATAAATGCATATCAGATTTCCAGCGGTCTGTCTTCGGCTCTCAAGGGGACTTCAAGTACAGATGTTACTATTGACGGGGATGATATTTCGGTGAAGCTCTCTCTGGATGACAGCTATGCGGATTCAGTTGAGAACATGAAACAGATACTGATAACAGGGTCTTACGGAACGTCGGTTCCCGTTGGTCAGATTGCGAGATTTGAATATGACAATTCTCCTTCAATGATAGGCCACAGTAATCAGAAGAGATATGTTACAATTAATATTCAGACCAAAGGAAAAAGTCTGGACAGTGCTACAGAGGATATTATGAAAATTGTAGACAGCTATGCTTTCCCTGAAGGATACTATTATGAAACCGGCGGACTTGAGGAACAGATGATGGACATTTTCGGTGATCTGCTGCTGGCTCTGGTAATAGCGATACTTCTGGTATTCCTGATTCTTGCTGCACAGTTTGAATCAATAACCATGCCGTTCATAGTTGTAATGGCAATACCTTTTGCAATGACGGGGGCATTTCTGGCATTGTTTATCACAAATACCGCACTTTCGATGACGTCATTCCTGGGACTGATAATTCTGGTGGGAATAGTAGTAAACAACTCTATTCTGCTGGTGGAATTTATCAATCAGAATAAACAGATAATGGGCCGTGATGAGGCTCTGGTGCAGGCCGGTGTAATGCGTCTGAGACCTATCCTGATGAGCTGCGGAACAACGGTAATCGGCATGATACCGCTGTCTCTGGGATTCGGAGACGGCGGAGAGCTGCTGGCACCTATGGGAATAGCCATCATTGGAGGACTTATTGCCTCGACCCTGGTAACTCTTTTCCTGATTCCCGTGCTTTATGCGATAATTGATGACAGAGGAATACGCAGAAAGGAAAAGAAACAGGCTAAAATTGAAGCCGCCCGTCTGTTGGAGGAACAGTGGGCTAAGGAGGATGCGGCAGATGAAACAGGAAGATAAGAAGACCCTGATAATGAATGCGGCTCTGGAACTGATTCTTGAAAACGGATACAATAACACCAGAATAATTGATATTGCCGACAGAGCAGGAATAGGCAAGGGAACAGTGTATGCCTATTTCGAAAGTAAAGAGGATATCATGTTTCACCTGGTCAGGGATGTTGTCCGCAGGGATTATTATAAGTTTACCGAAGATTTTCGGGAGAACAGAAGTCTGAGGGAAAACCTCATTTCATATATTGAAATTTCCGCGAGAATGATAGAAAAATACGGAGTTTATGCCGTGATTTTCAAAGATGAGGTAATGAAGGACAACAGCATAAAATCGGAGAAGGTAGCGGCTCTTGCGGAGGAAATGAGTGAGGATCAGCATAAGCGAATAAGGGGAATACTTGAAAAAGCTGTGGAAAACGGAGAAATAGAAAATACGAATCCGGATAAAACCGTTGCATTTGTCATAAGTGTCGTAACAGCACATCTTTTGTCGTATATTCTTCTGAATAATAACAGGAAATCCTGTCCGAATTCGGTCAGGGAAGATTTCGAAATACTGAGTATAGAGGATCTGGCGGATTTCATCCTGTACGGAATTACCGGAAAAAAGGAGAACAGTTATGTTTAAAAACAAGAAAAAAAGGGGAAGCATGATAATATCAGCGGTTCTTTCACTGCTGATGATATCGGGAAGCTTTGTATTTACCTTTGCGGATACATCTTTTTCGGATTTAAATAATTCTCCGTATAAAGCTTCCGTTGAGAAACTCAGTGCGGAAAATATCATCAGCGGATATCCCGACGGAAGCTTCAGACCGGAAAAAACAGTTACCAGAGCCGAGGCATGTGTTATGATTTCAAGAGCCATGAACCCTTCCGATGAAAAGTATGCAGCGGCATCGGAGAACAGGTTTTCGGATGTAAATGCCGATTACACCTGGGCAAAAAGATATATTAATTACGCATATTCAATGGGAGTCGTTGACGGATATCCCGACGGTACTTTCAGACCCTCCGCAAGTGTAACATATAACGAACTGGCGGCAATGATCATCAGAGGTATGGGATATTCCGCAGATATGCTGGGTGGAAGCTGGCCTGACAATTATAAAAACAAAGCTGTGGAACTGGAAATATATGACGGTATTTATGCTCTGCTGACAGCTGCGGAAAAGCAGAATTTCGATTATAAAGCACCGGCATTAAGAGGAAATACTTCACTTATGATTTATGCTGCCCTGGACGGACTCCGGGAGCAGGGAAAGAAGGAGCTTCCGGTGAAGGAGGCCGGTAACGGCGAAGCGGCGGAACAGAATACAAATCTCAATTCCGACCTGTCTGCCGCAAAAACTCTGTCATTGTCCGATGCTGTCAGAATCATGAAAAAGGATAGCTATCTTGCTAAAATAGCTCAGCTCAACTATGAAACTGACAAGACAAAGGTGGAGGGATATGCGGAAGATATTAAAGATATCAAATCGGCAATAAAGTCCATTGAGGACATGGAAAACCGTATTGACAGGCTTGTAGATCAGAAAGGTCGGGTAAATCAGGCTATCGCATATCTGGAAAGCATACCGCCTGAGGATCGGACACCGGAGCAGGAGGCCGCTCTTGCGGAACAGAAGCAGCTGGCTTCCAGTATTTCCACGGCGCTGAACCAGGTTGAAGCTGCTTTAGAGCAGATAGGTACCCGGGATGCAATGGAAATCAATAAAAAAATTGTAGAGCTTCAACAGGATTTTGCGGCGGCAAATCTTGAAGGAAACCACCTGGCAGAGCAGAATTCCATCGAATATCAGACCGTGTCAATTTATTACGGAATACTCCAGGCTAAGGAAAATGTCAGGGTAAGCCGGGACAGCCTTGCGGTTCAGGAAGAACTCAAAAGAATAACCGATTTAAAATACTCCGTCGGAACAGTCGCAAAAATGGCTGTTCAGAGTCAGAATCTGGCTGTAGAAAATGCCGAACAGGATGTCAGAGATGCCGAAACATCATTGTCAGGTGCGATAATGAGCTTTAATATGATGCTGGGGTATGATCTTACAACAAATATGGAATTAACGGACACGCTGACGCCTCTGGCATTGCCGTCGGCGGATATTGATGCCGCAGTGGAAAGTGCTATGAATAACAGGCTGAGTGCACTGCAGTTAAAATATGCCTGTGACGTTCAGAAACTGTCAGCAGAGCTGCTGCGTAAAAATGAGGGCAAGGAAAGTGCCGCATATAAAAAACAGCTGCTGGCTTTGGAGCTTACGGAAACCTCTTACAATAATCTTAAAAAGTCATTGGAACTGGAAATCAGGAATGCCTATATGTCTCTGTGCAACAAACTGGAAAAAATTCAGCAAAGCAGAGATACGGTGGCAATTGCGGAGGAAGGTCTGAGACTGGCGGAAGTGTCATACAAAGCCGGTACGGGAACGCTGGCAGACGTTCAAAAGGCCCAGGTATCTGTATTGCAGTCGAATCAGATGCTGATGGCAACGATTGCGGACTATAATCTTTCTGTTTATGAATTCGGATATCTGAAGAATGTAGGTAAGGAGAGGATAGAACTTTAATGCATGGCGGCGCTAAAAAGCATTGAAAGACCTTAATATACGGCACTAAAAAAAACCGGAAAAGCAGACCGAATGTCAAAAAATGTAAAGAATAAAAAAACATATTGCCAGGTACCGGAAAAGGTGGTATTTTATTGAAAACGGACAGGATATCATAAATGTTCGTAATAAAAAATCAAGGAGGGTATATGGCTGATATTAAATTTGAGATTACTCAGCATATCGGGGTGTTATCGCAGAACGAAAAAGGATGGACTAAGGAGCTTAACATGGTCAGCTGGAATAACCGTGATCCCAAGTACGATCTCAGAGACTGGTCGGGAAATCACAGCACCATGTCAAAAGGGATAACACTGACCGGGGAAGAACTGGAAAAGCTTAAAGAACTGCTGAATTCACTTTAAAGAAAATTTATGATGCGAAAGATGAGACTCGTCAGTCTCATCTTTCTGTGTTATAGTATAATAAACTGTTGGCATTCGCTGAGGATTAACCCCATATTCCCGGATATACGGCGGATTTTTTCATCACGGCGGTAAATGGCAACATGAATAATATTACGGAGGCAGAGGAAAATGAGAAAAAACATTGTCGATTGTTCTGTCGATGAAAAGGTAACGGAATTTTATATGGTTAAATCCTGCATTCTGAGAACTTCGAATAAAGGCGGAGAATACATGGATATGGTAATAGGCGATAATACGGGAGAAATGCCGGCAAAAGTATGGGATTTAAACAGACCGGAAACCGCACAGGTAAGAGAAATAAAGGGAAGAGAAGCTGTTAAAATTCAGGGTGTAGTGACGGAATGGAACGGACAGAGACAGATGAAAATAATCCGTCTGAGAAAAGCAAATGATACAGACCATGTTGATTTGTCGGAGCTGGTAAAAACGGCACCTATCGACGGGGAAAAGCTTTATAAATTCATTTATTCGGTAGCCGAGCATATGGAAGACGATGATTTCAGAGCGCTTACAATGCATTTGCTGGAAGAGAACCATCACAGACTTACGTATTTTCCGGCTGCCACCAGAAATCATCATGCGGTAAAGGGCGGATTACTGTATCATGTATACAGGATGCTCAGAAATGCCGAAGGCTTCTGCGGAGTTTATCCGATTCTCAACAGAGATCTGCTTTATTGCGGAGTAATTCTGCATGATATCGCAAAACTGGAGGAAATTGATTCGGATGAGATGGGAATGGCGGATGTATATACCTTCGAGGGACAGATGCTGGGGCATATTGTTCAGGGTATTAAGATGATAGACAGCGCGGGAATACTGCTGAATATTTCCGACGAAAAGAGAATAATGCTGGAGCATATGCTGCTTTCTCATCATTACGAACCGGAATTCGGAAGTCCCAAGAAGCCGATGTTTCCGGAGGCGGAAATGCTGCATTATCTGGATATTGTCGATGCAAGAATCTACGATATGGAAAAAGAACTGGAAAACACAGAACCCGGAAGCTTTTCGGAGAAAATCTGGTCGATGGAAAACAGAAGGATCTACAGACCTGAATTTGGAGAATAATTATGGAAGAATTAAAGGGCTCCATTGAAGAAATAATTTTTTATAACGAAGAAAACGGGTATCTGGTGGCCCTGGTTTCCGATGAAAACGAGGAGCCTGTCACGGTGGTGGGCAATATGCTGTTGGCGAGAGAAGGCAAAAGCTTTGTTTTCAGAGGTAAAACCGTACTGCATCCGACATACGGAGTGCAGTTTGCTTTTGAGGAGTATAAAGAGACGGTTCCGACGACTGCGGAGGGTATAGAGGCTTTTCTTTCATCGGGAATAGTGAGGGGAATAGGCCCCAAGACAGCGGCGCTAATTGTAAAACGTTTCGGGGACAGGACTCTTGACATTCTTGAAAACAATCCGCAGGAGCTTCTTTCCGTTGACGGGATCGGCGAAAAAAAGATTAAGATAATTGAAGAGAGCTTCAGAGAGCACAGAGAGATCAGCGGTCTTGTTATTTTTCTGAGAGAACACGGAATTTCCACATCCATGGCAGCCAGACTCTACAAAAAATATTCCGGAAATGCAATACGTGTGATAGAAGAAAATCCATATAGACTGGTGGATGATATCTGGGGAGTGGGCTTTAAGACTGCCGACGATATTGCCTTCAACCTCGGAATCGATAAAGATTCGGAATACAGAGTGGAGTGCGGAATCAAATATATTCTGAATCGGGATGCCGGAGACGGGCATACATTTTTGCCTGAGAATGAGCTGCTGGAAAAAGCTTCCGCTATGCTGGGACTTGAATCGGCACAGATTGAAGAAGTTCTGGAAACGATGCCTTTTAACGGTGATATTCGCATAGAAAAGCTTGAAAATCGTGACTGTGTTTTTCTGATGCCCTTCTTCAGAGCCGAAACTAATGTTTGTTCAAATCTGGTGCGTCTGCTCAATGAGGAGCATAAGCCTCTCTATGCGGATGTGGACGGAATACTGGCGGGAATCCAGGCTGAAATGGATATAAGACTGGAGCGGGAGCAGATGGATGCGGTGAAAAGCGCGGCGGAAAACGGAATATGTGTAATTACCGGAGGCCCCGGCACCGGAAAAACGACGATTATCAATACAATAATCCGACTTTTTGAAAGAAGCGGACTTGAAACGGCTGTGGCGGCGCCTACGGGAAGGGCGGCAAAAAGAATAACCGAGACATCCGGGTTTGAAGCAAAAACAATACACCGTTTGCTGGAGTATGTATACGCAGGCGGAGATGACGGAGAAGTAGGGTTTCAGAAGAATTCAAATTCACCTTTGGATGCGGATGTTGTGATAATAGATGAAGCCTCAATGATAGATATTCTTCTGATGAACGCATTATTATCGGCAATGAAAAACGGTTCCAGACTGATTCTGGTGGGGGATGCAGACCAGCTTCCACCGGTGGGGGCAGGAAATGTACTGAGGGATATAATAGACAGCGAGCTGGTTCATACAGTCAAACTCAGAAAAATATTCCGTCAGGCAGGTGAAAGCCTGATTGTGGTAAATGCTCACAGAATAAACGGAGGAGAATATCCGTGCTATAATGAAAAGGATAAGGACTTTTTTCTTCTGAAAAAAAGCGGAGCTTCGGATATACTGGAAACTGTAAGAAATCTGTGCGCAGAGAGACTGCCGGCGTTCTATACGGAGTATGATCCGGTAAAAGATGTTCAGGTGATAGCTCCTCTCAAAAAAGGAACGGTAGGAACAATTAATCTGAACAAAGAACTGCAGGAAATACTGAATCCTCCGTCCAAAAAACTGAATGAAAAAGTATTTAAAAACAGAATCTTCCGTGAGGGAGATAAAGTAATGCAGATAAAGAACAACTACGATATCGAATGGAAGAATCTGGAAGATTATTCCGACGGATGCGGGATATTTAACGGTGATGTGGGATATATTCGCCGGATTGATAAAGAATTCAACGAAATTACGGTAGTATTTGAAGAGGTTAAGGCAGCTGTATATGATGCTACCAGGTTTGATGAACTGGAGCTGGCATATGCGGTTACGGTACATAAAAGTCAGGGAAGTGAATATCCGATTGTGGTAATTCCGCTTTCATGGATTCCGCCGGTGATGGCCACCAGAAATCTGCTGTATACAGCTGTTACGAGAGCAAAAAAGGCAGTTATTATAGTGGGAACCCGGGAAATCATGAACAGTATGGTGGATAATAACAGAATTTCTCAAAGATATTCCGGATTAAAGGCCCGTCTGAGAGTTTTTCTGGATTATGAATAGAAATGAATAAAAAAGAAGTAATTAAAAAAGTAATATATGAGGTGCTGTTTCCTTCCGATATTTACTGTATTTCGTGCAGCAGGCCTATTGCGAAGGGGCTGAAATACTCTTTATGCGAAAGCTGCAGAAGGCATATACTTGACGAACGACCGCACAGATGCGTCAGATGCGGAAGATTTATTACAGAGAAGACGGGAGATTACTGTGAATTCTGTGTACTGTATCCTCCGTTATACAGCAGAGGAAGAGCTGCCGTAGTGTATACCGATGGGGCTCGCAGGATAGTTCAGAAGCTTAAATACGGAGGTCGGGGATATCTTGCCAAAAATATGGCGGATATTATATATGATGAAGTGAAAAACGGGCTGAAGTATGATATAATCATTCCTGTTCCTATGTACGCAAAAAAAATGAAAAAAAGAGGTTTCTGTCAGACGACACTGATGTCTGAATACCTTTCGGAGCGAAGCGGAAAGCCTGTTGTGACGGGGATTCTGGTAAGAACCAGAGATACTGTTCCGATGAGCGGTCTGGAACCGGATGAGAGGAAGAAAAACATTAAGAATGCGTTTTCCGTTACAGAGGGAAATAAGATTGAAGGCAAAGCTGTATTGCTGATTGATGATGTACTGACAACGGGTAGTACTGCCAATGAGTGTGCGGCTGTGCTTCTGGAGGCGGGAGCCGCATCTGTCAGCCTTGCCGTGTTTGCTTCTCCGTATAGAAACTGAAAACACCGGTCGGATTTTTGAAAATTTACACCGGTCATTTATTAAAAAGACACTCGGAATCGTGCGCGTCTGTGACTGAAAATCCAGGCCAGTCGCGGGCAAAAGGATCCACGTAAGCAGTCTGCAAAAGGGCGGGCTGTGAGCATGGCGCGGTTTAGATGTAAGTCCTGCCGGAATTACCGAGAGGGGCAGTAGTGAAAGCGACCCTTTTGCGAACCCTCCAGCAGGCGGGTGTGGGGGCAAAGGTCAGGTCAGGCGCACGATTCGGATTGTCTTTAATGCTATATAAGGTAAACAGAGATAAGCCGAAGCCTGTATATTGAGGTTGCATTATTATAATTATTAATTTTGCGGAGAACCGCCGGAAATAATAAATAAAAATTTAAAATTATCATAGGGAATTGAAAAAAGTTCAACAAAAGTGTCATGAAAATTGTTATAATAAAGTAAGATAATAATGCTGATTGGTATTTAACTATGGAGGTGTTGCGAATGAAGATATTAATTACAGGTAAGAATATTACTGTGGGAGAAAAACTAACAGAGCTTATTAATACCAAATTCGGAAAACTTGATAAATATTTCAATAGAGATGTGGAAATGACAGTCAAAGTTTTTCAGCAGAAGGACAGACAGGGGGTAGAGGCTACGATATTCGGAAAAGGTAATATTTTCCGTGCTGAAGATGTGGCTGATGATCTTAATACAGCTATCGATAAGGTTGCGGATAAGCTTACTTCACAGCTTTCAAAGTATAAGACAAAGCTTCAGAAAAAGTATAAGGCAAATGCGATGAACGAAATTATGTTCGAAGCGATTCCCGACGAAAAGTATGAAGAACAGGAGTTAAAGGAAGTAAAAAGAAAGAGTTTTGATATTAAGCCTATGAGTGTGGAAGAAGCTATTCTTCAGATGGAGCTTATCGGACATTCATTCTTTGTATTTATCAACATCGAAACAGAATCTGTAAATGTAGTATACAAGAGAAGTGACGACAAATACGGCTTACTTGAGCCTAACTATTAATCTGTTTTGAGAGGGGCGGGGCAAATCGAATCCGCCCCTTGTTTTTGATGAATAAGGAGTAAGAAATGGCAGATTATCTGATTACAATAGTATCTCAGATTCGCTGGGTTGATATTCTGGATGTTGCCATAATTGCCATTGCTATTTATAAAGTTCTGCAGTTTATTCAGCAGACACGCGCAGTACAGCTTTTGAAGGGCGTCGTAATACTTCTTATTGCGACGGTTCTCAGTGACTGGCTGAAATTATATACGGTAAACTGGCTGCTGGACGGGATTCTGAAAATCGGAGCAATTACAATTATAGTAATTTTCCAGCCTGAAATAAGGCGGGGACTTCAGGCTCTCGGTCGGGGCGGTTTTTTTTCCAGGGGTTTTGTGGAGACAGATAAGAATATTACCGATCAGATAACAGAAAATATGATGTATGCGTTAAGATACTTTTCAAGAAACAAAGTGGGAGCATTGATTGTTCTTGAAAGATCGACGGTACTCGGAGATGTTATTGAATCCGGGACAAAAATTAATTCGGAAATTACAAAAGAAATTTTGATGAATATATTTTACGTTGGGGCACCGCTTCATGACGGTGCTGTTATTATCAGAGGTGATAAGGTAGCTGCTGCGGGTTGTGTACTTCCGCTGACATCTAATAATAATATCAGCTCTGAACTGGGAACCCGGCACAGGGCCGGAATAGGCGTGACCGAGATAAGCGATGCGATTGCGCTTATTGTTTCTGAGGAAACCGGGGCAATGTCGGTTGCGGCAAACGGTAAAATCTCACGTTTTATGGATGCAACAGCCATGGAAAAGATAATACGCAGTGTATTTATGAATGAGGAGGAAAATCGCGGATTCTTTTTCAAGCCTTTTATTGATAAGGTAAGGAGGAAGGATCATGATTAGAAATTTCGGTGGTCTCCATAAGACAAATAAAAAAGAGATGTCCTCCAAAGACAGAAGAATGAATACGCTGAATGTCGTGCTTGCAATAGTACTGGCTGTTATTCTGTGGGCATATGTGATGGGGCAGGTAAATCCGGAAACCGAAAAGCTGATTCCGGGTGTATCGCTGTCCGTTACGGGAACAGATATTCTGGCAGAGCAGAATCTGGTCATAGTATCGGACATTGAGGAAAGTGTTGCCGTAGTTGTAAAAGGGCGAAGAAATGACCTGCATGGACTTTCGGCATCGAAGCTTTCGGCAAGAATAGATGTTTCGGGTTGTCACGAAGGGGAAAATGTAGTAGAAATAGAAATAGATGCACCGCGAAATGTGGAAGAAGCCTATGCAAAAGAAGGCAGCATTATCATTGAAGTGGATCGGATTGTTACGGAGAATAAAAAAGTCAGCATTCAGTTTGACGGAGAGGTTTCCGAGGGCGAGAAAGTTGATATTACTTCTACAGAATACGAAGAGGTTGCGGTAAGCGGACCAAGATCCTGCGTTGACCGGGTGACCGGCGTAACAGGTAAACTGGAAATGAACCCGGAAGAAGCTTCCTTTGCCGGAAAAATAACTCTTACCGCTGTGGATGAACAGGGAGAACCGGTGGAAGGAGTAACACTGGAACCATCGGAAATAAAGGTTGAAGCTGTTAAAACCGGAGTTAAGACCGTAGAGGTACGTATAGTAACAAAAGGTACACCTATGGATAATGTTGAACTGGGAATTCCGGACAGCACAACACTGAGAATAAAAGGTACCGGCAGTATTCTTTCGGGAATAGATGTTATTCAGTCGGAACCGGTGGATATTTCCGATATTGATGAAAACAGAAGTGTGGATCTGATTGTCAGACTGCCCGAAGGAGTATCATCGGCGGACAGTGCGGCAGAGGTTTTGAAAGACGGTAAAGTAATAATTAAAATTGATATAACGGCCAAAAGTAAAGTTGGGCCGGAGCAGCCTGAATAGGAGGTAAATATGGGAAGATTATTTGGGACTGACGGTGTCCGGGGAGTGGCTAATTCCGAGCTGACTCCGGAGCTTGCGTTTAATCTGGGCAAGGCCGGAGCCTACGTTCTTGCCAGAGAATCGGAACATCCTACGATAATAATAGGGATGGACACAAGGGTATCCGGAGATATGCTCAGAGATGCATTGTCTGCCGGAATAATGGCAATGGGAGCAGATGTTATCAAAGTAGGAATTCTGCCGACGCCGGCCATTGCATACCTTGTTAAAGAGTATGGCGCAACGGCAGGTGTTGTGATTTCAGCTTCACATAATCCTTTTGAATATAACGGGATAAAGTTCTTTAATTCCAAAGGATTTAAGCTGGCTGATGAGATAGAAGACGAGATAGAGGACCTTATGCTGAGAGACAGCATGAGGGGAACTCATCTTTCCGGGGATAAGATAGGAAAGTGCCTGGAAGCGGATGAAAACGCTTTGAACAGATACGTTGACTTCCTGGTATCTACTGTTGAAGGAGATTTCAGGGGGATGAATCTTGTTCTTGATTGTGCCAACGGTGCGTCATATAAGGCGGCGGGGATGGTATTTGAGGCTCTTGGAGCAAAAATAAAGGTAATCGGAGACAATCCTAACGGATATAATATTAATGACGGCTGCGGCTCGACGCATACGGAAAAGCTTCAGCAGGAAGTTGTGAGTCTGGGAGCTGACATGGGGCTTGCCTTTGACGGAGATGCAGACAGACTGATTGCAGTTGATGCAAGCGGAAAAAAAGTTGACGGTGACAGTGTAATATATATGTGTGCAAAAGCACTCTATATGAAAGGACAGCTTAATAACAATCTTGTTACAACAACTGTGATGAGTAATATGGGATTTCACAAGGCCGTGGAGAAATTCGGAGGACGTGTTGAAACCACAAAAGTCGGAGACAGGTATGTTCTTGAAAGCATGCTTGAGACCGGCAGCATTATCGGCGGTGAGCAGTCCGGTCATATGATTTTTCTTAATCATACAACTACGGGGGACGGCATTCTCAGTGCGCTTCAGCTTCTGCAGGTTGTCAGAGACAGCGGCAAATCACTGGAGGAACTGGCTGCCGAGGTAAAATATTATCCGCAGGTTCTGAAAAATGCCAGAGTTAAAAACGAAAATAAGAAAAAGTATATGATGGATTCAGTAATATTAAAAGAAATCGAGAATCTGGAAAAGAAAATGAAAGGTTGCGGAAGAGTTCTGATAAGACCTTCAGGTACGGAGCCTCTTGTCAGAGTTATGGTGGAGGGAAAAGATCCTGCTCAGATTTCAGAGGATGCCGCGGCTCTTGCGGCACTTATGGAACTGCGTCTCGGATGATTAACTGAAGATAAGAGAAAACGTATAAAGATAGAAAGGAATTGGAAATATGTGCGGAATAGTCGGCTACATAGGAGATGGAAATGCGAAGGAAATAATCGTCAGAGGGCTTGAAAAGCTTGAATACAGAGGTTATGATTCTTCGGGAATAGCACTGAATTGCGGTGGCAGTATTGATGTCAGAAAATGCAAGGGGAGAATTGCGGATCTGGAAAAACTGATAAACGGAGAGGTATTTGACAGTCATGTAGGTATCGGGCATACCAGATGGGCAACTCACGGGGCACCTTCGGATGTAAATTCGCATCCTCACTGCAATATAAAAGGAAATATCGCAGTAGTTCATAACGGAATTATTGAAAACTATGTTGAACTGAGAAAATGGCTTAAGGATAATTACAATACGACATTCAAGTCGGAAACAGATACCGAAGTAATAGCGCAGCTGATAGGTGTGTATTATTCGGGAAATCTTATGGATGCGGTTTACAAAGCTCAGGAAAAGATGAAAGGGGCTTATGCAATAGGAGTAATTGCGGCTGAGGAACCGGAGATTATGGTAGCTGTAAGAAAAAACACTCCTTTAGTTGTCGGCCTCGGAAAAGACGGTAATTTCATTGCTTCCGATATCCCGGCACTGCTGAAACACACAAGAGATGTTTATCTGATTGAAAATGATGAAACAGTGCTGCTCACAAGAGATAATGTAACAATATATAACAGCGCAAGAGAAGAAGTCGGCAGAGAAGTATATCGTGTCGAATGGGATGAGGCCGCTGCGGAGAAGGAAGGCTATGACCATTTCATGCTGAAAGAAATTCACGAACAGCCTAAAGGAGTTCTTGAAACTCTGATGAGACGTCTGGATGAGAATGACAACATCAGGCTGGACGGCATTTCCTTCACTAAAGAAGATCTTGAAAAAATCAACAGGGTATACATTGTTGCCTGCGGTACGGCATATCATGCAAGCCTGGTGGGCAAATATGCGATAGAAAAGTTTGCCAAAATCCCTGTAGAAGTGGATGTGGCATCTGAATTCAGATACAGAGATCCGCTTATCGATGAAAAAACACTGTTCATAGCAGTAAGTCAGTCGGGAGAAACCCTGGATACACTGGAGGCTCTGAGAGAGGCTAAAAAGAAGGGCGCAAGAATACTTTCTGTTGTAAATGTTGTGGGAAGCTCGGTAACCAGAGAATCGGATGATGTATTCTATACCTGGGCCGGCCCGGAAATTGCGGTTGCTTCGACGAAAGCATATACAACCCAGCTTATATGCATGTATCTGATTGGCCTTTATATGGCTGCGCTTAAAGAAAGCATTACTGAGGAATATTATTCATACATAATCTCGGAACTGAAAAAGCTTCCGGAAAAGCTTGAAAAGCTTCTGGAAAGCGAGCCTCAGATTGAAGAAATTGCGAAAAAACAGTATAAGAGAGACAGTGTATTCTTCATCGGACGTGGAACAGATGTAGGCATTTCATATGAAGGGTCACTGAAATTAAAGGAGATTTCATACATTAATTCATTTGCGATTGCGGCGGGCGAGCTTAAACACGGTACTATTGCACTGATGGAGGATGATACTCTGGTGGTGGCATTGGCGACGCAGGATAAGCTGTATGAAAAGATGCTTTCCAACATTCAGGAAATAAAGGCCAGAGGTGCTTATGTAATAGGAATGGCAAAGGAATCAAATAAGAGAATTGAAGAGCAGGCCAATGATGTCATCTACATTCCGGATTGTGCGGATGAGGTGTCAACTGTGCTGGCTGTTGTTCCGCTTCAGATTCTCGCATATTATGTGGCTAAATTCAGGGGCTGTGATATTGATAAACCGAAAAATCTTGCGAAAAGTGTAACAGTAGAGTAGTGATATCGAAAAATCCCCGTGTCTCGTGTAAAGATGCGGGGAAATTTTCTTTCTTAAAATAATTTGAAAAAACACAAAAAATCCTTTACATTTGCAGTGCTTGTGTTATAATAACAAAGTAGCTTATGCAGGCATGGCGGAATTGGCAGACGCGCACGGTTCAGGTCCGTGTGAAAGCAATTTCATGGAGGTTCGAGTCCTCTTGCCTGCACCATATAAAAGATAGCAGAGTTGGTTCTGCTATCTTTTTAATTTTGAAAAAACACATCTGTGCAGATATCCGATACATCGGAGAATATTTGTTAAAACATCTGAGCTGATTTGTGTAAAACTTCGTTGCTTTTTTTTTCTGATGTGCTATAATAAAAAATACTGCACACAGCAGAGAATTTAATATGCAAGATGCACATTACTTTCAATGTGCGAGCATCTGACAAATTTAAAATCACAGATTCATGGGTATCGCCTAAAAACGGGCTGTCATTTTCAGCATTTGCGACAGTTACGATTAGAAAAAAGCCTTTTGCGGGAAGCGTTACGAAGGTCTGTGGGTTGGCAGGGTTTACATCAGAATTTACCTGCTTTAACTAAAATCCGCAAAGGGGGATGCATCATGAACGACATCATAATCAGTCTGCAGGGAATTTCCGCAGAGTACGACGGAGAAAAGGTAATAGATAAGCTGAACCTTGATATCCGTGACCACGAGTTCGTCACGTTCTTAGGCCCCTCAGGTTGTGGCAAAACTACAACATTGAGAATAATCGGCGGTTTCGTCGAGCCTACAGAGGGTGATGTTTTTTTTGAGGGAAAAAAGATAACCGACGTTCCGGCTTTCAAAAGGAACATAAATACGGTTTTTCAGCGTTATGCACTTTTCCCGCATTTGAATGTATATGATAATATAGCATTCGGTTTGAAGCTTAAAAAAGTGCCAAAGGAACATATTAAAATCCAGGTTGAAGAAATGCTGAAGCTTGTAAATCTTGAAGGCTATGAAATGAGAAAGATCAACCAGTTGTCGGGAGGACAGCAGCAGAGAGTTGCAATTGCCAGAGCGTTAATTAATAAGCCGAAGGTTCTGCTTCTGGATGAGCCTCTGGGAGCACTGGATCTGAAGCTGAGAAAAGAAATGCAGATGGAGCTGAAGCGTATTCAGCAGGCGCTGGGGATCACATTTATTTACGTTACCCACGACCAGGAAGAGGCTCTGACCATGTCTGACCGTGTGCTGGTGATGAGAAAAGGTAAGATTCTTCAAAGCGGAAGCCCGGAAGATATTTACAATGAGCCGGTAAATGCGTTTGTTGCTGATTTTATCGGTGAAAGCAATATAATAGGCGGAGTGATGCTGGATGATTATCTGGTTGAATTCGCCGGAGTAAAATTTGAATGTGAAGACAGTGGATTCAGCCGTATGGAGGCTGTGGATGTAGTAATCAGACCTGAGGATTTCCGCATGGTTTCGGTGGATGAAGGACAGATAATCGGCAAGGTGGAAAGTGTAATATTTAAAGGAGTTCATTTTGAGATTATTGTTGAGGGCCATGGATTGCAGTGGATGATTCATTCAACCCAGTCCAGAGAAGTCGGAGACATGATCGGAATGACACTGACTCCTAACGATATTCATGTAATGAGAAAAATGGAGGGACGGCGATGAAAATAAAAGCAGTTTCTTACCCCTATGTGGCGTGGGCATTGCTGTTTATTGCCATTCCGCTGGGTCTGATAGTATATTTCGCTTTTACGGATACTGCAGGAAGCTTCACTGTTGATAATATTATACAGGCAGGACGCTATTCCAACGTACTGATGAAATCCATATGGCTTTCAGCGATATCCACCGCAATATGTCTTGTGATGGGATATCCCATTGCGTATTATATGTCAAGAAGCAGTGCAATGGTATCCGGAACTATTCTTTTACTGATAATGCTACCGATGTGGATGAATTTTCTGCTGAGAACCTACGGCTGGATGTCTATTCTGGAAAACAACGGTATTATTAATCAGATTTTCGGAGTTTTCGGCCTTGGGCCTTTTGAAATGATAAATACCCAGGGAGCGGTGGTTCTGGGAATGGTTTACAACTATATTCCGTTTATGATACTTCCGCTGAATTCGGTAATGACGAAAATCGGAAAAGATGTTATTGAAGCAGCCCAGGATTTGGGTGCAAGTCCTGCAAGAGTTCTGTCTGAAGTGGTTCTGCCGCTGAGCCTTCCCGGGATAAAGACCGGAATCATTATGGTTTTCGTGCCGGCTGTCAGCACGTTTATTATTTCTCAGATGCTTGGGGGCGGAGGAAATCAGCTTATAGGTGATATTATCGAGCTGCAGTTCCTGGGAAATGCATATAATCCGAATCTCGGTTCCGCAATTTCACTGGTGCTTATGCTGCTGGTAATGCTGATTATGAGTGTATCGGGATTTCTTAACGATGATGATCTGGAGGAAAAGCTGTTATGAAAACTTTTGCGAAAACATACCTGGGAGTTTTCATGGCTTTCCTGTATGCACCCATATTTGTACTGATAATATTTTCATTTAATGAATCCAAGGGAAGAACCTTTACGGGCTTTACCTGGAAATGGTATTCGGCTCTGTTTCATGATGCGGCTATAATGGATGCATTGCTTACTACTCTGATAGTAGCGATAACGGCATCGGTGTTTGCAACGGTTATGGGAACCGCCGCAGCTGTGGGGCTCAATAGAATGGAAGGTAAATTCAGGAGCGGAATAATGGGATTAACATATCTTCCCATTCTCAATCCGGAGATAATTACGGGCGTATCCTTCATGCTTCTGTTTGTTGTTGCCAAAAATGCTCTGAATTCCGTCGGAGTTCCGTTTCAGTTCGGCTGGGCGACACTGATAATAGCACATATTACTTTTAATGTTCCCTATGTTATTCTCAATGTGCTGCCAAAACTGAGGCAGATGGACGGCTCTCTTGTGGATGCGGCCATGGATCTGGGATGCAGCCACTGGCAGGCATTCTATAAAGTGGTAATTCATGAAATCAGACCCGGAATTGTATCAGGCTTTCTTATGGCACTGACTTTCTCTCTGGATGACTTCGTTGTATCGTATTTTACGACAGGGGCTAAACATCAGACATTGTCGGTTCTGATATACGCGATGACAAAAAAGAGAGTCAGCCCGAAAATCAATGCAATATCCACACTTCTTTTTGTGGTGGTATTGATAGTGCTGATAGCTGTTAATCTGGTGGAAAGAAGAAATATCAACCGGAACCGGCAGGCTGTCAGAGACAGAAAAAAAGAGGAGGATTAAGCCTTGAGAAAAGTATTGACTGCGGCTGTTGTTTTTATACTAATGACAGCAGCTTTTCCGATGTTCGCTTTTGCTGCTCCTCAGGATGAAGAAACCTACGATATGGAGTATTACGGCAGATTTCAGGACAAAGGAATAGAAATTAATGTATATAACTGGGGAGAGTATCTTTCCTGTGGGGAGGATGGCCTTATGGATATTAATGCGGAGTTTACCGAACTTACGGGTATAAAAGTAAACTATCTTAATTATGAAACCTGCGAAGCTTTATATGCAAAAATGAAAAGCGGAGCAAACTCCTATGATGTTGTTTTCCCTTCAGACTATATGATTTCAAGAATGATAAGTGAGGGAATGCTTCAGCCGATAGATTATGACAATATCCCGAATATGAAATATATTGAAAAAACTCTGCTTAATCCGACCTACGACCCGGAACAGCTTTATTCGGTTCCGTATGCGGTGAACCGGGTTGCGATTATTTACAATGAAAAGATGGTAGGGCATGAGGTGACCGGATGGGACATTCTGTGGGATGAATCTCTGGCCGGAAGCATACTTATGTTTAAAAACTCAAGAGATGCCTTCGGTGTCGCACTTATGGCTCTGGGATATGACATTAACACCGAGGACAGAGATGAGCTTGGGGAAGCGGCGGAATTACTGAAAAAACAGAAGCCTCTTGTTCAGGCTTATGTAATGGATCAGGTTTTCGATAAAATGCAGAATAACGAAGCTGCGGTGGCGGCATATTATGTGGGCGACTATTACATAATGAAAGAGGTAAACGAGAATCTAAAAGTGTTCATTCCGGATGCGACGAATCTGTTTGTCGATGCAGCATGCATACCGGCAGATGCAAAAAACAAAGAGGCTGCCGAGATGTATATCAATTTTCTGAATGAGCCTCAGGTGGCGGCGGATAATATGGAGTATATACAGTACTCCACACCGAATACCGCGGCCAGGGAGCTTCTTGATGATGAGGTGAAGAATAATACGGATTTATATCCGGATCAGAAAGATCTTTCAAATGATGTTGCATATACGGCGCTGTCAGAGGAAACGAATCTGTTTCTGGATGCGTTATGGACAGACATTCTGGCGGATGATTCCGGGTACAACAAATGGTTCATGCCTGTGTTCATGATAGTTTCCGTAACGGGAATTGTGGTGTCCTGGGTTGTGAGAAAGAGAAAAAAGAATCGGGAAAACCGATAAAAGAAGAGCTGTCGCAATGCGGCAGCTCTTCGATGCTCTGTATCGGGATTGCTGTCTGAATCATTTCCTGAAAGTCCACATGCAGTTTATTGCCAGGATAATGAGAATCATCACGACAAGCCATGAGAAAATTGCAAGATAACTGTGCTGTTTTATGAACAGCGTTACACCGGCAATAAAAAATACCAGGGCACACAGAATCAGAAGAATACCGAAAAGTTTAGGATGCTTTGTTATCATATGTCAACCTCCATTTCAACAGGGCAGTGGTCGGAACCTAAGATTTCCGTATGTATGGATGCGGATTTCATTTTTTCGCAGAGTCTGTCTGAAATACAGAAATAATCAATACGCCATCCGGCATTTTTTTCTCTTGCCTTGAATCTGTAGGACCACCATGAATAGATATCAGTCATGTCAGGATAAAAGTATCTGAAGCTGTCGGTAAAGCCGGAATCCAGAAGAAGCGAGAACTTTTCTCGCTCTTCATCGGTAAAGCCGGCATTTTTTCTGTTGGTTTTAGGGTTCTTCAAATCGATTTCCCTGTGTGCCACATTTAAATCTCCGCAGAAAATCACAGGCTTCTTTTCGTCCAGTGTTTTAAGATATGTGCGGAAAGCGTCCTCCCACTCCATCCTGTAGTCGAGACGGGCAAGCTCAGACTGTGAATTGGGAGTGTAGCAGGTAACAAGATAGTATTCCGGATATTCCAGCGTAATTACCCTTCCTTCGTGATCATGTTCTTCTATTCCCAGACCGTAGCTTACACTGAGGGGCTCGGTTTTGGCAAAAACAGCTGTACCGGAGTAACCCTTTTTTTCGGCATAGTTCCAGAATTGATGATATCCCGGAAGTTCAAGCTCTATCTGACCCGCCTGAAGCTTTGTTTCCTGAAGACAGAAGAAATCGGCATCTGATTCCAGAAAAAAATCCATAAACCCTTTTCCGACACAGGCCCGGATACCGTTAACATTCCATGAAATAAACTTTTTCATAATATTTCCCTCTTTCTTTTATGCCGGTCACATGAATATATGAGTCAATAAACTAAAGGTACCGGCATGAGTCTTAATGATCTGCAGTTCCGTAATCATTCTATTTGTTTCTGTCGCATATCCTGTCAATAATGAAGAACAGAAAGGCAAGATATGTGTTTATTCCGAATACACATCCTATGCTTCCCAGGGCATAGAGTTTTTTGAAGGCGTCCGATGCGAAGGAGCGAACCAGACTTTGTATTTCCTCCGGTGAGAGAGAAGCCACTCTTTCTTCGGTAATGGCAGCAATATGGATATCCTTAACGAGAGCCGGCAGACAATCCTGAATCGAGTCATATATTGCCACCGCACATTTTTTCGAAATGTCTTCGGCGAATTCCGGAGACAGAATTCTGTCGCTGTCATCGGAAATACGGTTAATGCAGAGATCTACAGTTGTTCTGAAATCCTCAAATGCGTCATAATTCGTAAATAGCTTTCCGATGGTTTTGGATATTGAATCAGCTAATATGTTCATAACAAAAAAGCTGTTTATCTTTCTGTCCGCAAGCTCAGATGTATAAAATGTTTCCAGTAAATTCCAGACTTTTCCTCTCAGCGAAGGGCTTTCTTTTATCATGCCTGAAAGTGCATAGGAAATAAATCTGAAGTCATAAGCCTCCGAATCATCGGGATCCGGCGGCGCGGAGAGCTTATCCAGAAGATGCAGATAAAGCTCGGAAGCCTTTGAATACGTAATCGGATCGTTCAGGTTGATAATCGAACCGAAGGTAAGATCGCCGATCTTATCACTGATAAATTCTCCGCTTCTGTTCTTTGATTCGAAAAATCTGTTAAACACAAATGCTGATATTCTTGCCGAAAGCATCCTTTTGCCGGATTGTTCTTTTAGAAATTCTATGATATAAGGATAGATATTCCGGCTGAAAAGTCCGATAAAGCTGTCTTTATGGTGTTCCAGCATTTTTCCGATGCTCTGAGCGGTGAGAAGCTCCGTGCCGATATATTCCCCCAGAGTATGTGCAAACACTTTCTGATTCTGAAGAATAAGACCCCGGGAAAAACAACGGGTGTGTTTGAATTTAGCCAGAAAACCGATTTCTTTATAAGGATGGAAAAACATCCATATTGCGATAACATTTGTAAGAACACCGATACCTCCCATTAGGATAATAAGGAAAATCAGTGAACCGATGCCGAGCGGAAAACCAAAGGGAGTAAAGCTCCCGAGAGTGATAAATAAAGCCGGTATACTCAGCAGGAACCCGATGGCTCCTCCAAAGAGAGAAAGGTATTTAAGCTCTCCCCGCATCAGCCTTTCCGCAACATCACAGAGCTGGTCCGGATCGAGGCGACCCAAAGCCATGGCTGTTGTTTCTTTGACTCTGCCTCCGATAATAGAGTTGATATTTTTGTTCAGATAGTCATAAATCATATCGGAAATCAGTCTTTTTATCTTTTCATTACCGGAAAGAACAGAGGTAAGGCTGCCGATATTTTTGTCGGAAATTTCTTCCATTACATCGTCATATTTTTTCATCAGCCTGTCTCTGAGTTTTGCGACAAGCATTTCTCTGGATTCCGGTTTGAGATATGAATTTACAGACCTGTTTTCAACAAATCCCGAAACCGCCGAGGATATGATTCTTTTTACTGACATACTGATCTTTTCCGGAAAACTCATGGAAGACATATCGGAAGAAAAGCCTCCTTTGAACAGGATGCCGGCGAGTTTGCCTATTGCCGAGCGGCCGTCGGAATTGAACATGGATGTAAACAGAAGCTCCGGAATAATTCCGCCGATCTGATCTTTGATTTCCTGATTGGTGAGAACCGCATGTTTGATGCAGTCATACAGATTGTCGGAACCCGAATCAATCTGGTCTTCGCTTATATACTCCGAAATATTTATGGAATCAAGTACAGCCCCTGCCAGGGGACTCAGCTGTTCGTTAAGAATATCCGAAACAAAATCCCTGAGAGATTTTCCTGTTTCGGAAAAGCCTTTCAGCTGGTTGAAGCGGACCTTTTTAAAGCTGTCAGGCAGAGCCTCGTCGATAAAGTAATCCACTATTTCGTCAATATGAGATTTCATTGTATCGTTGAGAAATTCTTTTCTCAGAATCTCATTGGTGAGAATTTTCTGCTCCACGCAGTCGCTCAGACTGTCAATAAAAGCCTCCTGTTTTTCATCGGTACCGAGAATGCTTACGTCGAAAAGCTCTTTCCCGAAAAGCTTTACCGGTTTGAATAACCATTTTACTGCGTATTTGTTAGTGATATATCCGGCAATGGTACCGGATAAAATCAGCATAACTGCTGTGAGTATTTTTGTAATCATTGTTTAATCCTTCTTGTATATTATTTTCGCCCCGCTTATGGCAGGCAAAGTGAGATGACAGTATATGAATAGTCGGGCAGTTTTTCGTCTTTAAGATATTTGAATTTAATTCCGGGGTAGTTTTCCTCAAAATATTTTCTGTTGGCCCCTCGCATACCAATCATATTGGAGAAGGAGCGGGAATTTGAGTATATACCTAATACCGGAGAGTCGGTGCCGCAGTCCCCGGAACCGGGAGCACCGGCAGGTTTCTGACCGATAAGCTGAGCTTCGATTTTATCCCGGGCAATTCGGCTTTCCACCAGCTGCCGGAAAGCGGGATGAAAGGTAGAACCGTAAATCTCTCCGTTTTCATTGATGATGTCGCTGCTTTTAAGCCCGACGCGAATAATATTTATCCCGGCATCGAACAGAACATTATACATATCTTTTGATATTTCCACAGCTTCATCCAGAGAAAGAGGAGAGTATTCTCCTGATTTGTACATGTCGAGAAGCTTTGTATCTTCGATTACTATGGTGGGGTAGATTCTGGCAATAGAAGGAGCGATTTTTACCGTTTCCCGTGCGGAGTAAACTGCTTTTTCGGGAGTGTCTCCGGGAAGACCTGCCATGAGCTGAATACCCAGTGTAAAACCGTAATCCTTTATCATGCGGCTGCTTTCGTATACCACACTGCTGTCGTGACCGCGTCCCGACAGTTTCAGAACCTCATCGTCAAAGGACTGAACTCCAAGTTCAATGATATCCACACCGTGAGCTTTAAGATTATCAAGAATTTCTTCATTAATATAGTCCGGTCTTGTGGAAAGGTGGATTCGGTCTATTATGCCGTTGTCTTTATATTTTTTTGCAGCAGTCAGATACTCGTTTTGTTTTTCGATAGAAAGTCCGGTGAAGCTGCCTCCGTACATAGCCATTTCAAGAATCTCCGGACGGGGATTGTTAAGCGTCGAAAGGTAACGGGATGCAATCTCGTCAATGTTTATTTTCTCTTCCGCATGGGTACGTGCCGTTATTTTTTTCTGATTGCAGAATACGCAGTCGTTGGGACAGCCCTCATGCGGGATAAATACAGGTATTATTGCATGTTTTTTCATTGAATTCACCTATCATAAACATCGTCTGTTATCTCCGGAATAATCGAACCGATATCTTCCAGCGGAAAAGTGTCAAAGTATTTCAGATTCAATTCTTTGGATTCAATAAAGCTTTTTATTCTTTCGAAGTCGGGATGCGAAGACAAATCACCGTGAAAAATGATCTCGGAACCTGTTCTTCCGCAGCAGCCGCCGATGAAGCCGTAATCATATCCTGAGAGCAGAATGTGGCCTTTTTCTATGAGCAGTACCTGAATCCCTGCCTTTTCCATAGCTCCGGCCGTGCCGGCATCAGAGGTTATCACTGAATTTTCGTCAATAACGGCCAGATTGCATTTTGTATAACCCTGGCGCGTGTTTACGGGAATCATTCCGGACATTTCGGCGGTCTTCAGAAGCCCCCGCGAAGTATATTTAAGATTATGAATAAAGAATTTTCCGGTGCATGCTCCGTTAAATATAATATCTCCCGGGTAGGTGTCCGAAAGAAGAACGGGGTCTCCGTGAAAAACCGGAGCATCATCCCTGACACCCAGCTTGCACATATAAAGATCCGGGTGACAGGCAATGGGTGAGTTAATAAAAGCACTGCCATCAATCAGACGCAGAAGCCATCCCGCCTGAGTCAGATAATTCTTTAATTCATCCTTTGCGTTTTTCGATAAATATATGTTTTTCATAATAATATAGTTTAAGTCAGATGTTGTAATTAGTCAATATTTTAGTGTATAATTAAAAACAGTAGCTGTTTACCGCAAACAGTCGGTTTAATTGAAAATCAGCAGAATCAATGCCGGCGGGCATTTGAATAATCCGAAAGGAAAGATTTAATATGGAAAAACAGGATATAATTAATGAAGCTCCGGATAATGCGGAAGGAACTGATATTATCGAAGAAGAGGTAATAACAGTATACGGAAGGGCTAAAATTGACGGGGTCGCTGTTCCGTCAAAGGAACTGGTCAGTGCCACCGAGGATTACCCTATAGTACTCGTTGTGGGCGAAGATTTTATCCCGGTTAAGGCAGGGGATACAATCAAAACTCCGTATGACGCAGTTCTTCCTATGGAGTCAATACAGATAATAGGACCTATGATCAGAGTAATAATACCGGTGGAACCTATGACAAATGTGGAGGCAGAATAATGAAAGACATACATGAACTGAGAATACAAATAACGGCAAAGGAAAAATTTCCCAGGCTGTACTGCTACGATCTGGCAGACAATCATGATGCGCAGTTGAGCAAAGAAGAGATTCTTACAGCGGTTAAAGCCGCTGCCGAAAGCAATATAAAGAAGATTCGTCTTACCGGAGGAGACCCTCTGGAGTATGATAATATTATCGGACTGGTTGAAGAAATAAAAGGTGTTCCGGAAATTGAAACGGTGGCTCTTTCGACAAATGCGGTTTTTCTTAAAGATAAAGCCGCTGATTTAAAAAAAGCAGGGCTGGATGAGATTGAGATTTATCTGGACACATTTTTTGAGGAGAAGTATATATTCATGACCGGCGGAGGCCCCATTGACGAAGTTATGGACGGAATGGAAGCTGCGGTTTCGGCGGGGATGAAGGTCAGAACAGCGGTATCTGTTATAGACGGACTTAATAATGATGAGATTCTTACCTTCGGGCAGTTTGCTCTGAATGAGCCTATAGATGTGATTTTCTATGAAAGACCTAATAAAGAAGGGATAAGACTGAAGGATTCCGACAATGATCTCAAGTTTATGCCGGTGGAGGATGTACGCAATAAATTCAAAGGAGCGGTAAAGGTTCCGTCCGCGGATCCGCTTATTGAGTACTGCAAGTGGTTTGAAGCTCAGGGAAAGCTCGGATTTGTAAATCTTGAACGTTCAAAGGAATACGGGGCCGAAATTACTGCCGAAGGAAAACTGAAAGCATCACTTTTGGACAATGAGCCTGCGGATTTATCGGAGGTGCTCCAAAAGACAAACACCGAAGCTGTGAAAACGGCGCTGCGGAAACTGTAGCGGCCGGGAAATGATATTTCAGAGAGGAGGGAGATTATGACGTTAACGGAACTGGTTATGGAGCTTGAAAAACTCAGCTTTTCAGATATGAAACTCAGAGAAAGACTGCGAACTGAATATTCGATCAAGTGGATTGAGGGTTCTTTTAATCTGGATGCGGAGTACACTCATGAAGGAGAAACAATCAGAGAGAAGGATGTCAGACTTATTTTTGAGGACGAATTTCCCGACTCATTGAGTATCAGCGCCAATACGATGGCCAAGAATCAGCTGGAGGTATGCAGATATCTGTACAGCATTCGCGGGAAATACAGCATGACTGATTTTCAGCTGCTGAAAAAAACAAACAGTATGCTGTGCGCAAATCTCACACTGCCGGAACAGGCAGGCTCGGTTAGAAAGATATCTCCAATGCTGCCGGAGTTCGGCAAAACGATTCCGTGCCATACTCAATATATCGAAGAAGAAATGACGGAATGCATGAAAGAATTCAGGCGGAATTATATGCTTATGAAGCCTGTTTTCAGAGCATGTGCCATTCACTGCGAGCTGCTGAGAATATATCCTTTTGCGAAATACAATGAAGCCACTGCGAGGTCGATTCTGAATTACGAACTCATTTCCGAGGGATATCTTCCTTTTTCCTTCGATGTAAAAGCAGAGGAATACAGGGAATGTGTTATGGCATATCTGAAAAAGAAAGATATGAAGCCCTTTCTGAATATGGTGGAAGAGGGGGAAAAAAGGCAGTACCTTGCGGTTCTTAATGAACTGCTGAAAAAGTAAATATGGCATTTTCTGGCATTTTACAGTGCCGGAAAACTTAACAATTACAGGGAATATTTCGCACCGTGAAAATATTTCCTGTTTTTTATCGCTGATTTCTGCTTTATCTGACAAAAACTGTGCGTTTTCTATTGAAATTTACGGGCAGAGGAATTATAATTGTACGGGGGAAAACAGATTTGTTTTAAAATACAGTTATTAGAGACTCTGTATATGCACCGTGTGACATCACATATGTCAGGTGTATTGCGGGAGGCTGCTTCTCGGAAATGGAGATAGCGGCTGTCATCAGAAGGAGTCGGGGGTAAAGCGGGATAATCTTCAGACTTTTTTATTATTCTAATAATGTTTTATATATTTGCAATGTTATCTATATATAATCCCGAAACAGACAGATTATAAAAGTGAAACTATGTGCGTTATTTATTCTATGCTGCCTACGGCAGTTCTCAGAACGAAGAGTATTATTCTTAACTGCTTATCTTCACTGAACAGACAGAACGGAGATAAAACTCTGTTTCTGACATTTGATGATGGCCCGGATAAGAATTTTACACCGGAGCTTCTGGATTTACTGATGAAAAATGAAATAAAAGCGACATTTTTTGTTGTAAGTGATTTTGCAAGAGAGAATCCGCAAATAATTGAACGAATGAAGGCGGAAGGACATTACATCGCATTACATTCACACAAACACAAAAATCCTTCATTTGAGTCTCCGGGAAAAACAAAAGAAGCTTTCGGAATTTCGCTTAAAGTGATGGGGGAACTGGGGTGTTCTCCGGAAATTATGAGGCCTGCCTGGGGAACCTTCAACTTAATGATGTTAAAACTGATTCGTGAGCAAAATATCAGACCTGTGCTGTGGACCGTCATGGCACAGGACTGGCGGGGAAACATTTCTTCCAAAGAGATTGCGAGGAGACTGCGCAGACGAACCCGCCCGGGAAGCATAATCTGTCTTCACGACGGAAGAGGAAAAAACTCGGCACCGGCAAGAACCATAGAAGCGCTTAAGCAGGTTATTCCGGAATGGAAGAAACAAGGTTATTCATTTAAAACGATTGAGGAAAACAGGATATGGCTTTAAAGGAAAAACGAAAAATAGTTTTCAGCGCCTGTCTGTTTCTGTTAGTCGTTGCCGTAATCCTGATATGCATTTCTAAAGCATATAATATCGGAGATTTTGCGGAAGCTTTACATAAGGCAAAAAAGCATTATCTGATTATGGGTGCAGGCTGCATATTGATCTTCATTATCTGTGAATCAGTCAACATAGGCAGAACTCTGGCGGCAATGGGAGTTCATAAAAGCCCGGCAAACTGCTTAAAATACGGCGCCGCGGGATATTTCTTCAGCGGAATAACACCTTCGGCCAGCGGAGGTCAGCCGATGCAGTTGTATAGCATGAATAAAGATAAGATACCGGTCTCTTTTGGCAGTCTGGCATTAATCACAGAACTGGCATCATTTCAGATTGTGAGTATTGTGATGGTTATAGTCAGCTTCATTCTGCAGCGGAACTATCTTTTTTCTCTGAGTAAAAGCGTCACTGTCGCAATCTCTCTGGGAGCGGCGGGAAATACATTCTTTTGCATGCTGCTGTTGGCGCTTTTGTTTTCGGACAGGGCAGCTGTGATGATAGAGAGCTTTTTAGTATGGATTGTAATGCACCTGGGAAAGAAGGAAAAAGCACAGAGCAGAACAGACCGTATTTCTCTGAGAATGCGGGAGTATAAGAAGGGCTCGGAATACATACGCACAAATCCGCGATTATTGATAAAGAATATCATTACTACAGTTATTCAGAATACGGCAGTTTTCAGTATTCCGTATTTTACATACCTTTCACTTGGAGGAACCGGCGGCAGCTGGATACAGATTGTGTGCATACAATCTCTTCTGACGGCGGCTGTTTCTATTGTTCCGCTCCCGGGTGGAACCGGAGCGGGAGAAGTGGGATTCGTACTGTTATTTTTACCAATATTCGGCAAAGAGCTGATTGCTCCCGGAATGCTTATTTCAAGGGGACTGGGTTTTTATCTGGGAATAGTTATTTCGGGACTGATGTTTGCAGGTATTGCGATATACGATAATATAAAAAGGAAAAAGAAAAGCATAGAAATGAAAGAGGTAGACAACAAGAAAACGGCCCTGATAATTACCGGAAAATTCGGTATGGGACATGTATCGGCAGCAAATGCGATAAAAGAAGAATTGCTGGAAATGAATAGGGATATGAATATCGAAATAGTTGATTTTATTGAATATTTGTTTCCTCATATTAACAGTTACATATATTCAACGATTAATTATGTCACCAGGCGTTTTAACCGTGTTTACAATCTCATTAACAAGATAGACGAGAATTCAACGGTTGAAGTTATGGGCGGATGGCTTTCGGGAAAAATTGATTATCTTGTAAAGCTGCATGATCCGGAAGTTATCATTTCTACCTGGCCGGTGGGGGCAAGATATATCGGGTGTTACAAGCAGAAAAACGGCTGTGAGATTCCTTTTGTTACGTGCATAACGGATATTAAAGCCCATAGAGAATGGGTGTCGGAATGTACGGATGCATACCTTGTTGGTGACAGAAGTACAGCAGAAGAGCTGATGGCATATGGAGTTTCGGAAGAATGTATATTCATTGGCGGAATTCCTGTAAGACAGAAATTCGATATTCCGAGAGAAAAAAGAAGCACCGGACAGAAAGAAGTATTGATTATGGGCGGAGGTCTGGGACTAATAATTGATTCCGACAGATTATTATCTCTGCTTGCGGGTTTGGAAGATATCCACATTACTGTTATTACGGGAGATAATAAGAAATTATATAATGATATTCGCAATAAATATCCGGATGTAACGGTAATGGGCTTTATTGATAATGTGGATGATTATATGAGAGCGGCTGATATATTAATCACAAAGGCAGGCGGAATAACCGTTTTTGAAGCAATTCATTCAGAAACACCGCTTCTGCTTTTTAAACCGTTTCTTTCCCAGGAAGAAGGGAATACCGATTTTGTACTTCGGAATAATATAGGAATGCTTATAGATACCTCTGACCCGGACAATTTGGTTATGCAGTTTTCGGACAGTGCAATTGAAGAGATGCGTGAAAATATGAGACAGCTTAAAGAGGAATACAGCAGCAGAAATATGGCAATGGCAATTAAATATGCAGGATTTCAGGCCTGATATTGACTTTACATCGGCGAAAGTATTCGCTTCGAAAGCTGCAATAATGATGTGAAAAAATATTTAAAAGAAGGAAGACTCTGCGGTGTGTTCTAAAGGACAGTCGCAGGAGGGGAACGGTGTAATCCGAAAGGGTTACACCGTTTTTTCTTGTTTTAAGCCACATTTACAGGACTTTTGCTCATTTCATTCATTGCTTCAATCAGTTCCTTTTCATCGGGAATTGTTATAATCCCAACCGCACGGAAGTGAACTGCAATCGGAACATGCTTTTTTCCGTCTGTACCTTTCACGCTGTTGAATACCTCGATTTTCTTTATCAGCGTATTTACAAGCGTTGGCGTCAGTTCATTAATATCGGTGCATTCCCGAATTGCATCAAGGAAAACTTTTAAGTCAACAGATTCCTCTTTTGCCGTCTGAACTGCTGCTTCGGACTCGGAAACAAATTCTTTTACTGTTCGTTGTTCTTCCTCATAATCTGCAACCAATGCCTTGTAGCGTTCTTCCTCTAGATTTCCGAGAATAAACTGTTCAAAGGTAGATTTGATAAGCTTATCCAATTCTCCGATGCGCTTTTTTGCCTGTTCCAATTTCAATTTTGCAGTTTTCAGTTCCTTTGCCGCCGCCAATTTATGATTTTTGGCATACAGATAAAGAAACACCGGCTCGTATTCGGAAATATATCTAGCAACCTTTTTCACGGTATCAAGCACCAATTCATAAAGGACTACATTCCGGATATAATGAATCGAACAGCTGCCGGGCTTGTCCTTGTAACCAGAGCATCGGAAAAACTCCTGTTTTTCGTTTATGCTTTTAGATGCGGCAAAATAGAGTTTAGAACCGCAGTCGCCGCAAAACACCAGTCCGCTGAACATACTCTTACGCCCCGTTGCCGTATTTCTTCGGCGGCTCTGCCTCATTTCGTGAGCAATATTGAAGGTTTCCTCATCAATGATTGCTTCCTGTGTGTTCGGGATTACCTGCCACTCGGATTCGTCGAACTCGATTTTCTTATGAACCTTATAGCTGACAATACTGCTTTTGGCATTTACGGTGCATCCGGTGTATTGACGGTTGTCCAAAATATACCGAATAGCTGTCTGATCCCATCCATACGGATCAATCGGGCGAGGGTTGCTTGCTCCCCGTTCGTTGGCATATAAATACTCTGTCGGGGTAACATATTTTTCTTCCCTCAGCCTTTTCGCAATTTGATTCGGACCGAGACCTTCAATGAAAAGCCTGAAGATATACCGTACAACTTCCGCCGCCGGTTCGTCAATATACCATTGCGGATCCTTCTTCGCCTTTTTGTAACCAAACGGAACAGTCGGAGATACCCTTTCGCCGCGATCACGCTTGTTCTGCCACACAGCACGGATTTTCTTGGAGGTCTGCTGTGCGTGCCACTCATTGAACACATTCTGAATCGGCATCATTTCAACGCCGGTACCTTTTTCAATATCGACATTGTCCTGAATTGCGATAAAGTTTACGCCGAGTGACGGATATTTCATCTGCGTATAATAACCGCTGAAAACGTGGTCACGACCGAAACGGGACAGATCTTTTACGATGACGGTACCGATAAGCCCGTTTTCAATCATTTCTTCCATTTCCCGAAAGCCCGGTCTGTCAAAGGTCGTGCCGGAAATGCCGTCATCCGTAAAGAAGCGATAATTTCGTATGCCTTGCTTTTTGCAGTAGTCCTCCAAAATCTGTTTTTGGTGCGTGATACTGTTTGATTCCAGTTCTTCTTTATTTTTCTTCTTGTCTTTTTCATCAAAATCATCGACAGAAAGACGGCAATAAAGAGCCGTTAATAAGTTTTTCTTCTCGACTTTCTTCATAAAGTCTCCTTTCCGGCGTTACGCCTAAAAAAGCCGAGCATTGCGAGTGTTTTAATTCTACAATGCCCGGCGCGTTTTTTCAAATATGCGGCTGTTCTAAAATAAGCTGCATAAACTGCTGTAAAAGTGACTGTTTGCCGTCAGTGTCAAAATCGGCGGTAACATCGTAAACGGTTTTGCCGATTTCTTTTGAAAGCACCATCTTTTTCGGAATATATTGAACGGGGTAGCCAAGCTGTCCGTCAACCGGAATAGGTTTTACTTTATCGGCATAACTGTTAATTTCACCGTCGGCAATTCTTCCGCCGCCGGTAATATAAAGCGGTATATTTCTCATCATCATTCCTCCCTTATCTCGAATTTTCTCGCTGACGCTGTAAATATCTCTTGTAGTAATCCACTGCCTTCAAGATGAAATCCTCCTGTTCTTGCACAGACAGATTTTGCGGCAGACGGTCACGGAGCTTATCCATAGGGATTTTCAACGTCTCCCGCTGATTCGGTTTCTCCTGCGAGAGCATTTTGGAAATCTCGTAGCGGGAGAGTTGTCCAGCGGTATATAGTTTTTTCATACGAAAAGCCTGCGAATAGGACGGGGTGCAGTCGTAAAGCTCACATTCCTCTAAAACGCCGTACTGCGCTTAGTCGCTGAGGAAGGACAGTTCGACACCTACGGACAGCGCCATTTTGCCTTCATCCATCCATTCGAGTAATTCGGGGATGAGATGAGTAAGGCGGATATAGCGCTGGACGGTACGACCACTTTCCGTTTCGGATATATCGTCACGGGACTTGTGGCCAACTTGTCCACAAGTGACACCCTGATGATTCATCGCATCCAGTTTCATCTTGTACGCAAACGCTTTTTCAGACGGCAGGATATGCTCACGGTGCAGATTGCTGTCTACCACGGCAATGGCGGCGGCATCCCTGTCGAGGGCATAAATAAAGGCAGGAACTGTTTCCAGCCCTGCCTTCACTGCGGCGTGTAAGCGGCGATGTCCGCTTACGACCTCATATTCATCTGTCGTGTTTTCAATAGGTCGGACGATCAGTGGCGAAAGAATGCCCTGCGTTTGGATGCTTTCAATCAGCGTATTCATTTCTTCATTGTCGAGTACCTTGTACGGGTGTCCCTCAAAGGGGTGTAATTTGGATACCGGAATGGCTACCGGCGTTTTCATAGTATTGTTATTCATAAATTTATCTACTCCATTCTTTATTTTTGTTTCTTGCCCTTGCACCGGCTTGACGCTCTACATCAAGTTCCGATTGCAAAAGCTCATATAGGTGTGGGGATTTCTCCATAATCTTTTCGGCTCGCTTCACTTTGTCACGAAGTGGGCGTATTTTTTCGGTGATCGCCTTGCGCTCATCCTTTGCGAATTGTACATCTTCGGGGGTGTGCGCTCGGCGGCGGGCGTTGTCTGCTTTGGAACGCTCGGTTTCCAAAGCGGATATTTGTTCTTTGGCAGTGGATATACTTTGTTCTAACTGCGGAATCGTGTGGATTTCCTCCCGCTGCAGAAAGCGGTAGTCACTGACGTACTGCTCGATATTTCTTGCCTCGTGCCGCAGGTCAGGTGACATCAGGTCTTCTGCCATCTGCAAAACGGTAATGAGGATAAGAAACAAGGTGTCCACCAAAATGGTCACGGTATCGTAGCTGTGTTCGACGGCAAATTCCAGGCGATTTATCTCATCCTCCAACGCCGTTGTCCGCCATTTCTGTATCCGCTGTGAGAGAATTGCATAGAATTCAACGCCCTGATCCCAATTGGCACGGATACGATCCTCCAGTACTTCTCTTGAATAGCCGAGAGAATCCAAACGGATGGGGCGTTTCCATCCGGGAGCCGTTATTGTGGTATGAGCGTAATACTCATCCGTGCGTCCGAAGGTATAGCCGAGAGCTTCCATCTGATAACGGAAATCTTTTATCGAGCCGCAGGTCGGAAGAACGTACTCAATATCGTATTTGAGCATATCCCGGTGCGTCATGCCTCCGTTCTTCTTGTACCAGTAAGCACCACGGCTTTGTCCTTTCCAAAAGCTTGAATTTTCAAGTACGGATATGCCGTATTCCCGGCAGACCTGATCAGAAATTTCCCTCAGCCGGATATGATCCTTCTGATGGTTTCCGAACTTGTTGCCATCCTTGAAGGAAACGCTGTTTACAACAAAATGACAGTGCAGGTTATCCGTATTCAGATGGACGGTGACGAGTACCTGATATTTGTCACCCCACATTCGATAGGCAGTCTCTCTGCCAATGGCAAGGGCCTCCTCCGGCGTGACCTCGCCGGTCTGAAAGCTTTGATACCCGTGATACGCTACGTTCCCGCCGAGTTTTCCAAAACGACGTTTGACTGCCATCATCGCCTGATATGCTCTTTGTTTCGGACAGTTGATAGCATCAACATAAATCTGCTGATCGGTCTTTTCATCGTTTCCGGCATAGGTCAGCGTGGCGTACAGATCACGGTCGAGATCGTTCTGTGCCGTTGTCTTATCGGGGTTGTTGGCATAATCCAGCACGTCCTTTAATCGGCACTTGACGGGCCATAGTCCGGTGGTTGCCATTGCGTCACCTCCCGTATGATTTCGTTAGGCGGCTGTTTTCGGTCGTCGATCAGTTCGGCGTAGATTTCGTCGAACAATTTCAGTGCCGCCGCTTCCGTTTCGCGCGAAAGATCCTTATTGAGAAGGTCGCATAGATCTTTGTGGAAATGATAAAAGACGTCCGGCTGAACCGCTTTGGGTTCATAGCCGAGCGCCCTTCTTAAAATATATTCGCCTTTTCGCATTCCGCAGAGTGCGGCGTTCTTCTTGATCTTCCTTTTCTGTGCTTCGGTCGCCTCAAAGAAGATACCGTTCTTTGATTTTTTACTACCCATATTTTTTAATCCTCCTTTGCTATGGGGTGTTAGGGGCTTTGCCCCTAAAGATGGAGCCGAAAGCAGTCGGCTCTGAACGGAAAAAATATATATTTTTTCCCTGCTTGATACGGTGTGAGACACACCCCGTATGGGATAAACAGAAGCGTTTCTGTGTGGCGAGTACCGTCACATAACAATGACGATAGTCCCGTAATATCTTCCGTTCTCCCGGTCGGGGCGTATCTCTCGTTTGAGCCACGATGGCTCAGATATTTCGTGATTCTTTCGCATTTGAGCCATAATTGGCGGCTTTTGGCTCAGAAAAAGGCAGACAGATCGGAGAGGACATTTTCGTCGTTCTCCGCCCGCTGTTCCTCCGTCAGTTCCGTGTCTGCCGTCATATATTCCACCGTAGCCGGTGCGACAAACGAAACCTCTGACAGTTCCTCCCGAAACACCTGCCGAACATCATCAAGTGTAAAATCCCGGTCGCTGTTTTGGTGTTCCATAAATGAAATAACCGCCTCAACAATGAAGCGGTTTCGGGATTTACATTTCTGATTATTCAGTTCGGCAAGATACTCGGCGGCACGGCGCTGGGCTTCATCGTCCAGATCAAAGCGCACATTCAGTCGGTAATGATTGCTCATGGTCTCTCATCCGCCTTCAGCTGCAGCTCCGCCATATACTCGTATCCCTTTGCGGCGGCGCAGATATCGTCCACGAATTTCACACGGTCGGGATTGCATTTGGCAAAGTTCTTCACAAGGCAACCGCCTCCACCGGTGATATACAGTGTCATTGTGCCTTCATCGTAGCCGTGCTCACGCAGACGGCGGAAAATGTCTTTCACATATTCCGTTGCCGTTGTCTTGATGATCTTGAGATCGGCGGTTGGAATGTCCGCCGTGCCGTTCTGCAATACCTCGTCAATGATCACGTCATTGATCTCACGGCGGTTTTTCTGCATAAATTCCTCACGGATCGCAAGGGTACACTGATAGGTGCCGAACTTTTCGGTGTACATCTTACTGCTCATCGGTCTGCCGTTCGTAAGAAACAGCGTGTTCATTGTCCCGTTGCCGATATCCGCTACAACGGAAAGACCTTTCATTGTGGTAACGAACTCTGCAACGGCGGCATAGCCCTGCGGATAGATTCTTACGCCGGAGATACGGATATGATAATCCGTGTGCTGATAGGTGAAGCTGACCTCCTCATTTTTGGAAAGGTAGGCAGCAAATTCTGCTTTCTGCCCGCTTGTCCAAGTGAGCGGAAGCCCGGCGGCGATGACAACGTCTGCCTCCGTCAGCCCTTTGTCTTTCAGCTCCACCGCAATCGCCACAAGGGTGAGAAGATAATAGTCCTCATCCTTGATCTTATCCGGCAGGAACTCCTTGTGCCCTTCGCCGATGAGATAGTACCGTCCGCCGTATTCCAGCATATCTTTGGTAAACAGCGGCTCGGCATCAAATCCCATAATGCCGGTTTTGAAGCAGTGGCTTGCGGTCTTGATATTACCGTAACCGTGATCGATTCCAACGATCAGTTTTTCTTTGAATTGTTTCATAATGATTTTCCTCTTTCTTCCCGTCTCTCCGGGATGTCGTTTTGATGGATAACCGCAAAATGTGGGAGCAGTTATCTATTTTTGTTCTGCTGCAAAATTTCATCATAGAGTTCCTTTTCGGTGGGCAGTACCGCCTTGAGGAAATAGTTGCAGTAAATCCCGTATCGGGAAATGAGCTGTACACATTTACATTCTTCGCCATCGTCCAGCAAAAGGCAGTTGCCGTCCACGCAGTTGCAGCATTCTCTGCGGGCAAGCCTTCTAACCTTTGCCGACTGTTTTGGGTTTAGTTTCAGAATCAAACACATCACCTCCTTCGTTCTGAAATCCGGGCAGCAAAAAAGCCGCCGGTTTCCCGACGGCTCAACTGCCTTACACTTATATAATACCGCAGAAAGCGCAGTTTGTTTTAGACAGAGCAACAAGTAAAAGTACATAAACGCAACACGCTGAAAAAGCTGTAATAACAAAGGTTTTGCGTATCTGACTTGAATTTTCCAATTAAAATCTGCAACATCCGAGAAAAATTTTCTGTTTTTTCTCTCGAATTTTTTAATGGGTCATTTATTGGACACTACTTGTGATAGAATTTAGAGTGGGAGGTGGTAGTATGATCGAAAAAATCAGTTATTTTACGGCGTCATACCGTGACGGCAGAGTGTATCTCGGCGGCAAAGGAAAAGAAGCCGGATATTACGCTGCTCAACTGATGAACGAATACGATAAGGACGAGTTCGCCGCCCGGCTTGCGGTGTTCCGCACGGAGAATTGGAATACGGCAAAGCAGCTCCGTACCGGTTTCCTCGATACCGCCACCTATATGAAAGCCGGAGACGAGATCAGATATATCCTTACGCTCCTGCCGAAGCTCCGCCCGTTTTCCGAATTAGATATACAGGGCGAGCTGGGCAGAATAGAGGAACTGTGTACGGAGGAAACGGCAGAAAACCTTTGCGAATATTTCCGTCAGCGGGCGCTTACGGCAAATATGGATTTTGGATATATCTTCGCCGGTCATTTTCCGAAAGGGTATGATGAAGATTTCTGTGAAGAAACCGAAAAACTGTTGCAGAACATTCTTGCAACGCTCGATTTTTATGACCGGCTCGGTAACGATGTGGCAGATGCCGCAAAGAAACTGCGGCAATTTGAAAAGCGTACCTATGAAGCCGAGCACCTTGACGAGGAACACCTTTTGCCGATAGCCATAGATATTTTCGGCTCTGCTCCCTTTGATGTAACAACGGAATACGTGCCTCTGAAAAAATCCAGCCGAAGCAAAACGGCAACGGTAGCACGGCGGCTGCATTTCAAGAGCTATTACAGCTTTGTGCTGACCGATTTCTTTGAAGGATTGCAGAACGGGCACTATCCCCGTCGGTGCCAGATGTGTCACAGATACTTTGTCATGACTTCCGCACGACAGACAATGTACTGCGGAGGATGGGCAACCGAACTGTGGAGAGGAAAAAAGATCACCTGCCGCAATCTTGCGGCACAGCAGAAAAGAAAAGAGCTTGCCGCCAACGATCCGATCACCGTCCGCTATAATTCCCGGTGCGGTGCTATCCGCGTTGAGGCGCTGCGCGGCACAATCACAAAGGAATTTGCCGCTGCCGCCAAAGCGCTGGCGAAGGAGCATAAACAACTTGCGGCGAGTGATCCGGTCTACGCCGCAAATCAGTATATCGCTGATATGGAGCGCGGCAAGCTATACGCCGATACCGATAAACGAATGAAATAACCCGCTAAAGGCAAAAGGAGGTGAGTGCCGATGAAGGCGTGGGAAAAGGAATTATATAGCTACCAACTGACACCGGCACCGCCGAAGATGCCGCCGCAGGAATATATTGAACGATACCTTGCCGAAAAGGACGATAAATATTTTTCGTGGTATCTGCACTACAATGAGAAATATATCAACGAAAAGATAAAGGGATATGTGCAGGAATACGCTATGCAAGGGCATTTTATGGATATGAAGTCCGCCTTCGTTTTCGGACTGCTTCAAGCTCTGCAAAATTACGATCCCGAAAAAGGTGCTTCTTTTAATTCTTTTCAGGCGCACTATACCAAACGGGCGATTGATGATTATATCCGTACAATGCGCACCGGGTACAGCGTTCCGACGGATGCCGAATATTCGCTGCTGCGTAAAGCAATGGCTCTCTATGCCGAATACGGCTACAAGAGCGATGATGAAACCATAAATAAAATTGCCCTTGCCATTGGGCGCAAAGCAAAAACAGCGAAAAAGATAATTACCGGCGGCGTTCGCAATATGATGTTCGCGGAGTTCTACCGCCAGTACGCCGACGAGGACGGTGAAGAAAGTGCGGAGGATGTGACTGTTGATACCACTACCGAGCCGTCCCGGATGTTTTACCACGAACGGCGGCTGAAAATCCTCTGTGAAGCATTCGACAATCTGGAATACCGTGAACGTGCCATTGTTGCCGAACACCTCGGCTTCTGTGAAAACTGTTGGAGTACACGTTATGTAGAGATCATAAACGGCAAAAAGGTGAAGCGCGAGTTCAAAGAAATAGCGTTCATAGACCTTGCCGGTGAGCACGGCATTGTTCCGTCTTCCGCTGATCGCATCTACCGTGGAGCGATAGACAAACTACGTAAAGCACTGAAAGAAGATAAGTGGCTATAATCCCAAAGCAAAAAAGTCAGACAAGAATCGTAATTCTTATCTGACTTTTCTATTACTGTCGTCCTTTTGCGTGCTTTATCATTGCCTCAAAAGTTTTGTCGCTGATTACGTGTTCGATCCGGCAGGCATCAGCAGATGCTGTTTCTTCATCAACGCCGAGCCGCATAAAGAATTCTGTAAGAAGAACGTGCTTGTGATACACTTTTTCCGCAAGCGAACGTCCGTTTTCGGTGAACGCAATGTACCCATCCCTGTCGGTGATAATCAGTTTATCCTCCCGGAGCTTCCCAAGGGCACGGCTAACAGCCGGCTTGGAATATCCCATATGCTCGGCAATATCAATCGCCCGAACAACGTTATTTTTTTTAGAAAGGATCAGTATCGTTTCAAGATACATTTCGCCGGATTCCTGAAGAGACATCGTTTTCACCACCATTTTAAGATAAAATATTATATCATATTATGAATGATAAATCAAGGGTAACCAAGATATGGGCTGAATTTTCTTGAGAAAATTTCTAAAACCACTTGACAAGTTACCCATAGGTAACTATAATATACACGTAGGTTAGCAGAGGGTAACTGCTAACCCTGATTTAAGACAGTGAGTTAGCCAACACTAACCGCTCGGAGGTGGATATATGATGCCGTTAGCACTTGCCGGTATAGGTGAAGAGAATACAGTCAAAAAAATCGGCGGCAGTCCGGAGGTTAAGAAGCACTTGGAAAACCTCGGATTTGTCGTCGGCGGAAACGTTACCGTTATTACATCACTCGGCGGAAACGTAATCGTCAATGTAAAAGAATCGAGGGTCGCCATCAGCGAAGAGATGGCAAGAAAAATCATGGTATAACACCGTTTTTGCGGTTGTGTACAGTATCTGGAAAGGAAGAAACAGTATGAAAACTCTGAAAGAGGCAAAAATCGGCGATACCGTCTACGTTATGAAACTTCACGGTGAAGGAGCGGTAAAACGGCGCATTATGGATATGGGCATTACGAAGGGCACCGAAGTATATGTTCGTAAGGTCGCTCCTCTCGGCGATCCCATTGAGATTACCGTGCGCGGCTACGAGCTTTCCCTGCGGAAAGCGGATGCCGAAATGATTGAAGTCCAATAACAAATTATTTTTTTGAACAGCAGTTAACTGCGGCTAACTGTCAAAGAAAGGAACTAACTATGGAAATCAAAATCGCCCTTGCGGGTAACCCGAACTGTGGTAAGACCACGTTGTTCAATGCGCTTACCGGTTCCAATCAGTTCGTCGGAAACTGGCCGGGAGTTACCGTTGAAAAAAAGGAAGGCAAGCTGAAAAAGCACAATGATGTTATCATCACCGACCTGCCCGGAATTTATTCACTTTCACCTTACACACTTGAAGAGGTTGTTGCTCGTAACTATCTGATTGGAGAGCGCCCGGACGCCATTCTAAATATTATCGACGGTACGAACCTGGAGCGTAATCTTTATCTGACCACACAGCTCACGGAGCTTGGCATCCCGGTGGTCATCGCCATCAATATGATGGATATTGTCAGAAAAAACGGCGATAAAATCGACACATCAGAACTCTCCCGACAGCTCGGATGCAAAATCGTAGAGATCTCTGCACTTAAGGAGACCGGCATCACGGAAGCGGCAGAGGCGGCAATTGAGGCGGCAAGAAGCACGAAGACTGTGCCACAGCACACCTTTTCCGGCACGGTGGAGCACGCGATCGCACACATTGAGGAGGCCGCCGTTCACGGTCTGCCTGAAGAGCAGCAGCGCTGGTATGCCATCAAGATTTTTGAGCGCGATGACAAAGTGCTTGAAAAACTGAGCATCCCCAAAGAAACGATGGCACACATCGAAAACGACATCAAAGCGGCAGAGGAGGAAATGGACGACGACGCAGAATCCATTATCACCAATGAACGCTATCTCTACATATCCTCTGTTCTGAAGGCATGCTACAAAAAGAAAAGCGCCGGAAAGCTGACCTCTTCCGATAAAATCGACAAGGTCGTTACCAACCGCTGGCTCGGACTGCCGATTTTCGCTATCATTATGTTCCTTGTATATTGGATCTCGATGGTCGGCGTTGGTTCGGCAGCGACTGACTGGGCAAACGACGGTTTGTTCGGTGACGGCTGGCATTTATTCGGTATCGGATCATCCGCTTACGAAGAAGCAGCAGAGGAATACAACAACGCTTCGCTGATCGTTGACGGTTATGAAGCTTATATCGAAGAAAATGGCTCCGCACCGACAGGGGACTTCACCTATGAGATCGAAGATGAAGAAACACTTGCAGTAGAAACTGCAACGGCAACGCAGAATGACTATAAAGACGCTCTTTCGGTGATCGAACAATATGGTGAGGAGCCCGATCCCGCCGACTACGGCGTGTGGGTGCCCGGTGTTCCCGTGCTTGTTGAAAATCTGCTGAACACTATGAACGTATCAGAGGACGGTGCGGGCGCCGTTGTGCGTGGCTTGGTGCTTGACGGTATCGTTGCAGGCGTCGGTGTAGTGCTCGGATTCGTTCCGCAGATGCTGGTGCTGTTCCTGATGCTTGCATTCCTCGAAGCATGCGGCTATATGGCACGAATTGCATTCGTGCTTGACCGTGTGTTCCGCAAGTTCGGTCTGTCCGGCAAATCCTTTATTCCTATGCTGATCGGTACCGGCTGCGGTATTCCCGGTATTATGGCATCCCGCACGATCGAAAACGAGCGTGACCGCCGTATGACCATTATGACCACCACCTTTATCCCGTGCGGAGCAAAAGTGCCGTTTATCGCAATGATTGCCGGCGCGATTTTCGGAGGATCTGCGTGGGTGGCAACCTCAGCATACTTCATCGGTATGCTCGCTATCATCACCTCCGGCATCATGCTGAAAAAGACAAAAATGTTTGCCGGCAATCCCGCTCCGTTCGTTATGGAGCTTCCGGCTTATCATCTGCCTACACTGAAAAACGTTCTGCGTTCGATGTGGGAGCGTGGCTGGTCGTTCATCAAGAAGGCGGGCACGATCATCCTTCTCTCGACCATTCTCGTTTGGTTCACCACCTATTTCGGATTTACGTCCGACGGCTTCCGTATGCTCGGTGAGGAGGAACTTGATCAGTCCATTCTTGCCGCTATCGGCGGAGCGATTGCCTGGATATTCGCACCTCTCGGATGGGGAACGTGGCAAGCGGCTGTCGCATCTATTACCGGCCTTGTGGCAAAGGAAAACATCGTCG
>DCHZ01000008.1 GCA_002315385.1 Firmicutes bacterium UBA1739 | reverse complement strand
GCATTGATACATAAATTTCAATGCTGTTACTATTTTAATTCAATTCTTTTAATAATTTACTGATAATGGACGATGCCTCACATCTTCTGATTTTGTTCTGCGGAAGAAAGTTTCCGTTTTCATCGCTGCCGCTGATTATTCCGGATTTATATAATGTATATATTTCATCACAGTATGGAGATTCAGCTGAAATATCCGGGATTTCTATCAGTTTCACTTCGTCTTTATAATATTCCTTCGGAACGGAATAGTATAGAATATGAACGAATTCCTCTCTCGTAACAGTATCGTTATAGTTTTCATATGAACACGGAATCCCATGATTTTCAGAGTAATTCAAATACGATGTATACCATGGAGAAAGGTTGTTCTGAAAGACGGTTTCGGGATTTTCATTATTAAACATGGCATTAATTCTTGCCGCTATTGTAATTGCTTCGGCATATGACAGATTTTTTTCCGGATAGAAATACCCGTCATTACCTTTGAGCAGATTTTTTTCGGATGTATCCATTACCGAATCATAATACCAGCTGTTTGAGTTGACATCCTTGTACCCGTTAATGTATTCTTTATTATTACTGATAGACTTTATTCTGTTTATGAGATCTTCGTTCATTTTATTTGCATACTGGCATTTGATTCCGTTATCGTAGACAGATATGGATATGGTGGATAAAGTGTCATATTTTTCGTTTTGAGCTGTAGGAATCCCGTCCTTATCATTATGACATATCATTCCCTCATAATTTCCGTAGCCTGAAAGTGTGACAAAAGCATATGCATATTCATTATCACCTTCTGTAAGTATTATGGGAGTTCTGGAACAGGTTTTTCCGTCTTTAACAAAATATACATAAGGTCTGCAGTTTTTTATATAATCCTTAAGATAATTCTGATCCTCAGGCATGGAAAAGGCAACTGCCACATTATATTTTATATTTTTCTTATTATAATCGTCCAAAGTGGTTTTAATTGCCTCTTCAAACATAGAGGAATACTGCTCATACTGATCCGTTGTCCACTGATCCACGGAATCGAGATTCCACATTTTATTGCATTTGCCGATCAATTCAAGACTGAGCGCATCTTCATCTATCTGAATGTCAGATGATGCCTTCTCGCAGTACCAGGACGCAACACCCCATCCGTTACTCAGGGCGTTTCCGGCATAAGAAAAAGTGGATCCGAATAAAAAAATAAAAATAATTGATATTACCGGTATAATAATTCTTCTGTTTTTCATATCTGTTCTCCTTTATAGAGTAAAAATCTGCTTTGTATAAATATTTTATCATATTATTAAATCATATTCTATCAGATTAATAAAAAGTAATAATAATACAATTTTATGTAATTAATATGAAATATCATTTTAATATAAAAAAAGAAGGGAGAACCCTTCTTTTTTACATGGTTATGCGGCAGGAGCCTCCTCCTGGGCCGTTGAGGTATTGTTTACCGGAGTATAAATTTCTGTAAGCATCTGTTTAATCTGTTCTTCGTCCGGATACCAGAATGAAAGACCTCCGTCTCCGGTTCTTGCTTCACCCGGCAGAGTATATGTGATTATTTTGTCGGTAGATAAGTCGGTGGCTTTTTTTACTATTGATACAACTGTTTTCACGTCAACATCAGATTCAACATTCTGAAGCACGGATCGGGCAACACTGACAATATTTAAGCCGAGAGCCTGTTTAAATGCCGATTTCATGAATTCCTGCTGAGTTTTTATTCTTCCGATATCTCCTTCCGGATAACCGCTGTAACCGCTGTCACCTTTTCTGAATCTGATAAATTTCATTGCGGTTTCTCCGTCAAGAACCTGATAACCTTCCGGGATATCAATGTAAAGAGGCGGTTTGTCATACGGATCTGTATAATGCATGTGGAAAGGAACATTCATAGGTACGCCTCCCATTGCATCTACAATGTTCTTTACTCCCTCATAATCTATCTTCATATAGCAGTTGATAGGAATACCCTGCAGTAAATCGCTTACGGCCGTTGCAAGGCTCAGAGGACCGTTTATGCTGTAAGTGCTGTTAATTTTCTTCTGAGCGGCACCGCTGACCCCTTCCCTCGGATAATAAGTATCTCGCGGAATAGAAATAATATATATATAATCAGTGTCCATATCATAAGATACAAGCATAATCGTGTCTGCAAGATTTGTATTTATTCCCATAAGCAGAATATTAAGTCTGTTTGCTTCAGTAAAAGACTGGAAGAAAGGACTGTTTTTGTCTATCATTACAGGCATTTCTTCAGATAAATTAACCTCGCTTTTAAATAGTGTTCTGTCTTTAATATCATCCCACCATGAACTTGTTGCAACGAAAACAACTGTAAATAATATCATGGTGACGATACATGTTCTGAAAAAAGATTTCATTTTATCCCCTCTCGCAATATAATCCTTTTATATACATGAATCTATATACCTGTATATTATACCACAACAGGAAACAATATAAATGTCAATAATGTTACAAATTTCTGTTAATGTATGGTATTTTCTACTTAAATTCATATCTTTTCTCGGGTTTCGGTTCAACTATTCTTACATCCACCGTGATGGTATTTGCCGCAACATCGTGAACAGCCCTTGTGTATGGCCTCAGATAGGCAATAATTATAGATATTATATTCAGCATACCGAATGAAGCCCAGTCACAGAAGGCTTTGATTAGAAAATTACGGACGAATACATCTCTAAATGTCAGCCTTTCTCCGTCCATCCGGAATACCCGGTGTTTGAAAATATATTTTCCCAGAGTGTATCCGTTAGTGAAGTATAATTCAATCCAGGTCAGAAATATTGCGGCATTTAGATATATAGCAAAAAACAGTACAAATAAAAATCCGGTAAGTTCAAATTCCGTATTCGGTATCAGAAAATAGTATATAAGGGCACCGGGAATGAAAAAGGACAGGGTGTCAATAACATGAACCTTAAATCTGTCCATAATATCGGGTTTGGGGTATTTTGCATACCAGTCTTCATTTGTGTATTCAGATAATGGTTTTTCCACAATCTGATCCGAAGCGGTATCTTCCGCAGCTTTATCCGATTCGGCTGTTTCTTCGGTGTCTGTTTTATTCTTTTTTTTAAGTAAATTTTCAGGCAATTCACCGTCTTTAATGAACATGTCCATATACCGTACTCCTTTGTTTTTGGTATGATATAGTAAAAAATCCTGCAAATTTTCATTGCAGGATTCTTATTTGGTACACCCTCGGGGGCTCGAACCCCGGACACCCTGATTAAGAGTCAGGTGCTCTACCAACTGAGCTAAGGATGCTCGTCACTTTTGCTGACTCGTTTATATTACCACTATATTATATGATTGTCAAGGAAAAGATTGACTAATTTTTGATTTATTGTTACTATTCACAGCCGTTGAGAAACAATTATAGATTTAGTATTGTATTAATTAGATTCGAAGCGACTGTATACTTCGGAAACGCTCGCGCTCATAATCGGACGTAGCGATTCTAAGCTCTGTCTGCGCTTGAAGGTCGTCAGCATATGATTTTTCTGTACATATCCTGTAGACGGACTTGTTCAGGGCTGCGGAGGTCATAAAGACCGGTTTTAACTGTGTTAAAAACCGGAGACGAATAATCGCCTCCGGTTTTATTATTACTTAACTAAAAAGGATTTATTTTGTTGCAGCAGCTAAAAGAGCATCAGCATTGTCCCATTCAGCAATGATCTGTGGAATAACCTTATAGAGGTCACCAACGATACCATAGTCAGCAACTTCGAAGATAGGAGCATCAGGATCTTTGTTGATAGCAACGATGCAATCTGATGTCTGCATACCTGCTAAGTGCTGGATAGCACCTGAAATACCACATGCGAAATAGATCTTAGGCTTAACTGTTGTACCTGTCTGACCAACCTGATGTGAATGATCGATCCAGCCGGCATCTACAGCTGCTCTTGATGAACCTACAACACCGCCAACTTTGTCAGCGAATTCTTTGATAAGGTTGAAACCTTCAGGTCCGCCAAGTCCTCTTCCGCCTGAGCAGATGATTTCAGCGTCTGTTAATGAAACGAGTTCTTTTGTAGCCTTAACAACTTCTTTAACTGTAACCTTGATGTCGGAAGCAGCGAGTTTAACAGGAACATTGATAGCTGTACCTGTAAGTGATTCGTCCTTTTCTCTCTTCTTCATAACGCCAGGTCTTACTGTTGACATTGTAGGTCTTGTTCTCGGTGTGATGATTGTAGCCATGAGGTTACCGCCGAATGCAGGACGAGTCTGCTTTAAGAGACCTTCGCCTTTTGTATAAGCAGGGTTACCCGGAACGAGGTCAGCTGTCTTACATGTTGTCTTAGCTTCGAGGAAGTTGATGTAGTTGTTCATGTCTACGTCAAGTCTTGTGCAGTCAGCTGTCAGACCTGTGTTTAATCTTGCAGCTACTCTTGGAGCTAAGTCTCTTCCGATATGTGTAGCACCGAAGAGAACGATTTCAGGTTTGATTTCTTCGATAGCGTCTGTGATAACTTTTGTATAACCGTCTGTTGTATACTGCTTGAGAAGAGGATCTGCCAGTGTGTATACTTCGTCAGCGCCATAAGCAAATAATTCAGCTTCTAAAGGCTTAACGTCAGCTTCGTCACCTACGAGGAGACCGCATACTTTTGTACCTTCAGGCATTTCTCTTGATAATCTGTAACCTTCACCGATGAGTTCGAGGGCTACGTTCATGAGTTTACCGTGTCTCTGTTCAGCATAAACCCAAATATTTTTAACATCATTAAAATCGATAGCCATGTCTGTTTACTTCCTCCTTATTAAATAATATTCTTGTCTTTTAAGCTAATAAGCAGGTTCTTAGCAATTTCTTTTTCTGTGTCGCCGGCAACTTTCTGTCCTGCTCCCTTTGGCTTAGGTGTGAATGATTTGAATACGTTTGTTGGAGATGGTCTGAGACCAACTTCTTTTTCCTTATCAACACCGATATCGTCTGCATTCCAAACAGAGATTTCAGCTTTTTCAGCTTCATAGATTCCTCTGATATACATATATCTCGGAGTGTTGAGTTCTTTGATAGCTGTAAGCAGGCAAGGTGTCTGGAGTTCAATTACTTCGTAACCGTCTTCGAGAGCTCTTTCTACTGTTACTTTGTTGCCGTCAAGCTCAAATTTCTTAACGTATGAAACCTGTGGTACGCCTAATTTTTCAGCGATCTGTGGACCAACCTGAGCTGTGTCACCGTCGATAGCCTGTCTGCCTGCGAAGATGATATCATATCCGCCCATTTTTTCAGCAGCTTTTCTGATACCTGCTGAAATAGCATTTGATGTTGCCCATGTATCTGAACCGCCGAGTGCTCTGTCTGATAAGAGGATAGCATCGTCAGCTCCCATAGCGAGACATTCTTTCAACATAACGTCTGCCTGTGGAGGACCCATTGTTACTACTGTGATTACTGTTCCAGGATGAGCATCCTTAATTTTTAAAGCTTCTTCTAATGCGTTAGCATCGTCATTATTTAAGATACTTGGTACGCCGTCTCTGATAAGTGTTCCTGTTTCAGGATTTGTTTTGATTTCATTTGTATCAGGAACCTGCTTTGCGCATACGATAATTTTATATGCCATTTCGTATTCCTCCTATTCTTATTTCTTTCCGAAGATTTTGCCAGCGATAACGATTTTCTGAACTTCTGATGTACCTTCATAGATTTCTGTAATCTTAGCGTCTCTCATCATTCTTTCAACCGGATAATCTACTGTATAACCATAACCGCCGTGGAACTGTACAGCCTTTGTTGTTACATGCATAGCTGTTTCACCTGCAAATAACTTAGCCATAGCACTTGCTTCTGAATAATCAAGGTGCTTGTCTTTCATGTCAGCAGCTTTGTAGATAAGAAGTCTTGCAGCTTCGATCTGTGTCTTCATTGCAGCCATTTCAAACTGGAGAGCCTGGAATTTGCTTAATGATTTACCGAACTGTTTTCTAGCCTTCATGTATTCAACTGTTACGTCGAATGCGCCCTGTGCAATACCGAGAGCCTGTGAAGCGATACCGATACGTCCGCCGTCCAGTGTTGATAATGCAACTTTGAAGCCGTCGCCTACTTTACCAAGGAGGTTTTCCTTTGGAACGATACAATCCTGCATGATAAGTTCTGTTGTTGATGAAGCGTGGATACCTAATTTGTCTTCTGTTTTACCGATTGAGAAACCTTCGAAACCTTTTTCTACGATAAAAGCAGAGATTCCGCCTCTTGTTCCCTTTGACTTATCTGTCATAGCGATGATTACGAATGTATCAGCATATCCGCCGTTTGTGATAAATACTTTTGCACCGTTAAGTACATAGTGGTCGCCCATGTCAACAGCAACTGTCTGCTGTCCGCCTGCATCTGTGCCGGCACCGGGTTCTGTTAAACCGAAAGCGCCGATCTTTCTACCTGAAGCTAAATCCGGAACATACTTTTTCTTCTGTTCTTCAGTACCCCATGCAAAGATAGGCCATGTGCACAGTGATGTATGAGCTGAACAGATAACGCCTGTTGAAGCGCATGCTCTTGATAATTCTTCTACTGTGATTGCATATGAGATGTGGTCTCCGCCTGCACCTTCATATTCTGTTGGATAAGGGATACCCATTAATCCGTATTTAGCCATTTTTTCTACTGTTTCTACCGGAAATCTGTGTTCTTTGTCACATTCAGCAGCGATAGGCTCAACTTCGTTAGTAGCAAACTTTCTTACCATTTTTCTAACTGTTTCTTGTTCTTTGGTAAGATTAAAATTCATTTGAACTCCTCCTTTTTTAGTCAAGTAAATTTTTTATCTGAAGAGAAGACCACTCCAAAAAAGGGCATAGGAATCCTCTCAGAAATACCCTATCATCTATCATACATCAATAACCGGCAAAGTCAATAGGAAGTGTCGTTTTATTAATAAAAAAATATTTTTTTTATTTTAATTGTAATTTTCTGTATTGATGATTTTCTTTGCAAATTATTAGTAATGATGATATGTTAATAGTAATATACAAAGAGATTATAATCAAGTGAAAAATTCGTTAATTATGTAGAAACTTAAACGTAACATATATGGATGATCCACCGGTTTTCTGTTCGGATAAACGGCAGCTCTTTAATCTTTCTTTGGGGTTATTACCGGTAAAGACAGGTGTATTAAAAACAGGGAGATAAGTAATAGTGAATATAAAGATTTTTATTTTAACGAACAATCCTGAGTCTTTTTTTCTTCAGGCAGCGGAAGAGTATCTGAAAAGGCTCAGCCGTTTCTGCAGAATTTCCGTAAAATATTATAAGAATCTGCCTAAGCTGATTAAAGATGTTTCCGCTCAGAATAATCTGTTTATTCTGGATCCTTCCGGTGAAATGCTTTCATCCGAGATGCTTGCCGAAGCCGTTCGGAGTATGGAAATAAATGGAAATTCACGTATTGCAGTCGCGATTGCCGATGGAATTAATGAAACTATCGGGGCAGATGTGAAGAGAATTGCATTAAGCAGGATGTACATGCCTCCTGCACTGACAGAAGTAGTGGCTCTTGAGCAGATTTATAGGGCTTTTAAAATAATAAGAGGGGAGACATACCATAAGTAATCATACAGCTGTCTGCAAGACCCCTTCATTTATACAGTTATTTCAAAGCTTATGACTGTTAACCGGATGTATTCTCTTATGGTAAATCGTAACTGACTATATGCTTCTGGACAGCTGTTCCATCAGCATTATGCGCATAAGCTGGTGAGGGAAGGTCATGGGAGAAAATGACAGACGACAGTCCGCTCTTTTTAAAACCTCTTCGGAAAGTCCCAGTGAGCCTCCGATAATATATACGATATCATCTTTATTATTATTAACGCAGTCTGTAATGGTCTGCCTGAATTTTCCGGAGTTCGCCGTTTTTCCGTCAATTGCCAGAGCTATTACATACTGATGAGGTTTGATTTTTTTTAACAGTGCGGAACCTTCTTTTTCTTTTATTTTTGTTTCCACTGCCGGAGACGGGTTATCGGGAATAGGCTCATCCGGTATCTCATTGATTTCAAATGTGCATTTTTTTGAAATCAGTGTTTTGAAGTGGTTTTCCGCATCTTTAAGATAGCTTTCCTTTAATTTGCCGATGGCGGATACTGTAATTTTCATAGTAAATACACACCACTCATTTCATCGCGGTTAAGCAGATTTATTTTCAGCATATCACAGAGTATGATACTGTTCTGTTCGAGAATATTTATTATTGTCTGATAAGCCATTTCGGGGAAATTGTTCTCCCGGCTTAAATGAGCAAGAAGAATCTGTCTCGATTTTGGATTTTTTCTTATCATTTTTATAATAGCTTCTCCTGCGGCGGTATTGGAAAGATGGCCGTGGCTGCTCAGTATCCTTTGTTTGAGATGCCAGGGATACCGGCCCATTTTGAGTATATTTTCATCGTGGTTGGCCTCAAGAATAATAAGGTCAGCATCTGATATTTCATTTATTATATCGTCTGTTATGCAGCCGGTATCAGTTGCGGTGCATATTTTTGAGCCGGCGTTTTTTACGGAAAAGCCGACAGTATCCGCCGCATCGTGGTGAAGCGGAAAAGGCTTTATTTCAAGATCGCCGATATTAAAGCTGACATTATTTTCAAAAGAGTTTATTATGAATTTATCGCTGTATCTGCAGATTTTTATCAGCTCATTCGATGTTTTTCTGTTGGAAAAAACCGGGATTCCGTAGTTTTTTGCAAGGACATCTATTCCTTTGATATGATCCGAGTGTTCGTGAGTAACCAGTACACCGGAAATATCCGAAGGAGTCACATTAAGAGAGTTCAGTGCGGAAGTAATTTTTCTGGCAGAAATGCCGGCATCAATCAGTATGTATGTATTATCTGAACCGGCAAGATAACAGTTTCCGCTGCTGCCGCTGGATAGAGAGCAAAATTTAAGAGACAATATGGATCCTCCTTTAGATAATTTAGTAATAATATGGTCAGTGTGCCGAAATACATCGGAATAATTATTTGTATGCCGGAATATATACGGTTTCTTTGGAATCGGATTCGATTTTCCATGTTGGAAAAGCTGTATCGGATGTGATATTCCCACTGTAAGGTGAGTCCACCATATATACAATAGAAATATCGCAGATACTGATATCTGCTTCCGGATCTTCCGTTTTTAACCGGTTCATATATTTTAAAAGAGCGGTTTCCGGGGAAATAATCTCCTGGCGGCTTCCGTTTTCTTCGGCATATGCGAGCTGCCGGTCGACGGAAATAATTCCCGAAGCGGAAACGGTAAAGTGAATATATGAATTTTCTATCTGATAATCATTGTAATAATTATCGTAATTAATATAATAAAGATTCTTTTCCGCATCATATTCCGACCTGCCGATTTTAAGTGAACAGCCGGAGTCGGTTTTAATATTTAAACTGTCTAAATATTCTGATGTGGCCTTTTCCGCCTGTTTTCTGTTTGAAATATCCGTTCCGGCTTGGAGAGTGATTGTTTCCGTTCCGTTTTCCGAATCGTAATACAGCGTGAGTATCGGCATATCTTTTTCCGGCTGCGGGAGTTCTGTGTTAACAGTTATTCCGTTCCGGCTTAAATTATTCAGTATTTCTTTTGTGTAATCGAAGTCCGCGGCAGCAGATTCTTTGAACTGGGAGTAAATAATCAGACCTATGAACAGGAGATTAGTGAGAATCAGTGCGCCTATTAAAATATTTTTTATTTTAGACCATTCCATTGTTATCTCCTTTTTTCCGAACCAAGGTATTCTCCGGAATACAGATCGTAGAATAGTTCTATACCGGAAAAACTGATACTCCATACCGGGCGAAGTGTTTTGTTTTCTTTATTCTCAAAATAGTAACCGGTTTTTACGGATTTTATTTTGCTGACAACGTAATCAAAAGTGTCCATTTCGGAATTGTTGTATTCCAGAAGATTTGCATTATACAATGTATCCGCAATGTTATCGCAGTTATATGACAGTATTTCTGATACAGATGCCCCCGGCATTACCGGAGCTCCTTCCTCCGACATATCCGGAACGACGGTATTGAAGTTTCTTTTGTAGTATAATATCTGTTCCCCCGAGATTTTTATTTCCAGGGAATCGGAATCCATGCAGTAAACAGGGTAGTTATCCGGATATATTTTAAATATAAATGAATATATCGGAATCTCGCCGCTCTCGTCAGCCGTTGCCGAGTATAGTTTTGATTCAAGTTTATTTCCGTCTGCGGAAGACCAGCTTCCGTGGGAGGAAATAAAGGAAACAGCCAGATTAAATGCTTCGTTGAAATCACATGCATTATCGTAGTCACTTGCCGCTTCCTGATATTCTATCTGACCGTTGTCGTATATTCTAAGCATTTTCTGACCGTATCTGTACATGTATATTATCGTATTATCATCATCGGTTATCTTTCTAACAAAATCCAGACTTTCTCCGAAGAAGGCGGAGGCTATTTCTTTTTCATATGTTTCAGTGACATCTGTTCCGCCGGTGTTAATATCCGTTTTCTGCAGAGAAAAGACGGTTTTGTAAGGGACCAGTGCGGTATTTTCCGTTCCCAGATACATATTGATCGGATAGTACTGACCGGATTCGTTCGAAGAAAAAGAATCAATTTGTTTTGAGATTATATCCGATGTAATATCGGATATAATACGAAAATATTGATCGGCTTTTTCATCGTAGACGAACAGGCTGGAGGGACTGGCTTCGGAATATGCAATGACTGAAACACTGTCAAAATAATCGGACTGACCGAAATTCGAAGCACCGGATACTTCCAGAAGGCTGACCGGAAGGGGATTTTCAAAAATGTATTTGATGGATTTCATATACATTGTTTCATCCCATTGTTCTTTTGAAATTTCTTCAATCAGTATATTTTTCATAACTGAAAAATTATTGTAATAGTCGGTAAATTCTTTCCAGCGGTCAGCAATTTTACCCTGATACACGGAAAAAGTTCCGTCGCCGAAATTGATTTCTATGGAATCCGGTCGGATAAACGATGAAAGCTCAGGTGTATCGGTATCTATGAATGCCGACGTCCCCGACAGACTGTCGTTTACTTTTTCCCTGATTCCGGAAAACGATATATTTAAAAAATAAAAATATGAAAGTAGTACTGCCGATAAAAACAGTACTACCAGTAATATACTTTTGAATCTTTCTTTTTTTTCTATCTTATTCACTTGAACCCTCCGATGCGGAGCCGAACAGACTCTTGAAAACACTTTGGAAAAACAGTACTTTTCCCGAAGGAGTAGATTCATATATGCTGCTGTTTGCCATTTTGGAAGCATTTGATTTTACAAGAAAATATATTGTTTCATTTGTAATAATGTTATTGCTTTCGTCCATAACCTCAGCCTTTAAAGAATAGAGCCCGGGCTCGGTTTTTTTAACCTGCCTGGTGTAAAAGCCTATATGATCCGAACCGGCAAAGGTTTCGGTCAGTCCCTTCTGCTCCCGAACCGTAAAGGCAGCTGCGGGAACATCATTCAGGGTAGCGACCTGACTGCAGTTGGGATAAAAATACAAAGTGAATCGCATCGGGGTATTTTCGGCAACTTTTACTGAAATAAACAGATTGTCACTGTAAGTGATACCGTCGGATGCAGTCTGAGGATTAATAATTCTGTAGGTGTTTTTTTCCATGGCATAAACTGCGGCATTTGAAGAAAGTATAAGGAATACTGTCAGTATTATTGATATTATTTTTTTCGTCAAAGTTACACCTCCTCAGAGTACAGTTACTTCAAGTATAAAATACGCAGATTACAAACTCATTACATGCGATTTAAATTTAGATAAATGAAGAATGCGATTATTTCAAATCATATCAGAACCCTTAGCAGAACCGGAACGGAAAACAATAAAATCTGAAATAATTATTGCAGTAAATAATCCTGTATTGTAAAATTGGTTTTGGCAAAATACGGAAATCGAGGAATAAAAATGATACTGAATATTTATACTGACGGAGCATGCTCCGGCAACCAGAGCCGGGAAAATATAGGCGGATGGGGCGCGGTACTGGAATACGGAAGGCATCGGAAAGAAATCTACGGCGGAGAATTCAATACAACAAATAACCGGATGGAAATGACAGCATTAATCAAAGCATTCGAAGCCATTAAAACCGAAAATCAGACTATCAGAGTCTTTTCGGACAGCTCTTATCTTATGAACTGTTTCAGAGAAAAATGGTATATTAAATGGAATAAAAACGGCTGGAAAAACAGCACGGGAAAACCTGTTGAAAACCAGGATTTGTGGAAAGTACTGCTGCCGTATCTTGACATTCACAGAATCGAATTTTTCAGAGTAAAAGGACATGTTAATCTGAAGAATAAAAATACGAACCGCAGGGCGTTGTTTAATACATTTATTGAGTGGAACGGAAACGGGTTTACGGAAGAGGATTTTGAGTATGTTACGATGATGAATAATAAAGCCGATGAGCTTGCAAATAAATGGATGAATGAGAACAGATAGCCCGAGGAGTTCTGCGGATGCGGCTCAAATACACTGATATGGCCGGTAATATGTGTACTGGAGCCGCATTTTAACAGAATTTTCCACTGTTGTCTTGTAATTAATATACTGTCATCAATTACTCCGCCGGCCGGAAGGTAAAATTCACATCATGAAAAAAGTATTTTTTTACCGAGATAGGCACGGTGTCGTCTGCTTACGGGAATCATGGCATCACAGGACATAAGTGAAAGCTCGTGTGTATACAGCATTTTAATTTCACGAATATTTACAATATAACCCTGATGTACTCTGACAAAAAAATCCGGATTCAGCTGCAGTTCCATCTTTTTTAAAGATGAATAAAAATCATAATCCCCCATAAGTGTGTGCAGTATTACTTTATGATCACATTTTTCTATATAAATAATGTGTTCCTGCCGGATTTTTCTCAGCATTCCCGTTTCCTGCCGGCATGTAAAACTGAGGAAAGTTTTGTCTTGTATAGAGCACCTGCCGTTTAGATTTTTACTGGCAAGGTAGTTGCTTACCAGCTCCCGAATTTCATTTTCAAAAGAAGGAGAGAGATCGTCTTCTTTTTCTACTGTAATAGTATATTTAATCATTTTTGTTCCTCCTGTTATATTCATATGAAAAGCAGGAAATAAACACAGCGAAAATTGTAATAATAGCTTATCATTAAAGTGTATGTTTTTTCAAGTGCTCATTTTGCAATAATATTGTATAAAACTGTAATTTACCGGGCAATTGAATAAACGGCTTCTATGGGCATAATCGTGCCGCACACATTAGATGAGTGAGTGCAGATGTAAGGGACGAAGCACCGAATTATGCTCCATCAGGTACATATGGCATGATCTCCCGGAATAAGGAGTCCTTTTATTGCGATGTTCAGTGCCTCCGTTGTATTGGACGTAAAAACAATTTGCAGGGGATATCTATATTAAAAGCCGCGGCAACGGTTTCACGGGTCTCGTATATCTTTACTGCAATTTTTGCGGCAAGATCGTGTCCGGATCGCCCTGCGTTTGCACAGTTTTTGGAAATGAAGTAGAGGAAGTGTGATATTTTGTTAATGCCTATGATTTGACGGACATAAGAAGATCAATCAGCCGTTCGAGTTCCTCCCGTGAATAAAACGACAGCTGTATGGAGCCTTTGTTATTGTTTTCTCTGATTTTCACTCTGGCACCGATTTTTTCTCTTATATCGCTTTCTATTGTATCGAAACGTCGGGTTGATTTGAGGTCTTTTTTACTCCCGGGAGTATTGATGTTTTTAATCATTTCCTCAACACTGCGTACGCTGAGCTGATGCTCGGCGGTTTTTTCAGCCAGCTCATATTGAAGAGCCGGATCCTCTATTGCCAGGAGTGCGCGACCGTGACCTGTACTTATTCTGCCATCAATCAGCATTGTTTTAACAGGTTCGGTCAGCTTTTGAAGCCGGATGGAATTTGCAATATAAGGTCTGCTTTTGCCGACATTCTTAGATATTTCCTCCTGTGTGAGGTTGAAGTTTTCCTGCATATAATAATATGCCGAGGATTCGTCCATCGGATTAAGGTTTTCTCTCTGAAGATTTTCAATCAGTGCGACGAGAAGATTATCCTTTTCGGAATAGGCTTTTATCAGACACGGAATTTCCTTAAGCCCTGCCAGTCTGGATGCCCGCCATCTTCTTTCTCCGGCAATTATTTCATATCCGTTATCTATCGTTTTCACTATAATCGGCTGAATTATTCCGTGCAGCCTGATGGATTCGGAGAGCTCTTCAAGGCTTTCCTCCGAAAATATTTTTCGTGGCTGTTTTCTGTTGGGAGTAATTTTATTAATATCTATCAGTATTACTTTGTTTTCGATACTGTCATCGGTATCGTTTATCTGCTTTTCGATAAGCTCCTGAGTGGAGTCGGAAAATAAGGCACCAAGGCCCTTACCCAGACCTTTTTTCTTTGCTGATGTCATTTACAGCTCCTCCGTTTCTAAAAATTCATCTGCCAGATCCATATAAGCGGCAGTTCCCTTCGAACGGGCATCGTAAAGAGGTACAGGAAGACCGAAGCTCGGTGCTTCGGCAAGACGAATGTTTCTCGGAATAATAGACCCGTAAACTTTATCTTTGAAATACTTTTTTACTTCTTCCACGACCTGTATTGAGAGATTTGTCCGACCGTCGTACATGGAGAGCACTATTCCCTGAATAGTCAGTGATTTATTGAGGGAAGATTTAACAAGGTTTATTGTGTTAAGCAGATCGTTAACTCCTTCCAGTGCGTAATACTCACACTGTATTGGTATCAATACCGAATCCGCTGCGCAAAGAGCATTTAAGGACAGCAGACCCAGGGTGGGGGGACAGTCGATAAAAATATAGTCATATGAATCTCTGAAACGTGAGATGGCATTTTTTAAGTAGAAATTTCTGTTTTTCATATTCACCAGTTCGACTTCGGCACCCGAAAGATCGGCATTTGAGGGAAGGATATCCAGTGAAGGGATGTCGGTATTTATCAGGATATCCTCCGGATTCACACTGCTGTCCATTAAGATGCTGTACAGCGAGTTTTCAACGGAAGCACGGTCGATGCCGAAACCGCTGGTGGCATTTCCCTGGGGGTCCATATCAGCAATAAGGATTTTCCGCCCTTTTATAGCAAGGCATGCCGATAGATTCACAGTAGTAGTGGTTTTTCCCACTCCGCCTTTCTGATTAAAGACTGCTATGATTTTTCCCAAAGTAATTCCTCCTTGTTATTCCCAGCCTTTGCATACATCTATCCATTCCAGATAATGAGAATGCTCTTCTACCTCCGGGATGGACAGTTCGATGGCGCTGTTGCTGCTGCCGCAGGCAGGGAAAATAGTCTGAAAACGTTTAATAGAAACGTCAAGAAACACTTTTACTCCTTCGTTGACTGCGAAGGGACAGACGCCTCCCACGGCATGTCCCGTGAGTCTTTCCGCGTCTTCAAATGCCAGCATTTTGGCTTTTGTGCCGAAGAATTTTTTGTATTTGCTGTTATCAATTTTTGCATCTCCCGCAGTGAGAATAAGTATTACATCATTTCCCACCTGAAAAGAAAGGGTTTTTCCGATTCTCTTACCTTCGCAGTTAAGTGCTTCGGCAGCGAGGTCCACTGTAGCGCTGGAAACGTCAAATTCGATAATGCGATTCTCCATATTGAATTGTCTGAAATATTCTTTTACTCTGTCTATTGCCATTGTATTCTCCCGATTGATTATTTAAACCGTTTCACGTGAAACAGTCGAAAGTGTCAGTTGTTTAAGATTTGAGGTAATAATAATTATAATGGTTCTTTACCCGGAGTTCCCGGCTTTCTCGGATATTTCGCGGGTGTATTCCTGGTTTTGTTAATATAAATCAGAATATGATCATTGCTTATACAATCGTTACCGATGTTTATCTCCGGAAAAGCTTCAATTCTGTTTATATTACCCCCTAATATGTTCAAAGCATTTTCGGCATCCGAGATATTTTCGTTTCCTGTCTTATAGGGGATAAAACAGCCTCCTTTTTTCACCAGCGGTAAACAGTATTCACTGAGTACGGAGAGGCGGGCAACGGCTCTTGATACGCAAATATCATATTTTTCCCGATGAGGCCTGCTGTGTCCCAGTTCTTCCGCTCTGGCATGAATACATTCAATATTATCCAGCTTCAAAATGCTTCCGCAGTTTTCCAGAAAAGCGATTCTCTTGTTGAGAGAATCCATCAGCACGAAGTTTTTTTCCGGATACAGAATGGCAAGCGGCATTCCCGGAAAACCGGCACCCGTACCGACATCAATAATATTTTGAGCTTTTTTAAACTCGGCACTTTTGCAAATCGCCAGAGAGTCGGCAAAATGCTTAATAATAAAGTCCTCCGGTTCGGTTATTGCGGTAAGATTGAGAGATTTATTTGTTTCAATAACCTGCTCCATATATAAAAGCAGATTCTCTTCTGCCAGGGAATCATTGATGTCGCAAAATAAAGCCAGAACCTCGTGAAGAATCATTCTGTAATTATTTGTCATCCGCAGTCCTCCTGTTTTTCTCAAGGTGAATCATCAGAACATTTATATCCGCAGGAGATACTCCCGATATTCTTGTGGCCTGGCCGATGGAAAGCGGTCTGATTTTCGAAAGCTTCTGTCTGGCTTCCAGTCGCAGTCCGTCCATCGAATCGTAATCCAGATCCGGGCTGAGCTTTTTCTCCTCAAGCTTTTTAAATCTTTCAACCTGTAAAAGCTGTTTTTCAATGTAACCGGAGTATTTAACCTGTACTTCGATCTGTTCGGCAATGTGTCCCGATATAGGAGCGGATTCGGTTCCCGGAGTGAAAGGCCTGCCGGTGTCAATCTCCGTCAGATTTTCATAAGTAATCTGCGGCCGCTTCAAAAGATCCAGAAGAGAACAGCGCTGTTTCAGCGGGGTGCTGTTGTATTTAATAAGAAATTCGTCAGCATCCTTCGGCCCCACCGTAGTCTGTGCAAGACGTGTCAGCTCACTTTCTACCAGGCTTTTCTTTTCAAGAAAACGTCGGTACCTCTCATCGGAAACAAGTCCTATCCGGCGTCCTTTTTCCGTAAGACGCAAATCCGCGTTGTCCTGTCTGAGAAGCAGGCGGTATTCGGCTCTGGAAGTCATTATTCTGTAGGGCTCGGAAGTTCCTTTGGTAACAAGATCGTCTATGAGAACTCCTATGTATGCCTCGGAGCGGTCCAGAATCAGAGGATCTTCTTCCTGGATTTTCAGTGCGGCATTGATGCCGGCAATGAGGCCCTGAGCAGCGGCTTCTTCATAGCCGGAGCTGCCGTTAAACTGGCCCGCACAGAAAAGATTCTGTATCAGGCGGTGTTCCAGGGAAAGCTTCAGCATAGTGGAATCAATACAGTCATATTCGATGGCATATGCCGGCCTTACAATTTTTACATTTTCCAGACCCGGAATAGTTCTGTAAAATTCAACCTGTACATCTTCGGGAAGACTGGTGGACATTCCCTGCATGTACATTTCACATGTATTAAGCCCTTCAGGCTCTATGAATGACTGATGTCTTTCTTTATCGGCAAAACGTACAATTTTATCTTCTATGGAAGGACAGTATCTCGGACCTATGCCGACAATCTGTCCTCCGTACAGAGCAGATCTTTTCAGGTTTTTTCTGATGATCTCATGAGTTTTTTCATTTGTATATGTAAGATAACAGGGAACCTGTTTCTTTTCGATGGAATCGTTCATAAATGAAAAGGGAACATTGTGTTCATCGCCGTACTGAGGAGTTGTTTTTGAATAGTCGACAGTACGACCGTCTATTCTGGCGGGAGTACCGGTTTTGAATCTTCTCAGCTGAATACCCGCATTTTCAAGAGACGCAGAAAGCTGATTTGCCGGTGCAAGTCCGTTAGGCCCGCCTTCGGTGGCACTGTCTCCGATAAATATTTTCCCTTTTAAATAAGTCCCGGTGGCCAGGATAACGCATTTCGCATTATATCTTGCACCGGTTTTAACTGTCACTCCGCAGATACGGCCGTTTTCCACAATTAAATCGACCACTTCGCCTTGTTTGATATCAAGATTTTCCTGGGCTTCCATGGTCTTTTTCATTTCATTATGATATTGCTGTTTGTCTGCCTGAGCTCTCAGAGAGTGAACTGCAGGTCCTTTGGAAGTATTAAGCATGGTGCTTTGAATAAAGGCTTTATCTATGTTTAAACCCATTTCTCCGCCCAGGGCATCTATTTCTCTCACCAGATGCCCTTTGCCGGTGCCTCCGATTGAGGGGTTACAGGGCATCATTGCGATTGATTCCAGTGTCATAGACAGAATCAGTGTTTTCATACCCATTCTGGCAGGAGCCAGTGCGGCCTCACAGCCTGCATGTCCGGCACCGACAACAATCACATCGTATTCACCCATTAAAAATGTATTCATTAAGCATCGCTCCGTTCTTTATTATCATAAGCTCAATTATATAAAAAATAGAATTATACGTCAATGCTTTGCGGTGTGTTTCACGTGAAACATAGAGAAGGGCGGACATAAACAGACAGGGCGGAAAACCGCCCCGTCGGAAACCTTTAGCCGCAAATGCCGCAGGAAGGCATCGAAATATTGCTCAGGAACATTTCCCGCTGTTAAAGAACAGTAACCAAGGAAGAATTACCACCCATACAATACTGACACCGCATCCGTCGGAACCGCAATTCAGTAAATTACAAGACATACCATCACCCGCCTTTTAATAATTACAGAGAAGAAAATCTCCGGATGTCGCACCGCAGCCGGAGAATATCCGGCTTTCGGCGGCTCTGTATAATAATATGAAGAAACAGAAAAAGTGTTACTGATGCGGAATCAGAATTCTTTACTTATATTATATTATTTGATATAATTAAAAAAATTTATATTTAAGAGAGGCAGAACAGATGTTGATGTATACAAGCACTCGGGGCGGAGGCGATAGAATTAATTCCGCAAAGGCGATAATAAAAGGTATTGCTGATGACAAAGGATTATATGTTCCGACAGAAATACCTAAGCTGCCGATTTCATTATCCGAACTGGCAGGAAAAACCTACAGGGAAATCGCCGAAACAGTGATAGGACTGTTTTTTGATGATTTTACAGAAGAGGAGATCGCATACTGTGTGAACAATGCTTATGATTCCAAATTTGAAAGAGAAGAAATAGCGCCTATGGCAAAGGTGGGAACGGAAACACCGGCATATTTTCTGGAATTGTATCATGGCAGGACAGCTGCATTTAAGGACATGGCACTGTCGATATTGCCGTATCTTCTTACCACCGCTATGAAAAAAGAAAATGAAACCGCACAGATTGCCATACTGACCGCAACTTCCGGTGATACGGGAAAAGCGGCACTGGAAGGCTTTGCAGACGTTCCGAATACACAGATTATCGTATTCTTCCCGGATGAAGGGGTGAGCGAGGTTCAGAAGCGCCAGATGATTACCCAGGAGGGTGAAAATACCCATGTGTTCGCAATAAGAGGTAATTTTGATGATGCTCAGACCGGTGTAAAGAATATTTTCGCGGACAACGAATTTGCGGAGGATTTACTGAATAAAGGATATAAACTGTCATCGGCAAATTCGATTAACATAGGAAGACTGGTTCCGCAGGTGGCATATTATGTTTATTCATATGTAAAGCTTGTGGAAGTGGGAGAAATAAAAGCCGGAGAGGAAATTAATGTTGCGGTTCCGACAGGGAATTTCGGAAACATTCTGGCTTCATATTATGCAAAAGAAATGGGAGTGCCGATTAAAACCTTTATCTGTGCATCTAACGAAAACAAAGTTCTGACGGACTTCATATCAACAGGCAGATATAATTCCCAGAGAGATTTTCATGTTACAAATTCACCGTCAATGGATATCCTTATTTCCAGCAACCTGGAAAGATTGCTGTATCATCTGTCCGGAATGAAGGGCGAGGAAATCAAAGGCTATATGAAGGCTCTCGAAAGAGAAAAGAAATATGAAATATCGGAAGAAATAAAAGAAAAACTGCAGGTATTTTATGGCGGCTTTGCCGACCAGAATGATACACTGGAAACAATCGGAGAGGCTTATGATAATAACGGGTATCTGATGGATACTCATACTGCAGTAGCCTACAGTGTTTATAAAAATTATGTTAAGGCAAGCGGGGACAAAACAAAAACCGTAATTGCGTCCACCGCAAGTCCATATAAATTTGCAGCAGCGGTGTCACACGGAATAGGTCTGGACCTTGAAATATCGGATTTCCACTATATTGCAAGTCTTTCGGATGAGACAGGAGTACCTGTACCTTCGGGGCTTCGGGATCTTGACAGAAAAAAAATCAGACACAATGACGTGATTGATGTGGGCAGCATGAAAGATTTTGTGTGGAATTGTCTTAAATAATTCTCAAATTATTCTTTACAATCGTTTTTTACAATGCTATAATTGAATGGCACTTTGGAGAGTTGACCGAGTGGCTAAGGAGCTCGCCTGGAAAGCGAGTAAGGTGTAACAGCCCCGTGGGTTCGAGTCCCATGCTCTCCGCCATGCAATTATGAGACGAGCTGTAAAGAAAACAGTTCGTTTTTTTTTTATGCGAGGAGGAGTTACTATGAGCAGACTTGATTTCAAAACAAGAGATCGGGCGGAAAAAACCGTAGAAGGTCTTTACAAAGATCTTGAGAGAAGAATAATAGCCAGCCCTCCGGGTTTGTGCCCGGTAGATATGGCTTCTGCCTTTTTAAAGATGTGCCATGCACAGACCTGCGGCAAATGTGTGCCGTGCAGAGTAGGGCTGGGACAGCTTGAAAACCTGATTCAGGATGTTCTGAATACCAACCGAGGTGACAATGAAATCTCACTTGATATTTTAAGGCTGATAGAAAAAACCGCTCAGGCAATTTACGATTCTGCCGACTGTGCAATCGGATATGAAGCGGCCAATATGGTACTTAAAGGACTGAACGGATTCAGGGAGGACTATGAGGAACATGTTCTTCACAGAAGATGTGCGGCAAGTATTATGAGACAGAGACAGTCTGTTCCTTGTATAGAAATGTGCCCTGCCGGCGTGGACGTTCCGGGATATATGGCTCTGGCCAGAGACGGAAGATGTGAAGATGCGGTAAGACTTATCAGAAAAGACAATCCGTTCCCGACTGTATGTGCTTTTATCTGCGAACATCCGTGCGAAACAAGATGCAGAAGAAATATGGTAGACAGTGCTGTTAATATCAGAGGGCTGAAGCGTTTTGCAGTAGATAATGCCAAAAATGTTCCGGTGCCGAAGCGTATGCCGGATACCGGAAAGAGGGTTGCCATTATCGGAGGAGGACCGTCAGGTCTTACAGCTGCTTATTATCTGTCACTTATGGGCCACAGTGTAAAGATTTTCGAAAAAAGAGAGCAGCTGGGAGGCATGCTGAGATACGGCATACCGAGTTATCGTTTACCGAGAGAAAGGCTTCAGGAGGATATTGATGCTATTCTGTCCACCGGCGTGGAAGTGGAGCTTAATTATGACATGTCCAGCGAGGAAGATGCAAATATTATCAGAAATGAATTCGATGCTCTGTATATAGGAATAGGAGCACATATTCATAAAGAAATCGGAATACCGGGAGAATACTCCAGAGGAGTTATTTCCGCAGTGGAAATGCTGAGAGGAATAGGAGACGGAACTTTACCTGATTTTGAAGGAAAAGATGTAGTGGTTATCGGCGGAGGAAACGTTGCGATGGACGTGGCAAGAACGGCCAAGAGACTCGGTGCCGCCAATGTGAACATCGTATACAGAAGACGTCGTGATGACATGACAGCCCTGGCGGAAGAAATCGGCGGAGCTGTAGCGGAAGGATGCAATCTTATGCAGTTAATGAAGCCTTCCGGAATAGAAGCCAACCATGACGGAAATGTAAAACGTCTCTGGGTAAAACCGCAGATAATAGGAACAAACGATACCGCGGGAAGACCGTCACCGGTGGATGCGGATGTACCGGAAGTAGAAATTCCTTGTCAGATAATAATATCCGCAATAGGCCAGGCAATAGATACTGCTCATTTTGAAAAACTCGGAATTCCCGTAAACAGAGGAACAATCAAAGCTCAGAGCAGCAGCGGAATAGACGGATTCCCGGGAGTATTTGCAGGCGGAGACTGTGTAACCGGTCCGTCAACCGTAATAGCGGCAGTTGCTGCCGGAAAAGTTGCGGCGGCAAATATTGATGCATATTTGGGATATCATCATGAAATGGAAGTTGATGTGGAAATTCCGGAGCCAAAGCTTGAAGATAAACCGCCATGCGGAAGAGTTGATTTAAAATTAAGATTGTCAAAAGACGGCGGTGGCAATTTTGAAGAAATCGAACAGGGCATGACCTGTCAGGAAGCGGAACAGGAGGCTTCCAGATGTCTGAGATGTGATAAATACGGCTTTGCGGCCTTCAGAGGAGGGAGGACAGGCAAATGGTAAAACTGATTATTGACGGAAAAACCATACAGGTACCGGAGGGTACAACGATTATGGATGCGGCTATGAAGCTTGGCATAAAGATACCTCATCTTTGCTATTTTTCGGGATTAAATGAAATCGGAGCCTGCCGAATCTGCGCTGTTGAGGTAAAAGGCAAGGACCAGCTGGTGGCTGCCTGCAATACTGCGGTAGAGGAAGGCATGGAAATATTCACAACAAGTCCGAAGGTGAGAAAAACCCGTATTGTAAATGTAAGACTGATTCTTTCGGATCATGACTGCAAATGTGCAACCTGTGCAAGGTGCGGAAACTGTGCATTGCAGGATATTGCATCGGATCTGGGTATTTTCGACAATCCATACAGGAATGTTGCGGAAAGAGGAAAATGGGACAGCAAATATCCGCTGGTTAAGAATGAGGCAAAATGTATAAAATGCATGAGATGTATTCAGGTGTGTGACAAAATACAGGGAATGCATGTATGGGATATAATCGGCGCGGGATACAGGACAACAGTCGGTGTCAGAAACAATATGACCATAGAAGAAGCTAATTGTACTCTTTGCGGACAGTGTGTAACACATTGTCCTGTCGGAGCTCTCAGAGCCAGATCTGATATGGGAAAAATGTTTGATGCAATAGGAGATCCCGAAAAGATTACCATCGTTCAGGTGGCTCCGGCTGTAAGAGCCGCATGGGGAGAAAGCATCGGCCTTCCTAAAGAAAAAGCTACAATGGGAAGACTTGTAGGTGCCCTCAGAAGACTTGGATTTGATTATGTTTTTGATACCAATTTCTCTGCAGATCTGACAATAATGGAAGAAGGCAGCGAGTTCCTGGAAAGACTTGCTCACAGAGAAGACTATAAATTCCCTATGTTTACATCCTGCTGTCCGGGCTGGGTAAGATTTGTCAGAAGCCAGTATCCGGAGCTTGTACCACAGCTTTCCACGGCTAAATCACCGCAGCAGATGTTCGGCGCACTGACAAAAACGTATATCGCTCAGTGTCTGGGAGTAGATCCGTCTAAGGTATTTTCGGTATCAATCATGCCGTGTATGGCTAAGAAATATGAAAGAACAGTTCCCGATATGTCCAGTACAGAGTACGGTCAGGATGTGGATATGGTTCTGACCACCAGAGAACTGGCCAGAATGGTAAAAGCGGATCAGATCGACCCGTTTACAGTGGAAGAGGCACCGTTTGATCAGTTCTTCGGAGAAGGAACAGGAGCGGCTGTGATTTTCGGAGCTACAGGAGGAGTTATGGAGGCGGCACTCAGAAGTGCGTCCTACCTTGTTACCGGGCAAAATCCGGATCCCGATGCATTCCGTGATGTCCGGGGAATGGACGGATGGAAAGAGGCTTCATATGAAATTCAGGGAATTCCACTGAAGGTTGCGGTAGCCAGCGGCCTTGCAAATACAAGACGACTCATCGAAGCATTGAAACGCGGAGATGTCAGATATGATTTCGTGGAAATCATGGCCTGTCCGGGCGGATGCTCGGGAGGCGGAGGCCAGCCTATTCATGACGGAGAGGAATGTGCCGAAGAAAGAGGAAAGATTCTTTACGGTCTGGACAGAGTTGCCGACCTGAGATTCTCTCATGAAAATCCTACAGTATTAAAGGTTTACGAGGAATTCCTCGAAAAACCGCTGTCTGAAAAAGCACATCACCTTCTTCATACGGATTATAATAATTGGGGTTAAAAAAAGCTTGAAATAGTGATAGCGATATGATATTATAACAAATACAGCGTCCCTCGGATTCTTCCGATAATTTGGGTTCTGTGCAATAGATATCTGTGAACGTGTCAGGTCCGGAAGGAAGCAGCAATAAGCAGAACCATCTATGTGCCACAGGTCAGCCTTTTTTATCGGAAGACTCCGGGGGATGTTTTGTGCGTTTTTGAACGTGGAAAATCCACTTAGGGACAGTATCTGACACAAAATAAACGAAATTTTACTGTATCTCATTATATACGATATATCTGTAAAAATAGCAGATAATATGAAATATATTCCATTTTTTCGCTGTTAATTAAATAAATAATATATGTTATACTAATGTCAGCAAAAGAAAGCTTAAGGATGGAAAATGGACAGAAATACAGTAATAGACGGAGTGTTTCGCAATGATTCGAAAAGGATTATTTGCGAGTTGTATGCAATGGGATGTAAGAGTCAGGATATAGAAGAAATTTTCCACGACACCATGGTAATAGCGCTGGAAAAATTTGATCAGCTCAGGGATCAGAGTAAGGCTACAGCCTGGTGCATACAGATTGCCGTAAATGTGGCAAAAAGAAGAATGAGCGGTGAACGAAAGTATGTGCCGGTGGATTTTTCGGATGAAACCAGTGTCCGGAAAGAAGTTAGAAGCATGAAAGATAATAACTGGGTTGATGCATTCGATAATACCGCAGTCGAAATGGACCTGGAAAACTATATGGATAAAATTCCCGAGAAATATGCGGAGGTTCTGCGGTGGAGCGTGGTGTACGGATATACATACGAAGAAATAGCGAAAATTCTTTCGATAAGAACCGGCACGGTAAGGTCAAGGATAAGCAGGGCCAGAGCTCTGCTGAAAAAAATGATACCGGAGGGCTACCGGCTCGATGAAACGGAATATAAGTTGTCTGAGGATTATTAGGGATCGACGGGTGTAAAAATGAGCGAAGATAAAGTAGATAAAGTAAACAGACTGATAAAAGAAGAGTGGGGAAAAAAGGTGGAGAATACGCCCTCTGCCGAAGATCTGGGAATCGATATCGAGAGCCTTCTGAATTCGGCTTATGAGGAAGTCGGAAACAGGCAGGCGAAGAGTGACGGCAGAGAAAGGAAATGTAAAAGGAAATCTCCGGGTATGAGAAAAATAATGGCGGCGCTGCTGACCTTTGCGTTAATCGTCGGGGCTCTGGTGGTGTTTGCTCCCGATGAGGGATATGCCGATATTTTCAGGTTTATGATAGGGCGCGAGTCTTCGGGGGATAAACTAATGGAGGATAACCTGATAGGAAATGAGGCCTACGGAGAAGATAAAATACAGAGTATTATGGTATCTAAAGAGAAATTGGATAAGGAGGCCGGTTTTCATGTACCGATGCCTTTATACCTACCGGAGGGATATGAAATTGAATATATAATGCTGACAAAGGGAGAAGAGTATTTAATAGAAATAGAGATAATCTATAATAATTTCACTAAACAGCAAGTTCTTGCTTTCAGCATAAAAAATTTAGATCGTAAAAGAGTAACAGGAGAAATGGCCGATGTGCAGGGAACTGAAAAGAAAATAGAGTTGTCAGGGATTAAATGTGACTATTTGGAAGACTCTGAGAATTCCAGAGTAAAAATTAAATGGCAGGATGATAAATACAGTTATATGCTGGACGGAAATATGAATTTAAAAGAAGCAGAGGATATAATTCATTCGTTAAAATAAAAAAAAATTAAAAAAATTAACATTTTCCGGGAACTTTTTGGCCTCTCAATGTATCTAAGTATACAGAGGGAAGGCAAGAAGAAGGGAGGAAAATGAAAACACTAAGAAATGCCCTGAGCATTGCCGTCGTACTGACGATGCTGCTGTCATTCGGAATGCTCTCCTATGCGGACAGTGAGGATGACGAAAGCTATTCACAGGACAGCTCGGTTCAGGCGGAATGGTATTCCCGGGGAACCAATAACGACTGTTTATGGTCGGGAACTGTATCACTGGTAAATCCATCAGGCAGAGTTCTGGTTATTCAAACAGACGTGATAGCCTATCATGTTGTGGATAGAATCGGATATACTGTTTATCTGCAGAGAAAAGCTACTGTAGGAGGAGATACCAGCACAATTAAGACCTATACCGGTTATGATCTCAACTCCGGTTTTGTGGGAGGTGATTATCAGAAGACCGTAACCCAGTCCGGATATTACAGGCTTCTGGGTTCTTTCAGTACAAGACACAGTATCCATCAGACCGAAGGAGGAACCGCGGTTACAAGCTGGATGTGGGTAGACTAGATTAAAATCAGATATAGAAAAATCGGAAAAACAGAATTAAAAATCAATAATAAAAACAGAAAATTAAAATTAAAAACAAAAAATATTAAAAACAAAAATAATGAGGAAAGGAAAAACTGCCGAACCTGCCATACAAAAAAAGAAAGTATGGCTTATTTCAACAAATACAATACGTAAACAGACCCCTATGTTTACAAAAGGAAGTTATTTCTAAGTACGGATTATTCTTGCCGCCCTCAATCTTGCTCTGACAGATAAAATTGTGATATACTAAGGACAAGAAATCTATCGGAGAAGGTAATGAAATGTATACAGCACTTTACAGAAGATACCGCCCCAAAACCTTTGAGGAAATTGTGGGGCAGGATCATATCGTTAAAATACTAAAGAAACAGATTCAGACCGGAAACACTGCGCATGCCTATCTGTTCTGCGGAACCCGGGGAACAGGAAAAACCAGTGCGGCCAGGATATTTGCAAAAGGGGTAAACTGTCTGTCAGGTGACAGCAGGCCTTGCGGGAAATGCGAAAATTGTGAAAGTATCCAGAAAGGCATATTTTTTGATGTTATAGAAATTGATGCGGCATCAAATAACAAGGTAGATAATATCAGAGAACTCAGGGAAAGTGTAAAATATCCGCCGGCAGCAGGCCTGTGCAAAGTATATATTATAGATGAAGTACATATGCTGTCCACCGGAGCCTTCAATGCACTGCTGAAGACGCTGGAGGAACCGCCGGAGCATGTGATTTTTGTTCTGGCAACCACAGAGCCGCACAAGCTGCCGGCTACTATTCTGTCCAGATGTATGAGACTTGACTTCCGAAGAATTCCGGAAGCGAAAATAAAACAGAAGCTTGCGGAAATCTGTAAAGAAGAAGGCCTTGAGGCAGACGATAATGCACTGGCACTTATTGCCGCCAACGGAGACGGCTCGGTTCGAGATGCACTGAGCATATTGGAGCAATGTATTCCGGCAGGTGAAAGCAGACTGACAAGAAACGATGTCGTTGAAGTAATGGGTACGGCCGGAGAAGAGGTCTTTCTGGAAATGACAGACAGGATAATTTCCGGTGATACGGCGGGTGCGTTCTCACTGATAGAAAGAATATCCGCAGACGGAAAAGATATCAGGCAGTTTATTGTAGACTGGATATTTCATTTAAGAAATCTCATGATGTCTAAATACGCGGAGCGGCTGGAAGATATTATGAATATGTCATGTGAAAATGCCGAAAAGGTCAGAGCCCAGGGAAATAATGTCAGTATGAGTTTTATTTCAATGGCAATAACCGAGCTTTCGGCGGCTGCAAATAAGGCGCGGTATTCCACACAGCCCAGAACCCTGCTGGAATTATCCGTGCTTAAGCTGGCGAATCCGGTGCTAAGCGAAGAAAAGGAATCCATATTAAGAAGACTTGAAGTGCTGGAAAAAAAGATTGCAGATATGAGTACATTGGAGGCTCGTTCGATAATTCCGGAAAATGTGGTGTCCGGAGAAAACAGAACTCCTTCTAAAGCAGCGGAGCCGGATAAACCGAATGCTGAGATTGAAAAAGCCGTAAAAGAAGAAACAGAGGCAAAGCCCGCAGTTTCAGATAACGGCACCGGTAAAAAAACCCGAAAGGATAGTGCGGAAATCATTTCGATATGGAAGAAAGCCTTTGACGCAGCATTAAAGGAAAGACCGTCGCTGAGAATTATTGAAGATGACGTGGCGCCTGTATCGTATGCATCCGGAGAGCTTATTGTGGAAGCGGGTTCATTTCTAAAGAAAAATGTCCTCGAAAACAGTAAAGAATTTCTGGAAAAATACCTGGCGGGAGTGATTAATCAGCCGGTAAGGCTGACTGCGGTACTGAAGGAAGAGAAGAAAGATAAGAAAACCGGCAGTATCAGTGAAACTAAGGCTGAACTGGAAAAGCTTCTCGGAGCGGATAAGCTGACAATTTCGGAATAGAGGTGAATACTATGTCTCAATATCCAAAACCGTTGTCACGGTTGATTGAAGAACTGTCCATGCTTCCCGGAATAGGCGGAAAAACCGCTCAGCGACTGGCGTTTCATATTCTGGCAATGGAGAAGGAAGATGTGACTGCGCTGGCAGAATCCATTACAGACGCAAAAGAGAAGATGAAGTATTGTTCGGTGTGCGGAAATCTTACGGATAAGGATCCGTGTGGAATATGCTCGGATGAAAAGCGGAGCAGAAAATACATCTGTGTTGTGGAAAGTCCCAGAGACGTGGCTGCCATGGAGCGGATTAAAGAGTATAACGGAAGATACCATGTTCTCCACGGGTGCATATCGCCTATGGATGGAATAGGTCCGGAGGATATCAATCTCAGATCGCTGTTGAAGAGACTTCAGAGCGAGGATGTGTCGGAAATAATTCTGGCGACAAATCCTACCATCGAAGGAGAAGCAACAGCTATGTACATCGCAAAGCTGCTGAAACCGGCGGGAATAAAAGTAACAAGAATTGCCCACGGTCTCCCGGTAGGCGGAGATCTGGAATATGCCGATGAAATTACGATTTCCAAATCGCTGGAAAACAGAAAGGAGCTGTAGAAAAGACCTGACCGGGTTGTTTTCAAAAGACAGCAGAGCTTTTCATATAATGTGAAAAGCTCTGTTTTGCGGTTAATTCATTGTTATTTCGATACGGTTCACTCCATCGGAGAACGACCGGCGGATATCCGCCGCAACATTATTGACAATAGTAATTCCAAGATTATCCTCAAGGTCATTATCGCTGAAGGGGTTATACTGTGCTCCCCGCCATTCTATATTGAGTGTAACATATTTTTCTGTTTCGCTGTATTCCACAGAAACATCCATATCAATGATATCTCCGGCTTTTGAAATAAGCAGATTCAGTAATTCCTCCGTACACAGCTGAAGCCTCCAGGCGTGCTTTGAATTCATATTATACCGTTCGCAGAAACTCATTATCCCGCCGATAACAGCCATAAAATCGTAATCCTTACTGTCGATATGATAGGTAAAATATTTTAATTTCTGAACGAACCGGATAGTTTTTTCCCTTTTGGGATAATCAAAAATCTGTTCCGGAGTGCCTTCCTCATATATTCCGCCGTCGGCGAAAAAAAGAATCCTGTCGGCAAACTCTCTTGCAAAATTCATTTCGTGTGTCACGATCAGCATAGTCATACCCTGTTTTCCGAGAGCACGGATGGTGGCCATGACCTCTCCAACCATAGTAGGATCAAGGGCGGATGTAGGCTCGTCCATGAACATTACTTCGGGACTCATCATCAGACATCGGGCTATTGCAACTCTCTGCTGCTGACCGCCCGACATATTTTCCGGCATGGCATTTTCGCGACCGGAAAGTCCCACCTCCGCAAGAAGGGCTTTTGCTTTCAGCTCCGCTTCCGCCCGGGGCATTTTCAGGAGTCTGGTGGGGGCCAGACACAGGTTGTCCATTATATTCATGTGTTCAAACAGGTTATACTGCTGGTAAACCATGCCGGTTTTTCTGCGAATTCTGTCTATATTCGCGCCTTTTGCGCAAATATCCTCTCCGCAGATATAAACACTTCCCGAATCCGGTTTGCAAAGCATCTCACAGCACCTCAGAAAAACACTTTTACCGCAGCCGGAAGCCCCGATAATGGCAATTTTTTCACCTCTGTGCACATCAAGATCAACATTTTTGAGGACCTGCAGATTTCCGAACTTCTTACTTATTCCGCGAACTTTAATAATAATATCATTTCCGTCGTTATTCATGAGATCCATCCTTTCTTCTTAAGCGCAAAAGTGCAAAAATACCTGTTACAATATATGAAAGTGCCAGATAAAGAATCATTCCGGTAACAATCATAAACAACGGCTGCATTGTACGTGCCGAGAAATTATTGATAACTTTGGTCAGATCGGTAATTGTAATGTATCCGACAACACTTGTCCACTGGATAAGATTTATGATGGCGGATTGGTATACCGGTCCGGCCACCTTCGCTGCCTGAGGCAGAGTAATAAGCCTGAATGCGGCAAACCCGGAAAAGCCTAAAGTTCTTGCGGCCTCAACCTGTCCTTTGTCGGTGGCGGATAAGGCTGAACGCATCAGCTCCGCAGCATATGCCGCAAAGTTAATGGAATATGTAATAACAGCAACCCAGACAGCATCCATATGGGATCTGGCAAAAACAACATAATACATAAGAAGCAGCAGCATCAATACCGGAGAACCTCTCAGTATTTCAATGAAAACAGCGGCAGCTTTAGACAGAATTTTTGATTTGCCGAGCCTGGCCATACATATCAGGGCGCCGAGTATAGTACCGAAAAAAACCGCCAGTATACTGATTTGTACGGTAACACCCAGCCCTTTAAGAATAGTGATCCAGGCGCCGTCCGCAATCAGATTACTGTAAACTGAATTCAGCATATCAACCTCCTTATAATAAAAAAACTGTAATAAATAATATAAATGTTAGCATTGTACATGAATTTTGTCAATTGAGTATCGGATGTTACTGACAGCAGATAATAAACGGAAAAAGGCTTCCGGGGGGAGCAGCCGTTAATCTGCGCAAATTGAAGTCATGTTATTAAAGATTCCGGAATAAAGGGTTTTTTTAACAGTTTCTTCACCGGGTAAATAAAATATTAACGAATAATGGCGTTTTTTTTTGATGAGTTGGGAATAATTCTTCTGTTTACCTTCGAAAAACGGCAAAAAAACGAAGAAAATTTTTTAATATTTGAAATAAGCATTGAAAAACTCCGGCGAAAAAGATATAATAAAGCTTACAATCGTAATTGACACATAGTTTTCGATTTAAAGGAGAGTTAAAATGGGAAAAACAATGAAAACAATGGATGGCAACACTGCAGCTGCGCATATTGCATATGCTTTTACTGATGTTGCTGCCATCTATCCGATAACACCTTCTTCCGTAATGGCAGAAAATGTAGATGAATGGGCAGCATACGGAAGAAAGAATCTTTTCGGTCAGGAAGTTTCAGTTGTAGAAATGCAGTCTGAAGGCGGAGCGGCCGGTGCTCTTCACGGCTCTCTGGCTGCGGGTGCTCTTACAACAACATTTACGGCATCCCAGGGTTTGCTTCTCATGATTCCGAATATGTATAAAATTGCGGGCGAATTACTGCCGGCAGTTATGCACGTTAGTGCAAGAACAATTTCCACCCATGCACTGAATATTTTTGGAGATCATTCGGATGTAATGGCTACCAGACAGACAGGTTTTGCAATGCTGGCTTCGGGTTCGGTTCAGGAAGTAATGGATCTGGCAGGAATAGCACATATGGGTGCAATAAAATCCAGGGTACCTTTTTTACATTTCTTTGATGGGTTCAGAACATCTCATGAGATACAGAAAATAGAGGTAATAGATTATGAAGACCTGGCAAAAATTGTAGATATGGATGCAATTCAGGCATTCAGAGATAATTCGCTTTCACCGGAAAGACCGGTAACAAGGGGAACCGCTCAGAATCCTGACATATATTTCCAGGGAAGAGAGTCGGCAAATCGCTTTTATGACGAAGTGCCGGATATAGTTGAAGAATACATGAAAAAAATCGGTAAGCTGACAGGAAGAAAGTACAAGCCTTTTGACTATTACGGACATCCTAAAGCTGAATATGTAATTATCGCAATGGGTTCAGTGACCGAGACAATAGAGGAAACAATCGATACACTGCTGGCAAAGGATGAAAAAGTAGGTCTCATTAAGGTAAGACTGTACAGACCGTTCTCGGCAAAGCATTTATTAAAGGTAGTTCCAAAGTCAGTGAAAAAAATTGCGGTACTTGACAGAACCAAGGAACCGGGTTCGCCGGGAGAACCTTTATACCTGGATGTAAAATCTGTTTTCTACGGACAGAAAAAAACCCCGCTTATCGTAGGCGGAAGATACGGACTGGGTTCAAAGGATACCACTCCGCAGCAGATACTTGCGGTATATAATAATCTCAAGCAAAGCGAACCGAAAGACCGTTTCACCATCGGCATAAATGATGATGTGACCTACAGTTCATTAGACTGCAGCGAGCAGATTAAGACAGCTCCCGAAGACAGAATAAGATGTAAGTTCTGGGGTCTCGGGTCAGACGGTACGGTAGGTGCAAACAAAAGTGCAATAAAAATTATCGGTGACAAAACAGAGTTATATGCACAGGGATATTTTGCGTATGATTCAAAAAAATCCGGCGGCTTAACGGTATCACATCTGAGATTCGGCAAAGATCCTATCAAGTCGACCTATCTCATTGAAGAAGCCGAATTTGTCGCATGTCACCACCAGGCATATATTAAGGAATACGATGTTCTTGAAGGATTAAAACCGGGAGGAACATTTGTATTGAACTGTATCTGGACTCAGGAGGAGCTGGATGAGAATCTGCCGGGTAAAGTTAAACGCTATCTGGCTAATAACAATATCAATTTCTACATTATAAATGCTACAAGCATCGGACGTGAAATCGGTCTCGGAAACAGAATCAACATGATTATGCAGTCAGCGTTCTTCAAGCTTGCAAATGTAATACCTGTTGAAGATGCCATCACTTACCTGAAAGATGCGGTAATCACATCCTACGGCAAAAAAGGCGAGAAGATTATCAGCATGAACTTCGAAGCCATTGAAAGAGGCGTTTCGGGTCTTGTAAAAGTGAATATTCCGGAAACCTGGGCGGAAGCACCGGATGAGGAGGAAGTTAAAGCACAGGTACCCGAATTCATTGAAAAAATAATGATGCCCATGCTTAAGCAGCAGGGGAACACATTGCCGGTAAGTGCATTTATCGGAAGAGAAGACGGAACATTCCCGCCGGGAACCGCAGCATATGAAAAACGCGGAATAGCTATTACCGTTCCCAGATGGAATCCGGAAGAATGTATACAGTGTAACCAGTGTTCCTTTGTATGTCCGCATGCAGCGATAAGACCGTTCCTTCTGGACGACGATGAAGTGGCTAAAGCACCGGCAGAGTTCAGAACAAACAGAGCATTCGGCAAGGGTCTGGATAAACTTCATTTCAGAGTGGAGACTTCTCCTATGGATTGTACAGGCTGCGGAAACTGCGTTGATATCTGTCCCGCTAAAAACAAAGCCCTCAGTATGGTGCCTCTCGGAAAAGAAGAGGGAGAAGAATACCTCTGGCACTATGCTATGACAATTAAGCCAAAGGATCACCTTGTCAATAAGAAAACTGTAAGAGGAAGTCAGTTTGCACAGCCGCTGCTCGAATTCTCGGGAGCATGTGCGGGCTGCGGAGAAACTCCGTATATAAAAGCTGTAACTCAGCTTTACGGCGAAAGAATGATGATCGCCAACGCAACAGGCTGTTCATCGATTTGGGGCGCATCTGCACCATCCATGCCGTATACAACAAATCATGAAGGCAGAGGACCTGCCTGGGCAAACTCACTGTTCGAAGACAATGCGGAATTCGGACTTGGTATGGCTGTTGCAAGCCGTCAGATCAGAGAAAAAATAAGTGAGCTTGCGGATCAGCTGGTTAAGATGGAAATACCTAATGAGCTGAAGGTTGCACTCAAAGTATGGTCAGCCGTAAGAGATGAGGGAGACGGCTCCGTTGACCCGAGCAGAAAGCTGGCAAAGGCTCTGGAAGATTATCCGATTGTCGATCCTGAGGCAAGAGAGATAGCACAGGAAATTATTAAGAGAAAAGACTATCTTGTCAAAAAATCCATATGGATTCTCGGAGGAGACGGATGGGCATATGACATCGGCTACGGCGGGCTGGATCACATTCTCGCATCCGGAGAAAATGTGAACATTCTTGTATTTGATACAGAAGTATATTCAAATACAGGCGGTCAGGCATCGAAGGCAACTCCGGCAGCAGCAGTTGCAAAATTTGCGGCTTCCGGCAAGAAAATCAAGAAAAAGGATTTAGGACTGATTGCAATGACATACGGATATGTATATGTTGCTCAGGTCGGAATGGGTTCGGATTATAACCAGTTTATTAAAGCGGTTACAGAAGCGGAGCTTTACGATGGCCCGTCCATCATAATTGCATATGCACCGTGCATTAACCATGGAATCAAAAAAGGAATGAACAAGGCTCAGGAAAATATCAGAGATGCGGTTGACTGCGGATACTGGCATTTATACAGATATAATCCGAGTCTTAAAGAACAGGGTAAACATCCGTTTGTTCTGGATTCTAAAGAACCGTCTGAAAACTTCAGAGACTTTATTCTCGGACAGGTTCGTTATGCTTCACTTAAGCAGGAATTCCCTGATAAGGCAAATGATTTATTCAACCTTGCAGAGAGAAATGCCCGTGAGAGATATGAGACATACGAAAAACTTCTGGATGGTCAGTTCTTATAGAATTGAAACAGGAAAATGCAGATAACAGCCGGGGCTGTCGCACATCAGGTGCGGCGGCCCTGTTCTATTTTATTAATTATTGCCATAATTACATATTATGTCTTGCCAAAGTATCTGTTCAAGTAATATAATGAATATTATCATTGTAATTATTTAGATGAATTGATGAAAGCGATGCGGATATGGATAGACGAGGTTGTTTTGCCACAGTCATTGTAATTATGTAACAGAACGTGAAAAAAGCTTAGGAGAAAAATAATAAAGTATCAAATATCAGTTAAACGATGGAAAAGCCTGTGAGGATGCGAAAATGTGATAATCACAACTCAAACGGAGAAATATAAATGCAAACGGAGTAACCGGAGCAGACACGATGCTGTACGTGCGGGAAAGTCGGAGAATGCACGATGAGTTTCCGGGAAAATATTACACTGAGTGTAAAAAAACGGAAATACGGACAGCGGAGTATTAAATCCTGTCAACAGTGTGGGATACGAATCATTCGAAATCCATGCTGATTAAGCTGATTCATATATTGAGGAAGAATATGGATCTATAGATATCGGAATATGAATTGCAAATGAGGAGGAAAAGAATGAAAAAGAAAACTATGGCATGGCTGTTATGCATATCACTTGTTTTAAGTTTTATGCCTATCACAGCACAGGCATCAACGGCGGCAGTTAAGCCTGTTAATCCGACGAATACTTTACAGCTGTACGGTTGTACTGAACAGAAGGAGGATATCTTTATAGAAAAATTTGATCGTTTTAACTGTCATAAGGTAACAGTAACCTTTACAGCCGGCGAACACGGAAGTCTTACAGGCACAGAAGAGTTCAAAGTACAGAAAGGCAGCCAGTGGAAAGAAGTAATAACCGTACCTACCCCGGTTCCGGATGCAGGATACAGGTTTAACCGATGGGAACCGGAATTACCGTCAGATACAGATACAATTAATGAGAATGTAACCTATACAGCAAGCTTTAAGAAAAAATCCGGCGGCAAAACCCCTGCGGTTTCTAATGAAAAAACCACACCTGAAGTACTGAACGGTATAGAGCATTTTTCCTATATTGTAGGAAGTGATGACGGATTGATTCATCCGGAGCAGAATATTACCAGAGCGGAAGTAGCTACAATATTTTTCAGACTGCTTAAGGATGAAGTGAGAAACGAAAAAATAACTGTATCCAATAACTTCAGCGATGTAAACAAGGGAGACTGGTATAATACGGCAATTTCAACAATGGCTTCGATGGGTATTATCAAAGGCTATGAGGACGGAAGCTTCCAACCGAATACCAATATCACCAGAGCTGAATTTTCAGCCATTGCAGAAAGATTTGACGGCGGCACCGCAGAAATCAAAACAGAATTCACGGATATTAAAGGACACTGGGGATATAACGAGATTTCAAGAGCATATGAACTCGGCTGGATAAACGGTTATCCCGACGGAACCTTTAAACCTGACAATTGTATAATCAGAGCAGAAGTGGTGACAGTAATCAATCGTGTACTCAACAGAAAGGTTGAAACGGAATCGGATATGGTAGAGGGTATGAAAACCTGGCCGGACAATGCAGATAAAGAAAAGTGGTACTATCTGGATATTCAGGAAGCTGCAAACAGTCACGAGTATAATTTAAAAGAAAACGGATATGAAAAGTGGATAAAACTTACATCCAATCCGGACTGGACAGCATTTGAGAATTAATACGGAATAAGAACAGATAAAGTATTCCGATACACATCAGATTGTGTAAGAATAATATGGCTGAAAGGGCGGCCCGTTACTGGCGGGCTGCTCTTCATGTTTTGGGGCATCATGCTGCGGACAGTTACCGCCCGCACGGCGAATGCAGAAATAAAATCGTGCACGTTCTGCTGCTCTTGACAAAAAAGTATTGTTGGTTTAGAATAAGGATTATTTATGAAAACCCTTACATTCGCAGAAAATACACATTTTCGGCAATCGGAAAAGGGTTTTGTTCAAGAACATTCAAGGCATTTGGGTTAGAGAATCGCATATGCTCTGAAAATTGGAGGAATTATGAGAGACGGGAATTATGGTGAATTTTCTACAAAACAGGCACAGCAGATGTACTGCCGGATGATGTCAGACAAGATAGCACGGAGCAGTCAGATTGACAGCAGCCTTTATGAAGTTCATGATGTAAAGAGAGGCCTGAGAAACAGCAACGGCACCGGCGTATGTGTGGGACTCACGAAAATAGGATGCGTTGAGGGCTATGATATTATTGACGGCAAAAAGACCGCTGTCGAAGGAAGACTGCTGTACAGAGGAATCAACGTTCAGGATCTGGTGGACGGGTGTCTCGCAGAGCACCGCTCGGGATATGAGGAAACCAGCTACCTGCTGCTTTTCGGAGAACTTCCGAATAAAATAGAACTGGAAATATTTAAGGATTATCTGGGAGAAAGAAGAGAGCTTCCCTTTTCATTTGTCCGGGACAACATTCTTACGGCCCCGAGCCTGAATATTATGAATAAGCTTGCGAGATGTATTCTCTCGTTCTATTCATTTGACGATAATCCGGACGACTTATCCGTGGAAAATGTTCTGAGACAGTCCATCGACCTGATTGCAAGAATGCCGGCACTTATCTGCTACGGATATCAGGCGAAGCTGTCCTATGATAAAAGCGCAAGCCTGCATTTCCACAGACCGCTGCCAAATCTGTCGACGGCGGAAAATGTTCTCAGAATGATTCGCCCTATGGGAACCTATACGGAACTGGAAGCAACGCTTTTGGATATATGTCTTATTATTCATGCGGAGCATGGCGGAGGAAACAATTCGGCCTTCACAACACATGTAATATCTTCCTCCGGCACAGACACCTATGCGGCGATTTCGGCGGCGGTGGGCTCATTAAAAGGCCCGAAGCATGGCGGTGCGAATATAAAAGTAGTTCAGATGATGGAAGATATGAGAAAGCACGTAAAAGATGTTTCGGACAGAAAAGCCGTGGATAAATATTTCATTGATCTGATGAAGGGAAAACACGGTGACAGAACCGGACTTCTGTATGGATTCGGACATGCAGTATATACAAAATCCGATCCCCGTGCCGTGATACTCAAGAAAATGGCAAAAAAGCTGGCGGCTCACAAGGATCTTATGGAAGAATTTGAGCTTTACGACTATCTGGAGCAGAATGCATCGGAGTTATACTTCCGGGCAAAGGGAATAGAAAGAGAAATGATGGCCAATGTGGATCTGTATTCGGGCTTTGTTTATTCCGCTTTGGGAATACCCACCGAGATTTCGACACCGCTGTTTGCGGTGGCAAGAATATCCGGCTGGTGTGCCCACAGACTGGAGGAGCTGTATATGGCAGGCAAGATTATGAGACCGGCCTATATTGACATCTCAGACCACATTGTATACACTCCTTTGGATGAGCGCTGATATTCTCTTCAAAAAACGGAAAATATTCACTTGTTGCGGAAAATTTGAAATATCCCTTGCAAAATACTGTGAAAATCCGTATAATTATACAGAAAGATGCATATTAATTTATTTAGGAGGAAAAAAAGATGAAGAAAATACTTGCATTAGCTTTAGTTTTGGCTCTGGTATTCAGCATGACAGCCTGCGGTTCCAAGAAAGCAGATAAGAGCGCAGCTGCGGAAAAGAGCACATATGTTGTAGCAACAAATCCTGATTTTGCACCGTTTGAATTCATTGATGAAGAAACACAGCAGCCTACAGGTTTTGATATGGACCTCATCAAGGCAATAGCCGAAGATCAGGGATTCACAGTTGAAATCCAGCAGATGGGTTTTGACGCAATCTGCGGAGCAGTACAGAACGGTGTTGTAGATATCGGAGCAAGCGGAATGTCAATTACTCCGGAAAGACAGGAAACAGTGTTATTCTCAGATCCGTACATTGAAGCAGGATTATCTATCTCAGTAAGAGATGATGACACTACTATTACAAGTGCCGAAGATCTCGCAGGTAAGGTTTGTGCCGTTCAGATCGGAACAACGGGAGCAGCAAAAGCTCAGGAACTTTTTGATGCGGGAATCCTTAAGGAAGTAAAGGTTCTGGATAAGGTAGACGTGGTTTATCAGGAACTCAAGACAAAGGGTGCGGATTGTGTTATCAATGATACACCTGTTACAAAAGCTTACATTTCAAATGCGGGCGGAGTAAAAATCGTAGGTGATGAACTGGTTGCCGACAGCTACGGATTTGCGGTTGCAAAGGATAATACAGCACTGGCAGAAAAAATCAATAAAGGACTTGCCAACCTGAAGGCTAACGGAAAATACGATGAGCTTATCGCTAAATATTTCTAAGGGTTTTGAAAAAACAACGGTAAACATCAAATATGGAATCAAAGGTGCGTAAGATAATTACGCACCTTTTTGAGGAGATAATATTTTGGAAAATTTAATTAATGTAATAGAAGCGATACTCCTTCACGGAGTAGGAAAGACCCTGGAAATCACTGCCGTAGCCCTTATCTTCGGTGTGATACTGGGACTTTTGGCATGTCTGGGGAAAATGTCACGGCATTTTATTCCAAAGGCAATAGCGACTGTATATATTGAAATAATAAGAGGAACGCCGACTCTGGTACAGGCTCTCTTCTTCTATCTCGGAGTAAACTCCCTGCTGGTGGCAGCCAGCGGAGGGCAAATCAGAATGACACCTTTATTTGCGGGTATGTTTGTCTGCAGTGTTAACAGCGGTGCATATGTTGCCGAGATTTTCAGAGCCGGAATTCAGTCTGTTGACAAAGGGCAGATGGAGGCGGCCCGATCTCTGGGAATGCCTCAGAAGCTTGCGATGAAAGAAATCATTCTTCCTCAGGCAATAAGGACAATCCTTCCTTCCCTGGGAAACGAATTCATTGTACTTGTTAAAGAAACATCAATACTGTCGGTTATCGGAGTAGTGGAGGTTACCAGAGCAGGTCAGCTGGTGGCGGCAATAAATTATAAGACTTTTTCTACATATCTCGGTGTCGGAATAGTATATTTTGTTCTCACTTTTACACTTTCGAGACTTGTTAATCTTCTGGAAAGGAGGATGGCTGTAAGTGATTGAGGTAGTAAATCTGCATAAATCCTTCGGAAAGCTTGAAGTTCTGAAGGGCTTTAATGAAAAAATCGAGCGAAACGAGGTTGTCTGCGTAATAGGACCTTCGGGTTCCGGGAAAAGCACCTTTCTGAGATGCCTGAATCTTCTGGAGGAACCTACAGAGGGTGACGTTATAATCGACGGCGTTAAGATAAATGATCCTTCTCAGGATATTAACGTTACAAGACAGAAAATGGGAATGGTATTTCAGAGCTTCAACCTTTTTCCTCATAAAACCACTCTGGAAAACATTACACTGGCGCCTATTAAGGTAAAGGGAATAAACAAAGAAGAGGCCGATAAAATAGGAAGAGAGCTTCTTGAAAGAGTCGGACTGGCAGATAAAGCCGAAGCTTATCCAAGAGCTTTGTCCGGAGGCCAGAAGCAGAGAGTCGCAATAGCCAGAGCGCTGGCAATGCAGCCGGAAATAATGCTTTTCGATGAACCTACATCGGCGCTTGATCCGGAAATGGTAGGGGAAGTTCTGGAAGTAATGAGAGAGCTGGCTCACCAGGGAATGACTATGGTAATAGTAACTCATGAAATGGGTTTTGCCAGAGAAGTTGCAAACCGCGTACTCTTTATGGACGGAGGATACATTGTGGAGCAGGGAACTCCCGCGGAAATCTTTGATAATCCTCAGAACGAAAGAACAAAGTCCTTCCTGAGCAAGGTATTATAGTGTCAGAGGAGGATATTAACTGATACCTGTTAAATGAATTTATATAAAATGATAAAAATCAAAGGCGTCTGCTGTCGAGCAGATGCCTTCATTATTATATATTATTCAGTTAAAAGGCTAAGCCCTCTTTTCAGCTTACTGTCATTCAGTGGAGACAAATCAAACTCCGACGCGAGAACATCCCCGAATTCCAGCAAATCCGCTTCGTTACCGGATTTCAGTTCGCATTCAATCTCGGAAATCGAAAGCGAAGACCTGACGTCCTCAGAATCCCGGGAAGCTGAGGTGGAATATATCAGACCGCAATCATAAGAAAGCTCTATCACCGACTTTTTATATTTAACATGAACCAGTTCTCTCTTAAATTCCGTCGTAAACTGCGGAATAAGAGAGAGCCCGCACAGAATGTCCGTTACCCGCCGGTTCGGAATAATCCCTGCAAACATCGTGGGATCGGCATTTTCATTATCTGCCGGCAGGTTGTATTCAGACCTTCGCGAAAGTCCTTCCGCTGATTCGTGATAAGATCTTCCGGTATGACCGGATTCGTCGGTATATTTAACCGTTGCAATAATCTGCGAGTTCTCTTTTCGTATTCTGAAACCGATTCCGTTTCCGGCAAGCGTTTTTGCCGCGTCGTCATAATATACAGCCTTCATGTCAATAACACTATGGCTGTTTTCGATAACACCGGAGCTTATCATATCGCTGCAGAGAATCCGGTCGGTGAAAATCCCCGGGACAGCCGAATATTTTAATTCCGTTTCCGTACTCATATCAGTCGTTCCTTTTTTCCAGAAGCACATCCGAACCGAGATTAACTACACCTTTTTCAAGATTAAGAAGAATATTGTTGATTTCTTCCGCATGCTCCTTGCTGATACGCTTGCCGTCCACCGCAAGAGATGCATTGTAGAGAAGAGTTTCAAAATCCTCGTGAAGCTTATACATCTTTTCACGCATCTCGATAATGTCCTCTCTGGAAGCCTGAGCATCAGAGTTATCGACATGTTTTTCCGCAGCTTCTGAAGCTTCGGCACTGCCGCTGCCCGGAATGATATCATATTCACTGACTTCGTTGACCGGAATCGCATCATATCCCAATTTAGCTTTAACCAGATCCGCAAAATCCAGCTTTGACTGAGCTTCGCCATGCACAAGGAACAGCTGGTTGGGCTTTTTCTTAAAACCGCTGAGCCAGTCGAGAAGAGAATCCCTGTCGGCATGACCGGACATTCCCTCGAGATTATAAACAGGAGCATTGACATAAATCTGTTCTCCGAACAGAGTGATATGTTTTTCCCCGTCAACAATTCGCTTACCCAGAGTACCCTCCGCCTGATATCCTACAAAAACTATAGCATTTTTGGCATTCCAGATATTATGCTTCAGATGATGCTTGATTCTCCCGGCTTCACACATACCGCTGGCAGAAAGAATTACCTTCGGTTCATTATTGAAATTGATGGCCAGAGATTCCTCCGAAGTCTTGGAGAAAACAAGGTTCGGGAAGTCCAGAGGATGATCCCCTTTCATTATATACTCCTTTGTTTCTTCGTCGAAAACCTGAGAATTCCTTCGGAATATTTCCGTAGCGGTAACTGCCATGGGACTGTCCACATAGACCTTGATTTTACTGAGAGCCTCCCTGTAGTCAGGTGAAGATTCCTCATAAAAACGATTCAAATCATATAGCAGCTCCTGAGTTCTTCCGACTGCAAAGGCAGGGATCACCACATTGCCGCCCCGCGCTGTGGTTTTCAGAATGATATCAATAAGAGCGTCTACAGACTTGAGATTTTCCGGATGAACCCTGTTACCGTAGGTTGTTTCCATAATAATAATATCCGCCTCGGCAATGGTCTCCGGATCTCTGAGAATAGGACGGTCTTTCATGCCCAGGTCTCCCGAAAATACGATTTTGGTATTCCTGTTATCCTCCCGGGCAAAAATCTCCGTAATAGCAGAGCCCAGAATATGTCCGGCATCTTTAAACCTGATTTTTATTTCGTCGCAGAGCTGTTTTGTTTCGCCATATACCATAGGTTCAAAGTATTTGAAGGAGTCCTCCGCATCTTTAACTGTATAGAGCGGAGCCACCATAGGCTTTCCTGCCCGGATATTCTTTCTGTTTTGCCATTCGGCTTCCTTTTCGTGAATATATCCGCTGTCGCGAAGCATAATCTGCACCAGATCAAAGGTCGCATCGGTACATAGTATTTTACCACGAAATCCGTATTTCACCAGGAGCGGAATCCTTCCGCAGTGATCGATGTGAGCATGACTGAGAACCAGAAAGTCGATTTCCGAAGGAGAAAATCCGAAGTGCTCGTAATTGAGCTTTTCGGCAATCTTGCTGCCCTGAAACTGACCGCAGTCAAGCAGCAGCTTTCTGTTTCCTATTGTAATAAGATGGCAGGAGCCGGTGACAGACTGGACACCGCCGCAGAACTTAATCTTCATTTTATTATCCCCCTTACATATGGATATTAGTCAAAGTCTTTTCTGTATAAAAACCTTATATAATGTAGATATAATTCAATTATACTATCCGCAGACGAAAAAAGCAAAAAAATTATAGCTCTGAGGATATGGGGGTGATACAGGCTTTTGGAAAACAGATATAATGTCTGTTATTCGGTATCGGCATAATAATATTTCCGCAAATTATAGAATATATATAATATGTACAAAAAATTAGAAGAATATGCGAAAACTGCTGTCATTATACAAAAGTATTGCTTATTTACGGATAATTCTGCGTAAAATATAGTTTTTACAGCGGAGGAAAGGGGAAAATACGGTATGCGAAGCCCTGCCGCAGACTGTTAATGTTATATAAAAAAAGTAAGAAATGCATATTTTGTCTTGCACGAATGCAGGGATTGGTTATATAATGTATATGTTTAGAAATAAATAAAAATAATACTTTCGGTAAATCAAAGTATTATTCAGGAGTAAAACCATTATTTATCAAATATCGGGAAAACGCTGGAATATTCAGACGTGCTTCCGGTGAAACAGTATCGGTATTAGGATAAAGAAGAAGATGTAAGTGAACGGATATACGGAAGACATCTACATGTTTTCTTTATCTTAATAGAAAACAAGAATCGAAAAGAAGATGGTGTGGTAATGAAAACTTTGGAGCTGAAAAAACTAAGCCGACAGGAGCTTCTTGAAATTCTGCTGCAGCAGGCAAAAGAAAACAAAGCTTTGAATGAAGAAAACGAGATGCTTAAAAAAAAGCTTGAAACCCGCGAGATCATCACGGCGGAAAGCGGCACTATTGCGGAGGCGGCTCTCAAATTAAACCTGGTTTTCGAAGCTGCCGACAATGCATGCAGACAGTATATAGACAGCATAAAGGGATATGAGACTGTCTGTGAGCAGAAGCTGAAAGCGGCGGAGGAAGAAGCGGCTTCGATAATATGCAAAGCACGTGAAGATGCGGATAAGCTGAAAAAGCTTGCGGCTGAATAAGAATCGGTATTCGGAGAATAACATGAGTGAAAAAAAAGATTTGCGGTATCCCGAAATTTCCGAGATAGAAGAAGCGATTCAGCAGGAGCGATATAAACGACGATACTTAAGAACACTCAGAAGTACGTTGTATTCACTGATAGTTGTAGCAGCTATAGCTGTACTCGTCGCAACATTGTGGCTGCCGGTAATGAGAATTTTCGGTACATCAATGACGCCGACAATCAGTGAAGGCGAAATCGTTATTGCATTGAAGGGATCGACTTTTGAAAACGGTGATATTATAGGATTTTATTACGGAAACAGGCTGCTGGTAAAAAGAGTCATAGCCACCTCCGGTCAATGGGTAGAACTTGACTGGGACGGAAATGTCAAAATAAACGGACAGCCGCTGGATGAACCGTATTTGAAAAAGAAAGCATATGGGGATGTAAATATCGAATTCCCGTATCAGGTGCCGGAAGGCAGAGTTTTTGTTATGGGAGATAACAGAGAAACATCTTATGACAGCCGTAACTCGGCAATAGGATGTGTATCAAACGAACAGATAGTAGGACGGGTAGTATTGAGAATCTGGCCTATATGGAAAATAGGAACGTTTAAATAATATGCGAAACACAGTAAAAAATGTTTATGGGGGGTCTCGGAATGAGTGAAAATCTTCAGAAAAAAGTAAAAAAATACTCAAAAAATCACAGGCAGAAAAGAAGATGGCGGAAAGGCTTTACGGTGCTGGCGCTGATAACCGCTTTCTGTACAACATATGCGTTGATGACACCGGCTATCACTATAGATGATAACATAGCCGGCAACGGAGATGTTTCCAAGGAAAGTGTCTACAGTGACTGGAATAAGGACTCCGGACAGAAGGATACTGCCGCTGAGGAAAACAAAACTCCGGACAGCGGAGAACCGGAACAGGGCGCGGCTCCTGCGGGCAATGATGAAAATGCCAATGAAGAAAACGGCAGCCCGGAAAACACCGAAAAAGCCGCTGAGGAAAAGGTATTGCCCGGTGATGACTTTGAAAGCTGTTACGATATAAACAGTGAAGCTTCAAACGGACTTCCGCTGACAACCCATTCGGCCCAGTGCTATATGGATGAAATGGAAAAAATACTGGATGAAACTAAGGATATATCAGAAGCAGAGGAAGAATCTCAGAAAGAAGTAACTGAGGAAGAGAATAAAGAAGCTTCTGAGGAAGTGACTGAGGAAGAGAACAAAGAAACTTCCGAAGAAGTGACTGAAGAAGAGAATAAAGAGACTACCGAAGAAGCAACTGAGGAAGAAAAAGAAGAAGCAGCTGAAGAAGTGACCGAAGAAGCCTGCACTATTTCCAAAACCACCGAAGACGGTGTAACGGTTACAATTCAGGGTAAGCTGCCGGAGAACTCGGAAATTCAGCTTACGAAGCTTTCCAAAAAAGTTCTGGCTGCGATAGTAAATGAGGCAGGCGGAGACACTCCGGTATTCGGCTACGACATCACCATAATAGACGGTGAAGAAAATATCTGGCAGCCGGATGAGCTGGGAGCAAAGGTAACCATTTCAGGTCTGACTATTCCGAAAGGGGAGCTGGAGGTAGTTCATGTTCCTGATGAAGGAGAACCGGAAAAGGTTGAAGTCCGTCAGGAAGAAGATACGGTTCAGTTTACAGCGGAAGGCTTCTCGGTTTATGTAGGATATATAGTTGAGTTCCACTACGGAGACCTTACCTTCTGCATAGCCGGCGAAAGCGAAATTTTATTATCCGATATTTTCAAACAGCTTGAAATTAAGGAAGACATTGCGGATGTAGAAAAAGTTGAATTTTCGAACACGAAATTAGTATCCGTAGAACAGGTGGACGGTGACTGGAAGCTGACAAGCCTTGAATCCTTCAATACCCCTGAGACACTGACCGTGACCTTTAAGAATGGAAACGAGCTTGAAATCAGCGTCACAGACCCGGAAGGTGAAGTGCTGAACTCGGGGAACGGAGTGGGATTGAAGTTTGGCACACTATCTACAAATAACGGAAAGTATTATCTGGACCGGGATACCATTTTAAGTAATAATCTGACAATAAACGCAACGGGCGTTGTGATTGACCTGAACGGTCATACATTATCATATGGCGGATCAACGGGTGGCGGTAATAAGATAATAATCAATGCCGGAAAGTCCCTTACTATTATAGATTCAAATCCCGGTGCTGTGCATTACGGAAAGCTCAGCATAAATTACAATACCTGGTACTATCCTACAACAAACGGAACGGTTCCTATGTACGGCGGAGTAATCTGTACTCAAAACGGCGGTGTTTCAAACGGCTTTTATGTTCAGGGGACGCTGAACATCGAAGCAGGTACTATTACAGGTGCATACAGTAATTCGGATAAAGATGCCTGGGGTAATTATTCAGCTCAGTTATATATTGACGGCGGTACCGTTAATATGAGCGGCGGTAAAATCTGTAACAACTATTCCTTCAAGAATGCTACTGTTTATATTAAAAATAACGGTACGTTTAATATGACAGGAGGATCTATTACTGACTGTAAGGGCGGAGCAGCCGGTGCGGTAAATGTCGTAAAAGGAACCTTTACCATCGGCGGCGATGCCTACATTGACAACTGCACCTGCCTAACCTCCGGCAGCAGCGGACGGATGGCTTATGCCGACGGAAGCAGTGCGGTGATAAACGTACGTGGTGAGGCCTACATTGGTAACTGCAATACTGTTACCGGCAACGGCGGAAATGTTGTTACAGCCAACGGCGGTACCCTTAATATAGCTATGATACCTACATTCACATATACAATGAAGGGCAGAAATATTCCGATGTCAGTTGTTTTCAGTGAATTGCAGGGACAGACGAGTGAAGACGGACAGACGACCTTTAATTACAGTCATAGTAATCTGTCAGGTGTGACTCCCAAGGATTCGGGAATTACCTACAGTGACGGCAAGATAAATGCTTCCGAAATCTTCAGCGGCACTAAAAAGGCCGTGGTCACCATGAGCAACAGCGATAAATTCCTTCTCAAACTGTCAATAGAAATCTCTTCCAAAGATTACGAGATGACGGGCAGAAGTGATCTGCTTTCAAATATGCTGAACGGAACGGGAAAGAGCGTGTCGGATGTTGACCATGTAGATGTGGGAAGCAGCGGTTTCACGGCAACTGAAGAGGGAAGCGACTGGAGAATTTCGACAGCTTCGGTTTTCTCCGGTACAAAAACCATAAGCGCCGTATTTAATGACGGGTCCGAACTTCAGCTTAACCTGTCACTGAACATTCCTTCCAAAGACTACACCATGTCGGGAAGAAGCGGCCTGCTTTCAGATATGCTGAACGGAACCGGAAAGGGATACTCAGATGTTGACCGCGTGGATGTGGGAAGCAGCGGCTTCACGGCAACTGACACGGGAAGCGACTGGAGAATTTCGACAGATTCAATTTTCGAAGGCTCAAAACCCATACTTGTTGTATATAATGATTCAACGGAGCTTCAGATAAACATTTCTCTGAATATTCAGATGAAGGATTATTTGGTGAACGGAAGAAATACCAAACTTTCCACCATACTTGCGGCAATAGGCTCATCAAAAACCGCAGCGGACATCACATCAATTGACGTTGGCGGCGATGCGGACTTAACGGCACAGCAGATAACCGGCGACTGGAATATACACGTAAATAAGACAGCATCCCAGTTGTCAGAAAGATGGAGATGGGAAGTAACAAATCTGTTTGACGGTTCAAAAACGGTGGCAGTTACATTTAACGACAATTCCGAGCTGTACCTCAATCTGAAATCCAATGATTTGATAAATTATCTGGGACAGCAGGCATATTATTTCAGCTGCCATGATGACAGCGTGGATATCCGGGAGGTTCTTGATACCATCGGGGTAACGGCGCATACAGCGGCAGATGTAGTAAATGTGGAATCCACCGAGAATGCTTATATAGGAACCCTTCATTCGCCTGACTGGCAGATTACACCTGTTCAGCGATTTGAGGGATCAAACTGGGTGTGGGTGCTGATTGAGTTCAGTGACGGAAGAGAAATAGTTGTGAATGTCCATGCCCCCATAATAGGCAGTGTATATTTTTCATATATTCCATATATACAGACAAATGGGTATTACATTAATTTAGGAAATGGATGGAGGCATAGCGGCGGAAATCATTACTGGTTCTATCGTTCCATGGAGTCCTACTACGGTCAGATTTCCTACTGTATCCAGCCGGATTGGCCTCAAAGTGAATGGGATAAATACACGCAGTATACGGAGGCTGAAGATTTCTGGGCTAATATATTTGATAATAAAACGGGACTTGATACTGATACAATAAAGAAACTCCTGGGCAGAGTATTGTATGAAGGTTATGACAGCGATATAAGCTACAAGTGGAGATACGAAGAATCAAAGGACGATCCTGACATGGCTCAGAATATGGCAGATGCCATTGCGACCCAGATGCTGGTCTGGGAGTGCATTGTAGGACAGAGGGATGCCAGCTTCAATCATATCTATCCGAGCGGTGCCAACAGTCTGCTTGACTGTCTCAACCCCTACGGCAAGATTTATAATAAGATTGTAGAGTCTTATTATAGAATTGAAGCAGCTGTACAGGCCATGAAGAAGCTGCCGAGCTTCATGTCGGACAACAGCTCGGCTCCTCCAACCAGCAGAATGAATAAGGTCGGCGACCATTATGAGCTGACACTCACCGATACCAACAATGTTCTGGATCAGTATATCATTACATCTGATAAGAATGATGTAACACTGACCGTCAACGGAAATCAGCTTACGATTTCATCCCCGACGAAGCATTCTTCGATTCTTCTGACGGCAGAGCCAAAAGAAGGAACCTGGAGATACGCAACGATTGTATTCCACAGCTCCGGCAAACAGGACACAGCGACATTCGGAGATAAGGTAGAGGATAAGATTAACGGATATGCGAAAGCAGTAAATGTTCAGACCGGTGACCTTTCCGTAGAAAAAGCACTGGCTACAGGTACATCGACAACAAAAGAATACGATTTTACCCTTACTATCGAGGATACAACAGGCTATGCTGACTTTACTGACAGCGGATATATGCAGGATGCACTTCACACAGGTGCAGCCATATTTTCAAAGACAAAGAACAAAATCGTGTTCACCTTCCAGCTCAAAGGAGGGGACAAGATAGATTTTAAAAACTTTGTTCCTGAGAAGGCGAAGATTTCACTTGTGGAAACCAGTCATAAGAACTGCAATGTTGTAATGAAATACAACGGTACTCAGATAGGAACTGATTCCGGAAGCATTACAAATTTCAGCACGGCGGGAGGAACCTTCTTAGTTACCAATAGCTTTATCGATGTCGGTGACATCGAAATAGAGAAAAAGGTATCCGGAAGAGCCGCAACAGTTGGATTCAATCTGACTATGGTGATAAAAGACACATCAGGTAAATTTGACTTTACCGATAACGATTTCTACAGCAAGGCTACCATCCCGTCGGGAGTAACTCTTGTCAGCCGGACGGCAAGTGAATTGAAATACAGCTTTGTATTAACTGACGGTCAGAAGCTCAGCTTTGAGGATATAGTTCCGGACGGTGCTCAGGTAACCATTACGGAGTCAAATTACGGAATATATTCTCCGAAAATAAAGGTTAACAACGACACTGGAGTGAATGGTGCAACAAGAACCTTCAAAGTAGAGGGAATAAGCAAAACCTCGGTTCTGGTTGAAAATACAACAGCCTCTATTGCTGACCTTTCCGTAGAAAAAGCACTGGGCACAGGTACAGAAACAACCAAAGAATACAGCTTCACTCTTACCATTGAGGATACAGCCGGTCTTGCGAACTTTACCGATACCACAGGATATATGAAGGATGCGGTTTACAGCGGTGCAACCATATCTTCACAGGCAAAGAGCAAAATCGTGTTTACCTTCAAGCTCAGCGGAGGAAATAAGATAGATTTCAAAAACTTTGTTCCTGAGAAGGCGAAGATTACACTTGTGGAAACCGACCATAAGAACTGTAATGTTGTAATGAAATACAACGGAGATGAAATAGGAACCGATTCCGGAACTGTTAGCAGTTTCAGTACTGCCGGAGGAGCCTTCGTAGTTACCAATAGCTTTATTGATGTCGGTAACATTGAAATAAAGAAAAAGGTATC
>DCHZ01000023.1 GCA_002315385.1 Firmicutes bacterium UBA1739 | reverse complement strand
CCCGACGAGCTGCCAACTGCTCTACCCCGCGATATCTGGGTTATTAAGTTTTATATCAGCTACAGGCTGAAAATGGTGCCGGGGACCGGGGTCGAACCGGTACGAGATAAAATCTCACGGGATTTTAAGTCCCGGGCGTCTGCCAATTCCGCCACCCCGGCGGAAAAAAAATGGCTCCAAGGGTGGGGCTCGAACCCACAGCCTATCGGTTAACAGCCGAGTGCTCCACCATTGAGCTACCTTGGAACATCCTGCCACTAAACTCTGTTATTTGTTTTGCCTTTCGTTTAGCGACAATAGTTATTATACAGAGGTTAATAGATTTCGTCAAGCTTTTTTTGTATTTTTTTTATTTATTTTTAAATAATTGTTGTCTGAATTTCCCTCTGTTTTACCTTTTCCGGAATCGATCCAAATCCCGATATCCTGCTTAATTATACTTCAATTTTCGTTATTTTTCTATATTTCCCCTTGTTTTTTCTTCCCCTGCTCCATCCGGACATCTCCAAATATACCGGATACTGTCAAAGCCTCGCCTCGCACAACAAAAAAACTCTGAATGATTATTTTATTATTTGCTCCTCGGGATTTTATTTTCTGTCGACAATAAAATCCTTTAATTCATTCACTGTAGCCAGGTAATTTGTACAAATCTTTCTCATTGTCTTTCTTATCACTTCGACTTCATGAGACCATCCGGCACACGCAAACTCCGTTCCGCAGAGTTCCGCCATTTCTTTTCCCGATTTCATGTCATCCACAACTATGATATCCGACATCTTCAGTCCGTAGTATTCCGTTATCCTTTCTATCGGATATGCTGAAGGTTTTCTTTTTTCCTCCCCCAGCTCCCAACCGAAAACGAGCTCAGGGTCTTTTATCCCGGCATTATTATAATCCCGGCGAATCACGCTTTCGTTCGAATGTGAAACTACGCATACGATTCCGCCGGCTTTTCTGTAATCCTCAATCAGCTCAGGCATTCCCGGATAAAATTCCGGTATGCCTGTCTGCATATCATTAATCCAGATTTCATCCTGACGCCTCATTTCCCGATCCGAGAAATGAAGAATATCCCTGCACAGGGAATTGAAACCTTTTTCAAAACATATTTCCATGAATTCATCAAAACCCATTCTGACTTCCGGTCTCAGCTCCGCCAGAGTATGAAGAAAAGACGGATAGTGAATTTTACGTGAGCTCATTACCACCGTATCATCATGGTCTATTACCATACATTTATATTTTACCATAACTGTTTCCTTTCATACCTGACAATGCTACCCTTAAATTTCACTACTCTAAGCTTCACTTTACCGTGTGTCCCCGGCAGGCCGGACTAATGTGCATCTGCGGCAAATAACGTGACACCTAGGCATTAATCACCGCTTAAGGAAATTTTCTCGGTGATCAGAAAAAGTGCGAGAGTGCAGACAGAAACCTTTGTCACAGCTGAAGTATATCATGCAGGGGCTTTCGTTTCAATACACATTGCGGAGCCGGATGCTATATTTTCAATATTTCGACTATCCGGTTCAGCGATGAATAATAATGATCATCAACAGTATTATAGTATTGTCAATTCTCTTAATCTTCTTATTATGGATAAACCGAATTCGTATGCTGAAGGTTAGAAAATGTCAAAAAGTAAATCTCAACGAAAATGTCTCCACATTTAGATATTTTTTAAAAAATGGAGACATTATTTTAAAAAAAGTGATTACTCTGCGATTCCGGGAGCAAATTTGCGCCTGTTATCTCCTGATTTTTTCTTTATTTTAATTATTTATTAAAAACAGACGTATCAATTACCGCTAAAATCACAAAAATGTCTCCACATTTTGAATTTTCTGAAAATATGGAGATATTTTGCGCAAGATTTGATTTTCACTCAGAACGGAGTCATTTTGTTTGGTATTTGATTTTTTGAGATTCGATAATGTCCCTGCCAAAACTCAGCCCGCAACCTTCGGGAAGGCTTCAAAAGCACGATTTCAGCCGGCAAATGAATCGATATGATTTTCACTCAGAACGGGGTCATTTTGTTTGGCATGTTGCTATTTTCAGTCATTTCCAATTTCTGATTTGTAATCTGTACACATATTATACTCCGTCAAAACATATTTTCGGCCGTGAACCGTAACCCGGATTATTCTTCCCGCATTAAATAATTATTAATAATATTGACTTTGTGCTAATAATATATTATGATATTGAAATAAATAAGGGAGTAGTCAGCGAAGAACCGCGACGAAGTCAACATACTGAACCCGGATATCGTTTTCGGGATTCTGGCTTTGGATTAAATGACGAGACTTATCTGTTTTTAACACAGATAAGTCTTTTTTGATACTAACTCTTCAATTATCCGTTCAAAGGAGGAATAAATTTATGGGCACAGGTGAATTATTTGTAATAGCGGTAGCACTTTCTATGGATGCTTTTGCGGTATCCATCTGCAAAGGGCTGTCTGTGGAAAAACTCAGGTTGAAACATGCCGCTGTCTCAGGCTTGTACTTCGGAGGATTTCAGGCATTAATGCCGCTGATCGGATTCTTTCTGGGAAAACAGTTCGCACATCTGATAACCAGCGTTGACCACTGGATTGCTTTCATTCTTCTTGCCCTCATAGGCATAAATATGATAAAAGAATCCCGCAGCGATGCCGAAGAGCTTGACAGTTCCTTTTCATTCAAAACCATGTTTCCCCTTGCAATAGCCACCAGCATTGATGCACTGGCTGTGGGCGTTACCTTTGCATTTCTCAACGTAAACATCTGGTTCGCTGTCGGCTTTATCGGAGTCATAACATTTGCTTTTTCAGCTGCCGGAGTGAAGATAGGCCAGCTTTTCGGAGCACGATTCAAGTCAAAAGCAGAATTGTTTGGCGGTATCGTATTAATACTTATCGGAATTAAAATACTTCTTGAACATCTTGGAATCATTGGCTGAAACTGTTTAACCGGGACGTGATACCGGTGTACTGACATATTCATGTTTGAACCGGTTGCTCAGGATAATTTTCTGTATGTCAGGCGACAGAATAAGGCATGGCAGCAGTATCCATGGTAATTGAGGTGCCAATCTATTGCAATTGAGGCAGCACGGCAGGCGTAAATCCAGACATGTCAAAGAACAGATTAATAATATAATAAAAAAGGAGATGTTCAGAATGAAGAAGTATGAATTCAGCAACGAAGCGTACAAACGACGGCTGAGAAAAGAAAGAACAAATCCTGCATTCAGACAAAGAATAAAGGAGTGGGAAAAAGTCGTAGCAGAACAGCCAACCTTTGATACCGAGAACGAAGCACTCAGATAGGCACTCGAAATAACAAAAAATGAGAAAAAAGAAGCATAAGCGAAACGCAAAACCGAGAGCACCCGGAAGGGTGTATTTCTCATGAATCAGAAGGAGAATCCCGCAATCAGTCGTAATATGAATCCGAATCATAATTAATATAAGATATTGAATAAATCTTTAACACCGGAGGAGGTAAATAATGAAAGAATACCTAAGCGAAATCAGTCAGGTGATGGAGAATCTCAACACCTGCAAAAACGGTCTGAGCGCTGAAGAGGCTGCACTGAAATTAAATGAACACGGTTCCAACAGGCTCAGGGAAGGAAAAAAAGATTCCGTCATCAAAAGATTCTTCAAACAAATGGCAGATCCCATGATAATCATACTAATCATTGCTGCCGTCATTTCCGGAATAACCGCAGCTTATTCTCACGAATCCTTTGCCGATGTTATTATCATACTGTTTGTTGTAATAATCAACTCAGCTCTGGGGGTATTTCAGGAAACAAAGGCCGAAAAAGCCATTGAAGCCCTGCAGGAAATTGCAGCCGCAACATCGAAGGTAATAAGAGACGGCAAACAGCTGACCGTCAGAAGCGAGGAGCTTGTACCCGGCGACATTATTATTCTTGAAGCAGGAGATGCTGTGCCGGCAGATGCAAGAATTGTGGAATGTGCCAGCATGAAAATCGAAGAAGCCGCGCTTACCGGCGAATCAGTACCGGTAGACAAACTCATCGACGTCCTGAATCTTCAGGGGGAAAAGGATGTTCCCCTCGGCGACAGAAAAAATATGGTTTATATGGGCAGCACCGTTGTTTACGGTCGCGGTAAAGCCGTGGTGACGAACACCGGCATGTCAACCGAAATGGGTAAAATTGCGGAGGCTCTTGCCAGTGCCAGGAATGAACAGACACCTTTACAGAAAAAACTCACCCAGCTCAGTAAAATTCTCAGTATAATGGTTCTCGGAATATGTGTACTGATTTTTGCGGTGAGCCTGATCCGGGTCGGCAGAGGAATTAATCTTCCTATTATCCTTAATACTTTCATGATTGCTGTCAGCCTGGCGGTAGCGGCAATTCCGGAAGGTCTGGCTGCGGTAGTAACCATCGTGCTTTCCATCGGCGTTACCAACATGTCCAAAAGGAATGCTGTTATCAGAAAACTGACGGCTGTCGAAACTCTGGGCTGTACCCAGATAATCTGTTCGGATAAAACCGGAACCCTGACACAGAATAAAATGACTGTTGTCAGACATTCTTCAGCAGACGAAAAACTGCTGGCCATGGGAATGTCGCTGTGCTGCGATGCCGAACCGGACGAAAACAACGAAGCCATCGGAGAACCCACCGAATGTGCACTGGTAAATGATTCCATTAAGCTGGGTACCGCTGACTATGAAAAAGAATATACCAGAATATCGGAAGCTCCTTTCGACTCATCGCGAAAGATGATGTCTGTGGTATGCAGACACCGGTCCGGCAGACTGATTCAGTTTACCAAAGGTGCTCCTGATGAGGTTCTGAGACTCTGTACCCACTATTGGGACGGTAAAGAAAGCATCCCTATGAACGATAAACTGAAGCAGGAGATTCTTGCGTCAAACAAAGCCATGGCCGATTCGGCTCTGAGAGTACTCTGCGGCGCAATGAGAAACTGGAACGAAAATCCCCTCTCCTCAGATCCCGCTTTCCTCGAGCAGGATTTATGCTTCATCGGTCTTTCCGGAATGATAGATCCGATCCGCCCCGAGGTAAAAGTTGCCATAGATGAATGCCGGCATGCCGGCATCACTCCTATAATGATAACCGGAGACCATATCGATACAGCTTCAGCCATCGCAAAACAGCTGGGTATCCTGGATGATCGGCATTTTGCTATAACCGGTGCGCAGCTGAACGAAATCAGCGAAGAAGAACTGAATCAGAGCATCGGCAAATATACGGTTTACGCCCGGGTTCAGCCCGAGCATAAGGTACGGATAGTAAATGCGTGGAGAGCAAACAACCATATTACAGCCATGACCGGTGACGGTGTCAACGATGCACCGTCCATAAAAAACGCAGATATCGGAATCGGAATGGGGATCACAGGAACAGATGTAACAAAAAATGTTGCAGACATGGTTCTGGCAGATGATAATTTTGCCACCATTGTGGCCGCTGTCGAAGAAGGGCGAAAAATATATGATAATATCAGAAAGTCGATTCAATTTCTGCTTTCCTCAAATCTTGCGGAAGTTATTTCGATTTTCGCCGCAACGCTTATGGGTTTTGTTATATTAAAACCTGTTCATCTGCTCTGGATAAATCTGATTACAGACTGCTTCCCGGCACTGGCTCTCGGTATGGAAAAAAGCGAAGGCAATATTATGGACAAACCGCCCAGAAACCCTGATGAAGGGATCTTCTCCGGTGGCATGGGATTCGATATAGTATTTCAGGGCTTCATCATAGCCGGGCTTACTCTGCTCTCATACTTTACAGGTCACTATATGGAATCCGGTGTCTGGGAAATTGCCTCAAGTGCCGACGGAATGACAATGGCTTTTCTGACACTTTCTTTGGTGGAGATATTCCATTCATTTAATATGCGTTCAAGAAGAGAGTCCATTTTCTCTCTGAAAAAACCGAACAGATGGCTGCTGGCTTCGATGACGGTATCACTGATTCTTACAATATCGGTAATATTTGTTCCTTTCCTGGCATCAGCCTTTGGCTTTGAGGCCATATCACTCAGGGAATTTATGGTGGCACTGGGATTATCCGTATCAATCATTCCGATTATGGAGATAATAAAACTCATTCAGAGAAAGCTGGGAAAATAGAGTTATTCATCGAACGGAAACAGTAATTGCCGCAGCTCCTATCCGGAAGCCTGTGAAAAGATACATCTGTAAATAATTCAAAAAAAATCATTTTCGACTTGACATTTCTGCAATTTGGGTTTAGAATGCACTAAACCGTTGAAGAAGAGTGAGTAAGTTTTATCACTTCTCTTTCAGAGAGCTGCAGATGGTGCGATTGCGGCAGAGAAAATAAAACCGAATGGACTTCCAAGGGCAATCAGAAATGACAGCTATCGGCTTATGTATTTTACAGATAAGCTGTCAGAGTATGTGAGACGGAGCGGGGCTCTCCGTAATCAAAAGCCGACGTATGAAAGTACGTGCTGAGTGGGTGATTTTTTTCACCAAGCCGGGTGGCACCGCAGGAAGAATATTATTCCTGTCCCAGCAAAACAATTTGCGGGACAGGATTTTTTTATCCGAAAATCCGTGAAACCTTATAAAACACATTTTATGATTTTCTTTAAGGTTCCGTTGTTTCCTGTCCCGATACAGAACAGAAAGGAGACAGAAAAATGTCAAAAGAAAAAATCCCCTACAAAATCTATCTTGAAGAAAGTGAAATGCCAAAAGCATGGTATAATCTCAGAGCCGATATGAAAAACAAACCTGCTCCCCTGCTCAATCCGTCAACTCACAAACCGATAACTGCCGAAGAACTGGAGCATGTATTCTGCAAAGAGCTTGTGAAACAGGAACTGGACGATCACACTCCCTACATCCCTATCCCTCAGGATATTCTTGATTTTTACAAAATGTATCGTCCCGCTCCTCTCGTCAGAGCATACTGTCTGGAAGAAAAGCTTGGTACTCCGGCAAAAATTTATTACAAATTTGAAGGAAACAATACAAGCGGCAGCCACAAGCTGAATTCTGCCATTGCCCAGGCTTACTACGCAAAGCATCAGGGTCTCAAAGGAGTAACAACAGAAACCGGTGCCGGTCAGTGGGGCACGGCACTTTCAATGGCATGCTCATATCTCGAACTGGACTGTCGTGTATATATGGTTAAGGTTTCTTATGAGCAAAAGCCTTTCAGACGCGAGGTAATGAGAACCTACGGAGCTTCCGTAACTCCGTCGCCGTCAAATCAGACAGCTGTCGGCAGAAAAATCCTTCAGGAGCATCCCGGAACAACCGGCAGTCTCGGATGTGCGATTTCGGAAGCAGTTGAAGCTGCTACCTCAAGAGAGGGGTACAGATATGTATTAGGCAGCGTTCTCAATCAGGTTTTACTTCATCAGTCAATAATAGGTCTTGAAACCAAGGCCGCAATGGACAAATACGGAATCCGACCCGATGTAATTATCGGCTGTGCCGGAGGCGGTTCAAACCTCGGCGGTCTTATTTCTCCTTTCATGGGAGAAAAGCTCCGCGGCGAAGCCGACTACAGATTTATCGCAGTGGAACCGGCTTCATGTCCGAGCCTTTCGAGAGGAGTTTATGCTTACGATTACTGCGATACGGGAAAAGTTTGTCCTCTGGCTAAAATGTACACCCTGGGAAGCGGCTTCATTCCTTCCGCAAATCATGCCGGCGGTCTCAGATATCACGGAATGAGTTCTACACTTTCTCAGCTCTATGATGACGGACTGATGGAAGCTGTATCAGTTCCCCAGACAGATGTTTTCGCAGCTGCCGAGCAGTTCGCCCGTGTGGAAGGAATCCTTCCCGCACCCGAAAGCAGTCACGCAATTAAAGTCGCTATTGATGAAGCCATGAAATGCAAAGAAACCGGCGAAGAAAAAACGATTCTGTTCGGTCTCACAGGTACAGGATATTTCGATATGTATGCTTACGAAAAATTCCATGACGGCAAAATGGATGATTATATTCCTACGGATGCCGTTCTGGCCGAAAGCTTCAAATCTCTTCCGGATGTGAAGTAGAAAATAATATCTTTTATAATATCCATTTTAATGTTATAATAATTTCTATAATAAAATTATACCGAGGTGCAATAATGGGACTTATTAATAACAGAATCGTAGTTAAAGTTGGCACTTCCACCCTGACTAATGAATCCGGAAAAAACGACCTCCGTGCTTTTGACCGGCTTGCCTGCGTATTATCTGACGTTCATAATATGGGTTATGAAGTGATTCTTGTATCTTCCGGTGCAATAGCCACAGGAAGAAATAAACTGAAGCTTGCCGAACCCCCTTCAACTATCCGTATGAAACAGGCTACCGCCGCAGTCGGCCAGTGCAACATCATGTTCTGGTACGATAAATTTTTCGGGGATTACAACAAAACCATCGGGCAGATTCTTCTGAATGCGGAAGATATAGAAGTTGAAGAAAAAAAGGAAAACCTTACAAATACTTTCTATGCACTTCTGGAAATGGGAGTTATTCCTGTTGTAAACGAAAACGATTCTGTAAGCTACACAGAAATTGAATCAGTAGAAACACTCTTCGGAGACAACGATATGCTTTCAGCGGTAGTAGCGGTTTTGTGCAATGCAAAGCATCTGATTATTCTCTCCGATATTAACGGATTTTACGATGCGGATCCAAGACTGTATCCTAATGCAAAGCTGATTAACAGAATAGAAACTATCGATGACAGTGTTTATTCTTTGGCGGGAGGTGCAGGTTCAAGAAGAGGAACCGGCGGGATGAAAACAAAGCTTCAGGCGGCTACCCTTGCCACCTCTCAGGGAATCAATGCTACCATTACCAACGGAAAGAGACCTGAAGATATATATAAGATTCTCAAAGGGGAACCTGTCGGCACACTGTTCGTCGGAAAATCCAGAAATGACTGAATCCGGAAATAATCGTAATCGGAATACGTCCGGAATTATCAATAACCAAAACTCAAAAAGACGATGAGCGTATCAGCTTAGATACAATCATCGTCTTGTTTTTTCGGGATTTCTGAATTCTTGCTTACCCTTGCTATAATCATGGGTTTTATTACGCTAAACCAAAAATGAAGAGTCTCCCGGAACCGGTCGACTCTTCCGCGTATTATTTGAAATAATTTTGATTTTCATTGATGCAACAATGCTGTTACTTATGTTCTATTGTCCATTCACCGTTTTTTTCGGAGACTTTCAGTTCAAAAGCTTCGCTGTTGTCATTACTAATATCAACGTCCCTGAACCATATCGGCGTATCTTCACCTTTCACTGTAATGCCAAAGTCACAGACAATAGGGTTACCATTTATTTTATTCAGTGTCAATACAAGACCTGTTGCTGAATTACCGGGCTTGATTATTTCTCCTTGGAATAAGTCCTCGCCACTATAGGACTCTTCTCCGGCTTTGGTGATATAGAATCCTGTTAATGAATAATCTTCAGAAGCATTGATAAGAGTTATGGGAAATTCATGATATTCACCGTCATTTGCCGCTTCATATAAGGTGAGATAGTCTCTTTTGGTTGTGGTCACATCGCCGTTTTCATTTGTAACGGTAGTAGATTCAGTGTGGGTGTTACCATCTGCGTCGGTTGTAGTAGTTGTTGTTGTTTTGGTTGTTGTCACGTTGCATGCACAAAAAGAAAACGCCAATGCAACAACGAGACAAAGAGTAAGAATTTTCTTCATTTTAGATGTCAACCGAATCCCAGTCTTCGACGGTGTCAGCTGTTGTGAAGTTATTCCGCAGCCGGAAAATTTCCGGTACGGTCATTTAATATCATATTTTATCATTACTCTGAATATTTTCTCCTGCATGGGCTTTGCCAGCAGGAACAGAAAAATTCCGGTCGAGATTGCATGAATTGCATCAAAGGGAAGGCCCAGAGCAATTGCCGAAATAAACATCCCCGGGACAAAATTATTCTGAAACATCAGAACAGATGACAGATTAACCGTCACTCCGTAGATTATCAATACCGACAGAATGCCGAATATACTCACGGGAATACGTCTCACTCTTTCCGGATGCCCGGCAAATATCAGTCCTGCGGCAAGTCCTACCAGTCCGAAAGCAATCATCTGCCACGGTGTCCAGGGGCCCTGACCGAAAAAGAAATTTGATATCAGTGCCGACAGAGCTCCGGTCATAAAGCCTTTTTCCGCTCCGAAGCATATTCCGGCAATAATAACAATAGCTGCCATAGGCTTAAACTGAGGAATCATATAAAATGCCACTCTTCCCGCCACAGCTATTCCGCACATCACACTCAGCATCATTATTTCCTTTATTCCGGGTTTTCTTCTCTCAAAGCCGGCAGCCATAGGAATAAAAGCTTCTATGATTATCAGCAGACTAATAAAATAGTATTTTCTGTCATCAAACACAATACTCCCCAGGATTACCGTCAAAGGGATCGCAACAAAAAAAGCAGCCGCCTTCAGCAGTATTCTTTTAGAACTTCTTATTTCAGTATTATCGCCGGACTTTTTTTCATTACCTAAGTCATAGCCATCATACTTACGGCAGTTAATACTGCCTCTTCCGTCTTCGGATTCATTTCCGTGTACATCGTCTTCCGGGCCGTCAGGTCGATTCCGTACGCATCCGGGGCCATCATTCTCCGATCCGTTATCCATGCTGTCATTTCCGGGAGCTTCTGTAAGCTTCACTGCAATATCCCGTGAATTCAGCACATCCGGAAGAATATTCACTGCCATTCTATGAGCTGCAGTTGTATAAAAATCCTTGCTGCAGAAGAACTCCCGCGGCGTTCCTTCACTGACAATACAGCCGTCAAACATCAGACCGCAACGATGAGAGTATTCCGCACAAAACTCTATATCATGAGAAACCATTACAACAGTAGTGCCTTTTTCCGACATCTGTCTCAGAATCCCGCCCAGCTTACTTTTATAGCAGGCATCCAGACCCGTTGTAGGCTCGTCCAGCAGCACAATATCCGGAGATGTCAGCATAATTTTCGCCAGTGCCGCCCTCTGCTGCTCTCCTCCGGAGAGATCATATGGATGGAATTTCAGCACATTCTGCAGTTCACACAGCTTCACTGTATCCGCCAGCAGAGTATCCTTTTCAGTCCGGCTCAGATTACCGCCTCTGAGCATTTCCATCAGGTCTCCTTCCACAGTTTTTTCCGAAAATACCGCTTTTACTTCCTGAGGCAGCATAGCCGCAGTAAGACCGTTCCCAATGAATACTTTCCCTCTGTATGGCTTCCTGCTTCCCATAATAACCGACAAAGCAGTTGTTTTTCCCGTTCCGTTGCCCCCCAGCACTGAATAGATTTCGCCTTTGTTAATCTCCAGAGAAAGATTATTCAGAACATCAGGCAGATCCTTTTCATACCGGAATCGTACTCTGTCTATTTTCACCGCAATCCCGGCCTCGGAGTTTTTCCTTTCGGGCTTTCCTTTCTTTACTCTCCCTGTATTGCCGTTTACTCTGAGTGTCCCGGCATCTCCTGTATTCACCGCCGCCTCAATTCTCCCGGCTAAAGGCCTTCCGCAGCTTTGACTTCCATCCGCAAAATAACTGCTATCCTCAGGGCTGCTGTTCTGCCGAATACTTTTCCTGGAATCGTCGCATTCTTTTCCCCGGGAAACCGTATCTTTCAGCCAGTTTCTCCCCTCACGAATACTGACAGGAAAATCGCCCTTTCCTCCGGCCTCCGCAAAAACTCTCATGGCAACAGGCATGGCTGCGAACATATAACTTTTTTTCAGAAAAAGATTTTTTCCGACTTCGCGGGGAGTACCGTCCGCCGCGATACGGCCTTCTTCCATTACAATTACCCTGCTGCAGAAATCCATGACTTCCTCCGGTCTGTGTTCAGACATAATTATCGTGGTGCCCAGCTCCCGGTTTATTTTTATCAGCATACCGATAAATTCCTTTGCCGCTATCGGATCAAGACTGCCGGTGGGCTCATCAAGCAGTATGATTTCAGGCCTCGTCACCATAACTGACGCAAGGTTCAGAATCTGTTTCTGCCCTCCTGAAAGCTCGGAGGTTTTTTTATGAAACCAGCTTTGAATTCCGAAATACGAAGCTGTTTCCGCAATTCTTCCGCGGATTTCATCAGAAGCCATTCCCAGATTCTCCGCTCCGAAGGCCATTTCATGCCATACCCTGTCTGTCACAAGCTGAGCCTCCGGATTCTGCATTACAAAACCTATCTTTTCACTCTGAGCTCTGAAAGACAATTCCGAAACAGGTTTTCCGTCAATACAGATAATACCGTCACAGCTTCCTGCCGGTGATAATGCAGGTTTCATCATTCTGAGAAGTGTGGTTTTGCCCGATCCCGATTTCCCGCAGATAACCGCAAATTCACCGCTGCCGATGGATATGGTTATTTCCCTCAAAGCAGACTCCTGCCTGCCGGGATATGTAAAGCTCAGCCTTTCCGCTGTAATGCTTTCCATCTTCTCACCTCCCGCAGTTCAATCAGCAAAGGCATAATACACAAAACAAAATATGCGGTAAATACCACTGCTCCTTTCACACCGGTCCCGTTTACCTTCAATTCCGGAAAAAAGGAGAAGGCAGTGACTCCTGAAACTATTCCTCCGATAATTACCGCCGATAATACCATAATGCAGATAATAGCAGTCTTATCGCGTTTATCTCCGGAATAAACCGAATAAAAACTCCTGTCCGGAAGCCCATATCCCCTGCTTTTCATACTCTCCGCCGTTATCAGAGAGTTTTCCATAGACCAGACTACCATTACAGACATTATCCTTATTCCGCAGTGTATTTTATCTTTCAGACTCCGCCGGTCTTTATCCTGTCCCAGTGACATCACCGCTTCCCCGGTCAGCCTTATCTGCCTTTTGAATTCCGGAACAAACCTTATTATTATGCTTATTACCAAAGAAAGCGCCGGCAGAACTTTTCCGAACAGAAAAATTATCTTATCACAGGACATTATTTCGTTAAAGCACATAAACCAGCATATTACCGATGCAATCATTACAGCCGCAGCCAGTCCGTACAATACCGATTCCATAGTCAGCGGATTCCCCCCCGGGAAGTATGTAAGTATTGTGTTTCCGCGATGATTGAACAGCGGATTGATTACAGCCGAAAAAATCATAACCGGCAACACGCATATGAGCTGAAATCTGAGTGCTTTTCTTCCTTTCAGAATCACCCCGTAGGCTACACCGCCGGCCAGGGATATCGCCAGACACACCGGATGCATTAAAAACATTGAAAAGCCTGTTACGGCGATGAAATACAGCATATTCACCGCCGGATGGTATGTTTTAAACTCGTTCATCGGTTCATACTATGCCATAATTCTCTTGTAAACCTTCTTGCCCTTTTTAATAACAGGAGATGATTTAAGCTGTTCTTCCGTAATCACTGTTTTTGGATCTGTAACTTTTTCTCCGTCCACCGCAATTCCTCCCTGCTGAACAAGACGGCGGGCCTCACCTTTGCTGGGTGCCAGTTCGGCAGCTACCAGAAGATCCAGAATTCCCATTCCGCCTTCAATCTGCTCGGCACTCAGTTCCGCCGCAGGCATGTTTTCGTCACTGCCGGCACCAGAGAATATTGCTTTTGCGGTTTCCTGTGCTTTTACAGCTTCTTCCTTTCCGTGAACAAGAGCGGTAAGCTCAAATGCCAGGATTTCTTTCTTTTCATTAATTCTGCTGTCGTCCCATTTTTCCATTTCGGCAATCTCATCCAGTGAAATAAATGTAAGCATTTTTATACACTTCATAACATCATCATCGCTTACATTTCTCCAGTACTGATAGAATTCGTAAGGTGAGGTTTTTTCCGGATCAAGCCATACCGCTCCGCTGGCAGTTTTTCCCATTTTTTTGCCCTCACTGTTCAGCAGCAGTGTTATTGTCATAGCATATGCATCGTGACCTGTCTTCTTTCTGATAAGCTCGGTGCCGCCCAGCATGTTGCTCCACTGATCGTTTCCTCCGAACTGCATGTTGCATCCGTAATGGTTGTGCAGATAATAGAAATCATATGACTGCATTATCATATAGTTGAATTCAAAAAAGCTCAGTCCCTTTTCCATTCTCTGCTTATAGCATTCCGCTCTGAGCATATTGTTTACTGAGAAGCAGGCACCCACTTCCCGCAGCAGCTCTATGTAATTGAGATCCATGAGCCAGTCCGCATTGTTTACCATAATTGCGGCATCATCTCCGAACTCTATGAATCTTTCCATCTGCTTTCTGAAACAATCACAGTTATGCTGAATTGTTTCAACTGTCATCATTTTACGCATATCTGTTCTGCCCGACGGATCTCCTATCATTCCCGTTCCGCCGCCTACCAGTACAATCGGTTTATTCCCCGCCATCTGGAGTCTCTTCATCAGGCACAGTGCCATAAAGTGACCTACGTGGAGAGAATCCGCCGTAGGGTCGAAGCCTATATAAAATCTTGCTCCACCGTTATTAATGAGGTCACGGATTTCCGCCTCATCTGTAACCTGTGCAATCAGACCTCTTGCCTGTAATTCTTCATAAATTCCCATAATTCTTTCCTCCCGGTATAATAATTTCTTTTAAAATGTTATCTCAACAAAAAAACTCTGCTCTCATAAGAGAACAGAGGGCGAAGCAATCGCGGTACCACCTCAGATTCGAAAACCTCTCACGAAGTTTTCCTCATCGTGTATTTCAGCTCTAACACACTTTTCGCTGTATCGGGCGTTCCCGGTTCGGTCTACTCTGCCGTATGAACAGCTTCGGCATTTCGGCGGACTGCTCAGGAATGTATTCGGTACGGGTTACTGCATCTTTCCAGCAAACAGATGCTCTCTGTAAAGTGACTTCCGACTTACTTCTTTCCTTCATTGCATTAATCATATAGAGTTATTATATTATTTTCAAAATCAAAAATCAAGTCCATTCTGAATACGGTATTTATGCACCGATCCCGGACGGTTATAGTAAGTGCAAAAATCCGAACGACCTTTGTAATCCTGAATTCGCGGCAATCTCCTTAGATATCCCCTTCGCTATCCGGGCTTTCATTAACGGATGCGACTCTTTTGCCATTCTGACATTAAGACCTGTCACGGTTTTCAGTCTTATATGCTTTCTCTTTCCGGGGCATCGTGATATAATGGCTTCAGTTCACGGAATACTACTAAAAGAAGGTGTCTTTTTGAAAAAAATACATTACAGCTGGCTGATTTGCGGAGCCGGTACTCTGCTTCTGTTTATCACTATGGGAACCATTTCCAACGGATTTTCTGTATCTCTTCCCTACATTATGGAAAGCTATAATCTGACTCATGCTCAGACTTCCTCTCTGATCACACTGAGATGCCTGGTGGCTTTTTTCGCAATGCTCGTTGTACGGATATATTACCGAAAGCTGTCTATGCGGCTCGGTACCGCAATAGCGGCTCTGTTTGCCGCCGTCTCATTTCTGATCTACAGTATGGCTGACAGCTATCTTCCGTTCTGTATTGGTGCGGCTGTTTCCGGATTAAGCTACGGTCTTGGTTCCATGATTCCGGTTTCCATTCTGATGAACACATGGTTTGTGAAAAGAAAAGCCCTTTCACTCTCCATATGCTCCTGCGGCACGGGACTTGCCACCGTGATACTTCCGCCGATATGCACTGTATTGATCGAAAACATATCCCTGAGGGCATCTTTCATCATTGAATTTTTCGCGATACTTATGGGCTCCTCTCTGATTTTTCTGGTTATCCGGGACAGACCGGAAGACATTGGAATGACGGCCTACGGAACCGAAAAAACGGGCGAGGCTGACGTGGCTGACGGGGCTGACGGAGCTGCCGAATCCGAAACCGACGAATCCGAAGCCGACGTCACAGCCGAAAACAAGTCAGACCATGCTCTCCGCACTTTTTCCGTAAAAACCTGGATTATGCTGGGATGCGTAAGTCTGTTCATGGGTGGCCTTGCAAATCCGGGATTTTCCCATCTTTCCGTATTGTATACAGACGAGGGGTTCCCATCCATGACAGTGGCAACCCTAATCAGTATCTGCGGGGTGATGCTGATTGCCGGCAAGCTTCTCTACGGAAACACCACCGACAGACTGGGAGGTTTTAAATCAAGCATTATTTTCGGCTCCATACTTTTCGCCGGAAATGTGCTGTGCTGTACCGCTTCTGCAGGCATTACTGCTGTCTGCATATGCTCCGGAATTCTTCTCGGCACCGGATATGCCATCGCCACCATCGGTCCCTCGGTATGGGCAAACGATCTGGTTTCACCGGACAGCTTCGCCTCCACAGTTCAGAAGCTTCAGGTAATATATGCCGGAGGTGCTCTGCTTTTCTCAAATCTTCCGGGAATCATCGCAGACATAAGCGGCAGCTATATTCCCGCATATATCATGTTTTCAGCCTGCAGCGGAATTGCTGTAGTTCTGCTTTATCTGTCTTATAAACAAAACAGGAGATGATTTATCCATCTCCTGTTTATCGGATTTCTCATTCCACCGACGTACTGTCGTTCTTCCGAAGGTCATTATTCTGAACATCATTGTTCAGGCTATTGTCCTTTTCGGGTTCTTCCGTACTGCCGTCATCATCCTTTTTCTTCTTTTTTTCGAGTTTATTCTTTCTTCGTTCTTCTTTTTTTGCCCTGCGTCTCTCCTCATAAAGATTCTCCGGCAAATCCCTGAATGTATCATTTCTAACATCATAGTAATCCACGTTCACATATTCATCCGTATGTTCCGGGAGATTCTTTTTCGCAAGTCTTCGTTTCAGTCCCCAGGAAATGAATGAGTATATTACAGTGAATACAGGAACTCCCAGAATCATTCCCGCAAAACCGAACATGCCGCCGCCGACAATGATAGAGAACAGTATCCAGAAGCTGGCAAGATTTACATTGTCACCCAGAACCTTAGGCTTGATAATATTTCCGTCCACCTGCTGAATTACCAGAATAAATATCAGGAAGTATACAGCGGTCATGGGCTTTTCTCCAACCAGCAGTATCGCACCGATGCCACCGCCGATAAACGGCCCGAAGAAAGGAATCAGATTAGTCACACCTACAATAACACTTATCAGCAATGCATACGGCCAGTTCAGCAGGCTCATGACTATGCCGGTTATTGAACCGACAATAAGAGCGTCAATTAAGTTACCGGAAACGAATCCGCTGAACACTTTATCCACAAATCTGAATGCACCGATCACACCGTTAGCCGTGTCTTTTTCAAAAACTGAGAAAGCAGCCTTTTTAGCCTGTCCCGCAAATTTTTTCTTGCCCAGCAGCAGATAAATACATACGATAACACCGATAAAGATATTAAACACCACCGAGGCGGCTCCCATAATACCTGCCGACACTTCCAGAGCCACATCCTTGATATGCGGAAACAGTGAAGTCTTCATCCAGTCGTACAGATAATTAACACCGGAATCCATCGCAGCGGTAATTTTCTCTTTTAACCCGTCGCTCAGGAAATTAACTCCATCTACCCATTCCACAACTCTTGTGGCATAATTCGGCAAAGATACTACAAGATCATATATACTGCTTACTAACTGGGGCAGCACCGATACCATTAAAGCCGAAATAATGACTAAAAACAGGACAATCGAAAACGCAACACTGACAGCACTTGACACAACGGTCTTTTTTTCATCGTTCATCCGACTGCGTTTGTTAAGAATCTTCATCAGATTGTAATTACACCAGTTATACACCGGATTCAGCAGATATGCCATTATAATACCGTAAATAAACGGAGACAGAATCCCGATGATCTTTCCTACAGCGCCGTGAACCGTAGGTGCTTTGTCAAACAGAAAAAATACAAGAACTACACAAATCAGCGTAATCCCGGCAGTCAGTCCCCATTTGAAATACTTTGTCTTAAATAACTCCCTCATTCATTCTTCCTCTCATTCAAAAATATTGCTGTATTCTCAACGAAAAGCAGCTGTTGCTTTTCAGTGACTTATTTAAAAATTTTAGTTCCGTGCAAATTTCCGGTAACTGAAATAATTGTATTATACCACATTTTCTCAGGTTTATCATCCCGAAAATTCTTTATTCCATTTTATTTATTTCTTTTCTCAGCTTGGAAAATATTTTCTTCTCTTTCATTTCTCAGTCCTCCCTTTTCATAATATCCGGATGAAGTATTGCGTTGCAGCCCTCCCCAGGATTAAACTTCCCCTCACTCCCGGAAACATTATCTTCACGATGCCAAGAGATATCAGAATCTTAATTACCGCCGGACAATAAACACAAGGCATCGGAAAAAACACAAAGAACCAAAAAAGACAGGCACAAAACCTGTCCTTTTTATCAGAATATTAATATTCTTAGAAGCTCTTCTTAGCAAGTTCAGCTAATGCTGTAAAACCTGCCGCATCGTTTACCGCTAAATCTGCCAGCATTTTTCTGTTGATATCAACACCTGCTTTTTTAAGACCGTCCATCATTCTGCTGTAAGAAATTCCATTCATTCTTGCTGCAGCGTTGATTCTTGTGATCCAAAGCTGTCTGTACTGTCTCTTCTTTAATTTTCTGCCGATGAAAGCACTTCTGAGAGATCTCATTACTGCAGGGTTAGCTGCTCTGAAGGCTCTGCTTCTCTGTCCGTAAAAACCCTTCGCTAATTTTAATATTTTCTTATGCTTTTTCTTAGCATTTACCGCTTTCTTAACTCTTGCCATTTTTTACACCTCCTGTGGAATTAACCTAAAATCATATCCTTAATCTTCTTTTCGATAGTCGGTGCTACATATGTAGCCTGTCTTAAACCTCTTTTTCTCTTAGCATCTTTCTTTGTTAAGATATGGCTCTTATAAGGCTTATTTCTCTTAACTTTTCCACTTTTGGTAACTCTGAATCTCTTGCAAGCTCCTCTATGTGACTTCATTTTTGGCATAATGATGCCCTCCTCTCATTAGTTAGTTTTTGGGTGCTAAAATCATTACCATATTTCTGCCTTCAAGGGACGGCTTTTTTTCTACTGTGCAGGCATCCCCCAGAATCTCGAGCATGCTGTTCATCACATCAACACCAATCTGTGTATAATCCTTTTCCCTTCCCTTAAACCTGAGACTGACTTTAACCTTGTCGCCTGCCTTCAGGAATTTTGCGGCATTATTTGTTTTAACGCCTAAATCATGACTTTCAATATACGGGCTCAGACGCACTTCCTTAACTTCCATGGTTTTCTGTTTTTTCTTTGCTTCTTTCTCTCTCTTCTGAAGTTCATATTTGTACTTTCCGTAGTCGAGAATTTTGCATACCGGCGGATTTGCGTTAGGTGAAATCTTAACAACATCTAATTTCTTTTCCTCGGCAATTCTCTGGGCTTCTTTTCCGCTTACAATACCCAGCATGGTTCCGTCAACATCAATGAGTCTGACTTCCTTGTCACGAATTTCTTCGTTAATCTGAATTTCTTTACTAATGGTTTTGCACCTCCTACGATAATTGGGCAAATAAAAGAAAAAAACGGATAATAATATCCGCCTCTAAATGAACATACATTTGTCATTAATATATTAACCTTAACGACCTCTGCCGCAAGGTGAGAAGCGGATTACTTCTTCTTCAATATCTGCATGAAATATTCTACTACAAAAATATTTCAGTGTCAATAGTTTTATTCGGATTCTAAATAACACAGCCTCTGAATGTTCCGAAATGCCTTGACCACCGCATCGAATTTTTTCTTCTGTTCTTCATCAAGCATTTCCCTCAACGGCTTTACTGACTCAATCTGTTTTTTCAGCTTTCCTCCGCCTAAGGAAAGCTGTCGCTGACAGATCTGAAAACTTTAAGCGAAATAGGGCAGTCTGTCAGTCTCGCCATGGAGCTTTTTCCGGAGGAAAGTCTTCCTCAAAAGGACACTATTAACAACCTGGTCAGCAGCCTGAAAAAAATGGAGGATCTGGACCTGGCGAAAATGATACAGCTGATGTCCCTGTTCAATGCTCTGTAATTCTTATAACAGGACTGACAATTAGTTAAATTAACACTGTTATTTCATTCTCCGATGCGATATAATATTGTAAGAGGAAATTCTAATAATAATATATAACAAGGAGGAGTGAACCTTATGGCTTTTATTACTTCTAAAGAAATGTTTGCCAAAGCGCTTAACAGCGACTATGCAGTTGGTGCATTTAATGTAAATAACATGGAAATCGTTCAGGGTATTGTTGATGCCGCAAAAGAGGAAAAAGCACCCCTGATTCTTCAGGTTTCCGCAGGTGCCAGAAAATATGCGAAACCGGCTTATCTCAGAAAGCTTGTTGAAGCTGCAATGGAAGATTCCGGTCTCGACATCGTTCTTCACCTTGACCACGGTGATGATTTTGAAATCTGCAAAAGCTGCGTTGACGACGGCTTTACATCAGTCATGATTGACGGCTCAAAACGTCCTTTTGAAGAAAACATAGCTGTTACAAAGCAGGTTGTTGAATACGCACATGCCCACGGTGTTGTGGTTGAAGCGGAGCTGGGCACCCTGGCCGGAATAGAAGATGCGGTAAATGTAAGCGAAAGAGATGCAAAATTTACTAATCCGGAACAGGCTGCGGAATTCGTAGCAAAAACCGGAGTTGATTCGCTGGCTATCGCTATCGGCACAAGTCACGGCGCATATAAATTCAAAGGAGATCCGTATCTTGATTTCGAAAGACTCGCTGCTATTGAAAAACTTATTCCCGACACACCGCTTGTTCTTCACGGTGCTTCATCAGTTCTTAAAGAATTCGTTGATACCTGCAACCAGTATGGCGGAAACATTCCGGGTGCACAGGGCGTTCCCGAATCAATGATCAGCCAGGCTGTAAAGCATCATGTATGTAAGGTTAACATCGATACCGACCTTCGTCTGGCAATGACAGCTGCAATCAGAAAGGTATTTATCGAAAATCCGGGCGAATTCGACCCGAGAAAATATCTCGGTCCGGGCAGAGATGCTATCAAGGGCATGGTTCAGCACAAGATTCGCAACGTGCTTAATGCAAGCGGCAAGCTCTAAATTTTTGTATCTCGGGAAAATTCTATGAATATTTTCAATCAGGAATTAAGAAATGCCCCCTGCGGCATTGTATTTAACGAAAATGATGAAGTTCTTCTTGTACAAAGCAAGGCTCCTTCTCTGAAGTGGGGGCCTCCGGCAGGATTTCCGGAATACGGGGAATCTCCTTCCGAAACCATCGAAAGAGAAGTTGCGGAAGAAACCGGCATCAGCTGTGAGGTGATTGCTCCCCTCGGAGACTGTGAATATCCGGAGCTTAATACAAGACTGGTAATTTATGTGTGCATGAGTCTTTTCGGCAGCATTATCTGCCCCGGGGAAGCGGCTGCGGTAAAATGGTTTTCCATGGATTCCTTACCGGAAAATCTGTCTCTTTCCGCAGATTATCTTTATAAAGCATATGAATTATACAGAATTTCCACAGGAATATGATTCATGATTTACAAAAGCGACGGTTTATCGAATTATACCGTCGCTTTTTATTACTCTTTTCATTCAAAATGTCTATTATTCATAGAAGGATCTGTTTCTGTTTCTTCTGTTCCTACGTCTTCTCCTTTTTTTCTGTCCGGATATTCTTGCCGCAGCGATAAGAATAATAAACAGCAGGATTGCAACAATAATAAACACGAAGGTCACCTTTCCGATAAATGCCCAATCCGGTCCGTTTCTCAGGGTTGCACCGGATAGTGCCACAATATTTTCCCTGCATAGAAGATTTCCGTCATAGTAGATATTCATTGTTCCCAGCACCTGATTCTGTTTAATCGGGGCTTCATATTTTTTATCCAGGCTGATTTCGGTTTCGATTTTTCCCTGCTGTGCCCCAGACGGAAGTGACAGTCTGATATCCTCCGGTATGCCCGCCATTATTTTACGTTCTTCGGATTTTTTTACCTTTACTTCGTATTTATAATCCTGAGCTTTGCACACTACCACACTGTCAAATGTATTAAAACCGTAATCCATTATCTTAATCATATCCGGATAGTGCTGTTCCGCCTCCGAACCCAGGACTACACCTATTAATTCATGGCCGTCGCGGTTTACCGAAGCCACCAGGCAGCTGCCGGCATCAAGGGTATATCCGGTTTTTACTCCGTTAGTGCCTTCATATTTTGCAGGCGTCATTACTCCGTTAATATCATATACAGCTTTTGTACTCCAAAGCATTCTGTTGCTGTTATAAAGATGTCTTGCTTCATGCTGATTTGTTGCGGGAATGTCATATTCCAGTGTCGATACAATATTTCTGAACAGCATATGAGCAAATGCTGATTTGGTTATCATTGCCAGATCATAGGCGCTGGTATAATGCTGTTCATCCGGCAGTCCGTTTGTATTATTAAAATGTGTATTCAGTGCTCCGCAGGCTACCGCTTTCTCATTCATCATATTAACGAAATCCGGCACCGTTCCGGCCACGGCTTTTCCCAATGCCACGGCCGCATCATTCGCCGATGTGAGCATCAGGGCATACAGGAGATTCTGAGCATTTATCTCTTCTCCGGCGGAAAGGAACATCTGACTTCCTCCCATGGAAGCCGCTTCTTCATCAGCCACCACATTTTCATCCGGCTGCAGGTTTTCTATTGCCAGCAATGCCGTCATTATTTTCGTAGTACTGGCGGGGTATCTCTGCTCATGACAGTTTTTGTCGAAAAGCACCTGTCCGGTGGATGCATCTATCAGCACGGCCGATGCCGCAGTTATTTCCGGCACCGTTCCTGCATTAGCTATATCCGTAATGCCCGGGACATCGACTCCCTGAAGATTTACTGCTGCGGAATTGATTCCGCCCAGGCAGGCCACCAGAATAATTACCGTAACTATTCTCAGAAAAACCCTTCTGCCGATTCTGTTATTTTTGTTTCTCATTTTTATATCTCTTTTCCTTCTTCAATCTAGCTCTATCTGTATTGTTATCCCTAATTTTTTATTATATCACTGTGACTTTTATTTTTCAAGAAGCGAAATTCGAAGGTGCGTTTCTTACGAAATCCTAAGATACGTTTCACATGTTACGATTATTCTGCAAATTTCTCCGATAAAGTTTGTGAATTTTTTTACAATTTAAAAAATAATATATTCACAAGCGGCTGTTTTTCTGTTAAAATAAAGGGTGAATTATGCATCATAATATCGTTTTTATCGATATTTATCCTTAGATGCAGTATATTTATCAAAAAGCATATATTATTATGCTTAATCATATATAAAGGAGAAACGATATGGAAAGAGTGTACAATTTCTCAGCAGGACCTTCCATGCTTCCTGTTGAAGTGCTTGAAAAAGCAGGAAAAGAAATGACTAATTACGGAACAGCGGGAATGTCTGTTATGGAAATGAGTCATCGTTCTAAAGATTTTGACAATATTATCAAGGAAGCGGAAGCTTTATTCAGAGAACTCATGAATGTTCCCGATAATTATAAGGTTCTTTTCCTTCAGGGCGGAGGCTCAACTCAATTTGCAATGGTTCCGCTTAATCTTCTCAGAAATTCTAAAAAAGCGGATTACATTGTTACAGGTCAGTGGGCAAAAAAGGCTATGACCGAAGCAAAACGATTCGGAGATATCAGGGTTGTTGCCACCTCCGAACCTGATGTGTACACATACATTCCGAAGGTTGAAAAAGAAGCTTTCAGATCAGATGCCGACTATGTTTACATCACGGAGAACAATACCATTTACGGAACAAGATATCCTTACACACCGGAAACCGGAGATATTCCTCTCGTTGCGGATATGTCATCCTGCATACTGTCTCAGGAATGCGATATCAGCAAATACGGACTGATTTTTGCAGGTGCGCAGAAAAACTTCGGCCCGGCAGGTCTGGTTGTATGTGTTATCCGTGAAGACTTAATCGGATTTGCTCCGGAAAGCTGCCCGACAATGCTGAACTACAAAACCCAGGCAGATAATGATTCACTGTACAATACACCTCCGACTTATTCAATCTATATGGCAAAGCTGGTATTTGAATGGATTAAAGCAAAAGGCGGGGTTAAAGCTTTGCAGGAGATTAACGAAAGAAAAGCTGCCAAGCTTTACGAAGCAATAGATAACAGTTCATTATTCAAATGCCCTGTCAATAAGGAAGATCGTTCATTAATGAATGTTGTTTTTGTAACAGGCAATCCCGACTTAGATAAGAAATTTGTTGCCGAAGCAAAGGCACAGGGTCTGGTTAATCTCGGCGGTCACAGAACTGTAGGCGGAATGAGAGCCAGCATTTATAATGCTATGCCTGAGGAAGGCGTAGACACTCTTATCGCTTTCATGAAGAAATTCGAACAGGAAAATAAAAAATAAGAAGGTAGTCAAATGTATAAAATTTCAACTCTGAACAAAATATCTCCAAAGGGTCTTGCCCGTCTTGGAGCAAATTATGAAATTACTGAAGATATTGATAATGCGGACGGAATTCTTGTAAGAAGCTTTAAAATGCATGACATGAAGTTTTCACCAAATCTGAAAGCTATTGCCAGAGCCGGTGCAGGAGTAAACAACATCCCTCTTGACAGATGTGCGAAAGAAGGTATAGTCGTGTTCAATACCCCGGGAGCGAATGCAAATGCAGTAAAAGAACTCGTTATTGCGGCGCTTTTTGCCGATGCAAGAAATATTGTTCAAGGTGTTGAGTGGGTACGTACACTCGATGCCGAAGGTGTCAGCGAAGCTGTGGAAAAAGGAAAATCCAGCTTTGCGGGAACAGAACTTGCAGGTAAAAAAATAGCTGTTATCGGTCTTGGTGCCATAGGTGTATCTGTTGCCAATGCGGCTTCGGATCTGGGTATGAAGGTTATGGGATATGATCCATATATGTCAGTTTCTTCTGCTCTTCATCTGTATTCCATAGTTCCTGTAACAGACAACATGGATGAGCTTTTCGCAGATGCCGATTACGTAACTATTCATATTCCGGCATTAGCCGATACAAAGGGAATGATAAATGCCGATACTTTTTCAAAGCTGACTAAGCCGGTAAAATTCCTCAATTTCTCCAGAGCGGAGATTGTTAATCCGGACGATATGGAAAAAGCTCTGGCAGACGGAAGAATTAAAAAGTATATAACAGATTTCCCTATTGCCAGATTCAAGGATCATCCTCAGGTAATGAATCTTCCTCATCTCGGAGCTTCAACCGAAGAAGCTGAGGAAAACTGTGCTATGATGGCAGCTGAAGAGATTTCCGAATATCTTGAAACCGGAAATATAAGAAATTCAGTAAACTTCCCTGCATGTTCCATGGGTTTCCCACGTTCTGCCGGAAGAATTGCTTTCATTCATAACAACACAAATAATTCGATTTCATATGTTACAGACATATGCAATTCACTCTCTCTGAAAATAGAAAACATGACTTCGGTTACAAAAGGTGATTTTGCTTACACACTTATTGATATCGACAATACAATCACTGAAGAAGAAGTGGCAAAATTCGAATTCGAAGGGCTTATTTCAGCGAGAGTAATAAAATAAGGAGGCTTTCCTGTGACTGAATCGGCAAAACCCCGAAAGTCAGAAAGACTTAAATCAATAACAAAATGTGTAATAAGAGATATGTCGGACCCGTTTTTTGCTAATGTTGCGCCGGGTCTGGCGTATTATTTTTTATTATCGATTGCACCGATAGGCTTTGTAATCAGTTATGCGGCCGGGCTGTTTTTTCTGAATTCTTCTTTGATAATCAAGGCAATAAACCGCTATCTTCCCGAAGAGCTCGCTGATATTATTGTTCCTTTTATCACAAATCACAGTACGTCCTCCGGTGTTCTTCCGACAATTCTTTTTGCCATATTCACCTTATATCTCGGTTCAAGAGGTGTTTACATGCTGATTAAAGTTGCCGATTATGCCAACGGTACGCTGGCAGCGCCGACTTCCAAGGAAGTGCCTATCGTTTTTCTGAAAAGACATGCAAAAGCCGTTCTGTTAACAGGTCTTCTTATTGCAATTATGCTTCTGTCGTTAGTAGGCATGGTTTTCGGGAAAGCATTGATAGACTGGGTAATAACTTTTACCTCTGTAAAGGGCTTAAACCAGATCTTATATGAAATATACTACTATCTCTCATTTCCTATTGCTTTCGGGCTGGTATTTATCACTCTGGCAATATTCTATGCACTGATGCCTATCGAACATCTGAAGTTAAAAAAAGTCATGCCCGGAGCTGCTGTAGGGACCTTCGGATTACTTGTGGCTTCACTGGGTTTCCTGATTTATATCAAGTATTTTTTCAACAGCAATGTTATATACGGAGCCTTATCCAGTATTATTCTTCTGATTCTCTGGTTCTTTCTGATGGCTTTTATGATGGTTATCGGGATAATCGTGAATAAAGCGGTGGATGAAACATCACCCCGTTCAAAAAGCAAGCCTGATAATGAAGAAAAAGAAAATACCGAAAAATAACAACGGCATATAGACCCCGATTTATCGAAGTATATGCCGTTTTTTTATTCTATAACCTGCTATTTCAGCAGCTCCTCAAGTTTCTCCAGAGCTTTTGCTCTGTGGCTCACTGAGTTTTTTTCCTCCTGAGTAACCTCCGCAAAGGTTTTATCAAGGCCGTCCGGCAGGAACAGCGGATCGTAACCAAATCCTCCTTTTCCTCTCGGAGCTTCAAGAATAGTTCCCGGACATTCTCCTCTTGCGTATATTACCCTGCCGTCGGGATATACCATGGTAACCACGGAAACAAATCTCGCTCTTCTGTTCTCAACACCACTGAGTTCCTTTAAAAGCTTATTATTATTGTCGAGGTCACTTTTATGCTCTCCGGCATATCTTGCGGAATACACTCCCGGTGCTCCGTTGAGAAAGTCCACCTCAAGTCCCGAATCATCCGCCACAGCAATCATTCCCGACAGCCTCATAATTGCGTCTGCTTTGATAAATGAGTTTTGTTCAAAGGTTTCTCCGTTTTCCTCCACATCAGTTTTTTCAAGTCCCGCATCTTTTTGTGATATTACTTTCATCCCGCTCTTTTCCAGAATGTCTCTCAATTCTCTGAGCTTATGTTCATTTTGCGTTGCCGCTACAACTGTTAACAATTTTCAAGCACCTCTTTCTGTAATGCAATTAATTCCCGACATCCTTTTCCGGCATATTCAAGAAGAGAGCTGAGCTGCCCTGCATCAAAGGTTCCGTTTTCGGCAGTACCCTGAATCTCCACATACTCTCCTCTGTCATTCATAACTATATTCATATCCACCTCCGCCCGGGAATCTTCTTCATAAGGCAGATCCAGCCTGATTTCTCCGTCAATAATTCCCACGCTGATGGCTGAAATATATCCCTTCACCGGTATTTCATCAAGTACTCCGTCCTCCTTCAGTTTTCTGAAAGCAAGTACCAGGGCCACATAAGCGCCCGTAATGGATGCCGTTCTTGTTCCGCCGTCAGCCTGAATTACATCACAGTCTATCCAGACAGATCGTTCTCCCATAGCATTCATGTCCACAACACTTCTGAGGGCTCTGCCTATCAGTCTCTGAATTTCCTGACTTCTTCCGTCAACCTTCTTTCGTTCTCTTTGTTTTCTGGTGGCAGTGGATCCCGGAAGCATGGAGTACTCTGCAGTAACCCAGCCCTGTCCGGTTCCTTTTAGATGAGAAGCCGTTTTTTCCTCTACCGAAGCTGTACATATTACTTTTGTGTTTCCCATGCTGATAAGTACCGATCCCGCCGGATGCATAATATAACCCGGAATAATTTCAGCTTTTCTTATCTCATTATTTTTTCTTCCGTCTGTTCTCATCATATTCTCCTTGCCTGTTATTTGCTTACGCATTGTACTTTATTACATCATCATTTTCTGTTTATCTGAGTGCTCTGTATAATTCATCTGACTCCGGAGGCTCTATTATGGTGTTCTTTCCGTTTTTTACCATCATTCTTCCCGATTCGGTTATCTCTCCTATATCTGTAATCAGGATGCCCTCCGCTCCGGCTCTTAATACTAATTCCGCAGCTTTACCGGGTTCGGCAACAATCAGCATAGATCCGCTGGAAATCAGTCTCAGGAAATCTATTCCAAGGAAGTCGCATATTTTTCTTCCCGTGTCGGAAAACGGAACGGCATTGAAATCTATTTTTGCACCCAGTCCGGAGGTTTCGCACATTTCCCAGACCGCCCCCAGCAGTCCGCCTTCAGTAATGTCATGCATTCCGTCCACGCCGACTCTGCCTGCCAGTATGCCCTCTGCCACAGCATTGGTTTTTTCAATAAATGACTGTGCCTCCGCCAGTTCTTCCTCTGACAGAATATCTCTGAGCTTATCGGCTCTCTCTTTAGCGATTATTCCTATTCCCTCCAGGCCCAGTTCCTTGCTGACAAGTATCCTGTCCCCTGCTTTTATGTTGGAAGAATCCACACTTTTGCCGGCTCCGCATCTTCCTATGGCAGTTGATACAACCACGGGACGATTGACCGCCTCTGTAATTTCCGTATGGCCTCCCATTATCTCCAAAGAATATTTTTCGGCTTCTTCTCCTGCCTGTTTCATAATTCTGTCTATATCCGAAACCTTAGTTCCATACGGAAGCATCACCGCCAGCATTATTCCCAAAGGCTCCACGCCGTTTGAAGCTATATCGTTGAGAGTCACGTCTATTGCCAGCTTGCCTATGTCCTCCAGAGAACCTGTTATCGGATCGGTTGACATCACACACTCGTATTCTCCGAAATTAATAACAGCACAGTCCTCGCCAATGCCGGGTCTCTGAGTCACTTCCTCCCGTTTAAATCTGATATTCTCATATACTGTTTTTTTCAGCAGTTTGCTGTCCAGCTTCCCTATCGGAAGGATTTCTTCACTTATTATCTCATCTTGCATAGCATCATTCTCTTTCTGAATCATCTTTTCAAAGTCCGGCTGTGTTATTACCGGAACTCCCAGGTCTCTTGCCTTCGTCAGCTTGCTTCCCGCTTCTTCTCCGGCTAAAACGTAAGTTGTTTTTTTAGATACGCCGGAGGATACCTTGCCGCCGAAAGACTGAATCAGCTCCGAAGCCTCCTGTCTCGTCATATCCGGCAAAGTTCCGGTAAGTACAAAGGTCATTCCCGCAAATCTCATATCCGACGAAGCTTCTTCAGAGCGCATATTTACTCCCAGTGCTCTTAACTCATCAATCATACGGATATTTTTTTCATTTTCAAAAAATCCTGTCACGTCGGCCGCTCCGGTTTTTCCGAAATCTCTGAGAGCCAGTATCTCATCAAAACCGGCCTTCATAACAGCTTCTATGCTTCCGAAGCTCTGCATTAATACCCTGGCAGACTGTTTTCCTATATTTCTGATTCCGAAGCCTGTAATCAATCTGCTTATGTCATTGTTTTTGGAGCGTTCTATCGCATCAAGAAGATTATCCACAGCCTTCTCTCTCCCGATTATTCCGGATTCAATTAACGCCTCTCTGTGTTCTTTCAGCCTGAATATATCGGGAATGCTTTCAAGATAACCTTCATCATATAACGCTTTTACGCTATTCTGTCCCAGTCCCTCCACATTCATTGCATCTTTCGAGGCAAAGTATTCGAGGGAACGCAACTGTTTGCCGTAGCAGTCATCACTTATGCAGCGAAGATGAGCTCCGTCTTCTTCTCTCACCACCGGCCCGCCGCATACGGGACAGGATTGCGGGATAACAAATTTTCGGGCTGAAGAGCTTCTTTTTTCACTTACTACACTTACCACCTCGGGAATGATATCTCCGGCCTTCTGTACTATTACGGTGTCCCCTATTCTAATATCCTTCATATCGATATAATCCTGATTATGAAGCGTTGCCTTGCTGACGGTACTTCCCGCCAGTCTTACAGGCTTCAGTAGCGCCAGTGGAGTAATTCTCCCGGTCCTGCCAACCCTGACAGATATGTCCTCCACCAGGGTTTCCTTTTTTTCCGGCTCGTATTTGTAAGCTATAGCCCATCGCGGCACCTTGGAGGTCATTCCCAGCATTTTCCTTGCTTCCAGTGAATCCACCTTAATAACAGCTCCGTCAATACCGTACTCCAGATCCCATCTGTCGCTTTCTATCAGATTAATCGCATTCTGTATTTCCTCAAAATTATTGCATACTCTATATTCCGGTGAAACAGGAAATCCCTGAGCCTTCATCCATTCCAGAGTTTCGGAATGGGATGAGAACTCCTTCCCCTGACTTATTTCCAGATTGAAAACAAAAATATCAAGTCCACGTTCTCTCACAATGCCACTGTCAAGCTGCCTCAATGTTCCTGCAGCAATATTTCTCTGATTCTGATACAGCTTTCCGCCCTTTTCCCGCTGTTTTCTGTTAGCTTCTTCAAAATTCGTCCGGGTCATGTATACTTCTCCGCGAACTTCCAGATATGGCAGCTTTTCATCGATCTCGGCAGGCAGTCCCCTTATTTCAAGACAGTTTTCGTATACACTCTCCCCTGTGGAACCGTCCCCTCTGGTTATTGCTTCGGTAAGCTTACCGTCATGATATCTGAGTACCACCGACAGACCGTCAATCTTTTTCTCAACTACAAAAACAGTACTTCCCAGCTCATCGGTCACTCTGTCATAAAATGCTCTGATTTCGGCTATGGAAAACCCGTCCTGAAGACTGATTACGGGAATGTCGTGCTCAACTTTTTTAAGTTCGCGCTTCACACCGCCGCCGACACGACCCGTAGGGCTGTCCGCCGCAGCAAACTGCGGATACTGTTTCTCCAGATTTCTCAGTTCAACAGACAGTTTATCATATTCCGCATCACTGATTTCGGAATCATCCTCTTCATAGTACCTGATATTATGATATTCAATTTCTTTTTTAAGCGCTTCCATGCGCTCTTTAATCTTATTGTCAGTTTCCATACTTTCACCACTTGCAAAACTACAGTTTTTTCAGCTTCACTACATCAGCATCGAAAACTTTAGTTCCCGCTCCGTCAAAAATAATCGTGATCATACTGTCGGATTTTCCTTTAACCAGATCAGTTATCATGCCTTCTCCGTATTTTTTATGGTATACTCTGTCTCCCGGAACAAAATCGGTTTTTGGGATTTCAGCTGCCGGAGTTTTTCCGCTGTCTGCCGCCGAAGCGGTTATTATTGCACTCTGTTGAATTCTGAGGTTTCTCTTCTGGTCTCGCGGATCATAAACAGTTCTTTTCTGAGTTTTTCTGTTAAATCCACCTATATTGCTGTTAAGATCCTGTCTGGCAATATACATTGAATCTATTTCTTCCAGAAATCTTGAATCTGTTCTTAGCTCATTTCTTCCGAACACAATTCTCTCGGTGGCACTTATCATGTAAAGAATCTCTTCTGCTCTGGTCATTCCGACATAACACAAGCGTCTTTCTTCCTCCAGTACTGAGTTTGATTCATATATTCTTCTGGTAGGGAAGGTTCCCTCTTCCATACCCGGCATAAATACCACAGGGAATTCCAGACCTTTTGCACTGTGAAGAGTCATCATTGTAACCGCATTTTCCTCTGTATCGCGATTGTCAATATCGGTCAGAAGAGCTGTTTTTTCCAGGAATTCATCCAGTGTACCTTCGGGATTCTGATCTTCAAAATCATATATTACCGACTTGAATTCCATGAGATTCTCTATTCGTCCTTTAGCCTCAATGGTATTCTGAGCTTCCAGAGCAGGCATATATCCGGATTCTTTTAATACAATATCGTATACAGATGATAATTTCTCTGTTTTAAGAAGCTCTCCGCACTTCACAATTAGACACGCAAACTCGGTTACCTGATCCGCACATTTATTGGGGAGTGCCTGAATTCCTCCGCCTTTTCCCAGAACATCCAGCATGCCCATTTTGTTTATCTGTGCCAGGGCTTCAAGCTTTTCCACAGAACGCTCTCCCACGCCTCTTTTCGGCTCGTTTACCGCACGTTTGAAAGCCAGATTATCCTGAGGATTGTTAATCAGCCGTAAATATGACATTATGTCTTTTATCTCTTTTCTGTCGTAGAACCTCGTTCCGCCTAATACCCGATAGGGAATATCCATTTTCGTGAAGGCTTCCTCAAGAGTCCTTGATTGCGAATGTGCTCTGTAAAGCACCGCCATATCCGCATAGCTGTAGTCTTTTTCTATCAGTTTTTTTATCTCTCTTGTTATATAATATGCCTCGTCTTTGTCGGTATATGCTCTGTATACCCGGATTTTTTCTCCTTCCGTTTTATCGGTCCAGAGAGTTTTTCCTTTTCTTTCGAAATTATTCTTTATTACAGAATTTGCTCCGTTCAGAATATTTACGGTAGATCTGTAGTTCTGCTCAAGCTTCAGTATTTTTGCACCGGGGAAGTCCTTCTCAAACTCCAGAATATTCCGGATGCTTGCACCTCTCCATTGATAGATACATTGATCTTCATCTCCGACTACACAGATATTGTTGTGTACTCCTGCCAGCATATGTACTATTTCATACTGAATGACGTTGGTATCCTGATATTCATCCACCATAATATGCTGAAATCTGTTTGCATAATACTCCAGTACCTCAGGAAACTTTTTAAACAGCTCCACGGTTCTGAGAAGAATATCATCGAAATCCAGGGCGTTATTGCGTTTCAGCTTTTCCTCATATCTGGAAAAAATATCTGCATAAATCTGATCGTTATATCCTTCACAATTCAGCTTATACTCTGCAGCGGTATTACCTTTGTTCTTGCTTCCGCTGATTATTGACTGTATATATGCAACGGGATACTCTTTTTCGGAGAGCTTCAATTCAGAAATGCATTCTCTTATTACGGTTTTCTGATCAGTGGCATCATAGATTGTAAAGTCTTTGGTATATCCTATTTTGTCTATGTGCATTCTCAGAAATCTCAGACAGGCCGCATGAAATGTCAGAACCCACATCCCTCCGATGTCGCTGACAAGCTTTTCAATACGCTCCTTCATCTCATTTGCTGCTTTGTTCGTAAAAGTCACTGCCAGGATATTATACGGATTTACATTTTTTTCTCCTATCAGATATGCAATCCTTCTTGTCATGGTTGCGGTTTTTCCGCTCCCGGCACCGGCAATTATCAGCAGCGGTCCTTCAGTGTGCAATACGGCTTCTTTCTGTTTCTCGTTTAATCCTTCTAAGTAATTCATTTCTGTTGTTCTGTCTCCTAATTCTGTCAGTTTTTTCTATTCTTTAAATAAGCAGCTTCCTCCGATGAATTCTTTCAAAAGAGAATTATTGAGGATAGCGCTTTCGTCGGGCAGCTCCATGAAATACGAGAGCAGCTTCAGCAGTCTGCTGGCCTCGGTGTAAGCCTCATCGTCTTCTCCGACTTCTTCAAGCAGCGGTTTCGCATATTTTTTTAAAACCGCCAGTTCATACGGAAGGGCCGAATTAAACATTACATCCGCTTCTTCCTGATACGGGAAAATATTCTTTTCTTCTCCGGCTCTGACATCCTTCCATGAGAGCAGAGTGACGCTTGCATTTCTGCCTCTTGTTCTGCTGTCTCTTACAAGTCTTCGGAATAATCTTGCATCCGAAGCCGGAATTCTGTTGTGGGAGTCAATACCCAGGGCGGTCAGCGGACTTATATAGATTTTAAACTTATCTCTCGGTCTGATATTCGGTGTCAATGCATCATTCAGACCGTGAATGCCTTCTATTATTATTGTTTCGTTAGGAAGGAGCTGTGTCTTTCTGGTTCCGAATTTTTTTACCCCTTCTATAAAATCATAAACCGGTACATCCACTTCTTCCCCCTTCAGCATCGCATTAAGCTGAGAATTGAACAATTCAACATCTACCGCTTCCAGTTCTTCAAACAGATAGTTTCCCTCTTCATCCTTCTGTACCAGATTTCTGTCAATAAAATAATCGTCGGTTGAAATAGTGGTTACCTTTATTCCGTGAACATTAAGCTGCACCGCCAGTCGCTGAGCAAAGGATGTTTTTCCCGAGGAGCTCGGACCCGCGATAAGAACAACCCGCTTTTTCGTTGTCATTATTGAGTCAGCTATCTGGGCAATCTTCTTTTCATGCACAGCTTCCGACACCTGAACCAGCTTTCTTTCTTTTCCCTTAATAATGGCTCTGTCCAATGCGGATACATAAGGTATATGCATAGTTCTCAGCATGGCATTAGATTCACTGTACATTTCAAACATCATTCTGTCATGCTGCATTCTCGGCAATGTTCTGGGGTTTTTTACATCCGGAAGACGCAAAAGTGCACCGTATTCGAGAGGCACTAAATCAAACACCGGGACAAATCCGGTTGAAAGAGGCAGTGCTCCGTAATAGTAGTCCCAGCACCATCCGCATCTGTAAACATTGGCGGTTTTTTTGTCTCTGAAATCCAGCAGATATGTCTGCTGGGGATCATAGTGGTTGGACAGTATTTTTTTTGCATCCTCAACCTGCATTTTGAATTTTTCAAAAGGTTCGTCGGCGGCAATAATAAACTGCATTCTCTCTTTAATTTTCTCTATCATTTCTTCATCAAGCCATCCCAGATAGGGCTCGATTTCGCAGAAAAGCCCTTTATCCAAAGCGTGTTCTATTTTTATTACAGACTTGGCTCCGGCTATTTCGCCGACTGCTCTTACAAGAATAAAAGAAAGTGCTCTCTCAATAGCCCGGAAGCCCTCAAAGCTTTCTGCGGTAAGAAAATCCAGGGATTTAGTGGTGGCTCTCAGTTCATCACTGAGCTCTCTGATTCTGTTTCCCGTACTCACTACCAGAATTCTGCAGGAAGGATCGGTATCGTACTTTTGGCCTATGTCACCCAGACGGGTGCCGGCATCCACTTCCAGATTTTCAATAAACTTTCCATTTTTTTTAATAATAAGATTCACACGTTTATTTTCCATAATTCACCTCGTAATCCAAACACATTTATATAATATTATAACACAAACCGATATGCTCTTGAATAATAATTTGTTTCGATGAGCATAATACTGTATATTGCCTATCGTTTTGTCTGGAAGAGATTCGGGTTTACGATACGGCAGTATTAGCGGTTATTCCGCCATAAATAAAATCAAACTGCCGGAGTTACTGTTTTTTGAAACTCCGGCACAGATGCACAAAAAAACCGATGCACAAGGAGGGACAAATATGAAATATGCAGTACTTTCTCTTATGATAATCGATGCCCTTAACTGGGGATTGATTGGTTTTTTCGGTTTCGACCTGGTGGCTTCAATATTCGGAGGCCAGCTGACATTGTTCAGTCGAATCATTTTCGCTCTGGTGGAGCTTGCGGGTATTTACGATATCACATATCTGTTCCCGTCAGAAACAACGGCTGAGCAGGAATAATATCCTATGTTATTTAAATAATCAGAAAGTCCGGAATTGTCTGAATAAGTAATCAAAGCATTTGACTGCTTTCTCTTACTTTCAGATACTCCGGACAGGCTGATTCATTATTATTCTGTTCTATTCTTCGGTATCAATGATTTCTTCCATTGTCAGTTTGTCAAATTCTGCCGCTACAAGCTCGAACTCTTTATCATCTTCAATATCGATAATCTCAAATTCATCCTCGCCGACTTCCTTATATCCATAGAGATATACATCATCCGTACCGTCATCGGGCAAAAGTGCGATATATTCTTTTCCTTTAACTTCAAAAATGCCCAGTATTTCACATTCTATATCATTTCCGTCATCGAATCCCAGAGTAATGAATCTTTCGTCATCATCAAATTCTTCGGAACCGGGTCTTATGTTTTCTTTATTTTCTGTCATTTCTTATCCTCCCGCAATTCTGAGTAGTATTCTTTTCGCCGGCTATGCCAAAAGTCTTCCTCTTACATAATCAGCTTTTTCTTTCCCCTGAAGCATTTCCACTATCTTTAATCCAAATTCAATTGCAGTACCCGGGCCCTGTGAAGTAATAAGCTTTCCGTCAACAGCAACAATATCGGACACTACATTTGCTTCGTTAAATCCATCTCCGCATCCCGGAAAGCATGTAAGTGTTTTTCCGTCTATCAGTCCGTTTTCATGAAGAATAATAGGGGCAGCACATATCGCAGCTATCCACTTGTCCTGTTTTTTGAAATTTTTCAGCTGATTACAAAGGCCTTCATGAGCTCCTAGATTATCGACTCCCGGTATTCCTCCCGGTAATACTATCATATCACATTCAGTGTAATCCGCATCTTCAAACAGACAGTCACAAACTACGCCGACTCCCCGCACACTTTTTACCACCGAATTCCCGGTTGTGGAAACGATAACCGTGTCCAGTTCCCCCCTCAGAAGAATATCTATTGTAGCAATTGCTTCAATTTCCTCAAATCCTTCTGCCAGATGAACGAATACTTTTTTTGCCATTTTATTTCCTCCCTGAAATAATATCTGTGATATAATTATACTATGCTTTTGTCAAAAATAAAACACAAAATAAGTTGCCAAAGCATCAAATATGTGATAATTTAGAATATAACATAATATAACAAGAAGCTCGTCTTATCATTTTATTCAAAGGAAAGGAGAATATTAACATGAACGCAAAACAACTTTCGGTATTTATTGAAAATAAAAAAGGTCATATTGCAACACTTGCCAAAGCTATCAAAAACAAGGGCATTGACGTCAGAGCAATTTCAGTTTTTGATACAAATGAGTTTGGTATTTTAAGACTGGTTGTCGATGATCCGGAGAAGGCTCTTACCGCTGTCAGAGAAGCAGGATATGCTGCCAAGATAAGTGAAGTTCTTGCTGCCGAACTGGCAGACAAACCGGGAGCACTTTATGAAATCTTTTCCTTATTTGATGAAGCCGACATTAATATAGAATATATATATTCGTTCGTTATGAGAAACAACGTAAAGCCTCTTATTATTCTCAAAGTTGACAGAATGGATGAGGCAATAAAGCTTCTTTCCGATAACGGAGTTCGCATTGTGGATGCGGATGAAATCTACAGCAAGTAGCTGCACACAGTAAAAACCTGTTCAGAAAGGTTTGCCTTAATGAACAGGTCTTTTTATTTGCTTTTCCCGGCTGAATACCGGTTGAGTTATTCCGCAAACAGTATTTGATTCAGCGTTTTTCATTACTGTCCTCACTATTATTAAAAAAGTCAAAAACCGCCGTTGCCGAATTCATATTCATTCCGTCAACAGCCGCCAGTTCCTCAACAGATGCCTGTTTTATCTTTTCGACACTTCCGAAATGCTGTGTAAGCTTTTTTCTCCTCACTTCTCCGATTCCGGGTATATCTTCCAGAATCGATTTTTTCATTGCCTTATCTCTGAGGTTTTTGTGATACTCTATAGAAAAACGATGAACTTCCTCCTGAATAAAATAAATAAAGCGGTATATTTCATAATTATTCATCAAACCCGACAGTTTTTCCCGATATACAAGGTCTCTGGTTCTGTGTTTATCGTCTTTTACCATTCCGACTACCGGGATATCAAGCTTCATGGCCTTTATCACTTTTTCAACCGCAGCAACCTGTTTATCTCCGCCGTCAATAAGAAGAATATCCGGCTTTTTCTCAAAGCCGTTACTTTTTCCGTTGTTTTCTGCTTCGAAATACTTTGAAAATCTTCTATATATTACCTCCTGCAGGCTTCCGTAATCATTTGCTCCTTCGATGGTTCTGATTTTAAATTTTCTGTAATCTCTTGGAACCTTTTTTCCGTTTTCGAACACTACCATCCCGCCCACGGAATTTACCCCCAAAGTATTGGAGATATCGTAAGCCTCAATACGTCTGATCGGTCGCTCCGTTCCCAGAAGCTCCCGAAGGCCTTTTTCAAGAGCCTCAGCCTTCTCTTTCTCATTCTTAACCCTTTTTTCAAATACTTCTTTGGTCTGAAGAATATTATGAATGCACATGTCAAGAATTGCCTTCTTTTCACCCCTTTGTGGAACATGAATGCTCACACCGCTGCCTTTAATACCGGTCAGCCACTGCTGAATCGAAGAATACTCATCATTCACACCTTCCACCAGTATTTCTTTGGGAATTAATGCCTCATCACAATAATACTGTTTGATAAACGAAGCCACTTTCTCCTCGGCAGTCTCTTCTATAGGAAAATTTATTCTGAAGCTCTCACGTCCTATCATTTTCCCGCTGCGAATGAAAAACAGCATGATATTAGTGCCTTTACCCGGCTCAGCCTCCACAGAAACAATCACGTCCATGTCGTTCTGGGGATTTGTAACGATTTTCTGTTTTTCCTTTATTATCTGAATAGCTGAAATCGTGTCCCTGAGCTCCGCCGCCTTTTCAAACTCCATATTCTCGGAAGCTATCATCATCCTTTCTGTCAGTTCTCTTTCGGTGTCTTCGCTTCTTCCCTTCAGGAATTCGAGAACCTTGTCTATTATCTCAGAATACTCTTTGGTGGAAATATTATCATTGCATATTCCGTAACACAATCCGATATGATAATTCAGGCAGGGGCGGAAACTGTCGGGAAATTTTAACGACGGGCATTTTTTCAGAACAAATACTTTATTAAGAAGTTCTATTATCTGGTTAACCGCCCCCACATCTGTATACGGTCCGAAATATTTGCCCCCGTCATTAATCACCCTTCTGGTTTTTATCACTCTGGGATATTCCTCATTAAGGGTAACTTTAATATACGGATAAGTCTTATCGTCTCTCAGCAGAACATTATATCTGGGCATATACTTTTTAATAAGATTATTTTCCAGAATCAAAGCTTCCATTTCCGAATCGGTTATTATGTATTCAAATTCATCAATATCCTTTACGAGAGCTCTGACTTTTACGGCAAGATTTGCCGTTGACTGAAAATACTGCCGTACTCTCTTTTTTAATGAAACCGCTTTCCCTACGTAGATGACTTCTCCGTATTTATCTTTATATAGATATACTCCCGGTTTATCCGGGAGTATTTTTAAATTTTCTCTGATATCAAACATAATTATTCTTTGTAACTGTGCCCTTCAAGCAAATCTCGCTTCATCATCCATAATTTTTCCGATAAATCCACATAATAGTGATGCGGATTTTCAAATCTCATTACTTCAGGCCATAATGTATCCAGCTGTTCACGACAGTACTTTCTGACTTCTTCTGTGGTTTTTTCCTCATAAACAAGCTTGCCCTTTTCAAAAACCGGAACAGCCAGTTCTCTGACTTCAAAGTTTCTGATAATCTTTTTCTTCCAGCTGAATTCGGGATCGAAAAGCTTGTAAGGTTCATTTTCGTTTATGATCTCATCAGCCAGCATCACCAGATCGGCTACCGCTTTGCCGGTGGTTTTATCATAAAACCTTATCGGTTTCTTAAATCCCGGATTTGTTATTTTTTCTATATTTTCACTTATTTTTATTCTCGGTGAAATATTACCGTTTTCTTCCACTGCCACCAGTTTATATACACCTCCGAACACAGGCTCGGATTTTGCGGTTATCATTTTTTCTCCGACTCCGAAAGAATCAATTGCCGCATTCTGACTGAGCATATCCCTGATGAGATATTCATCCAGTGAATTTGATGCAATTATCTTACACTGGGTAAGCCCTTCATCGTCCAGAATTTTTCTCGCACATCTTGACAGATAAGCTATATCACCGCTGTCAATTCTGATTGACATCTGTGCCGGCTTAAATTCCTTGAAAATCTTAATGGCGTTCGGTACACCGCTGTTTAATACGTCATATGTATCAACCAGTAATGAGCAGTTGTCTTTATGCAGGTTCGCATAGGCTCTGAAAGCAGCCATTTCGTCTCCGAACACCTGAATCCAGCTGTGGGCAATGGTACCTATTGCAGGTACACCGTAATCAATATCTGCTTTTACGCAAGCGCTGGCCGCCGCTCCGGCAATATATGCCGCACGTGCACCCATAATTGCAGCTGCATCTCCATGGGCTCTTCTGGAGCCGAATTCCATTACCGGTCTGCCCTGAGCCGCTCTTACTATTCGATTTGTTTTAGTTGCAATGAGGCTCTGGTGGTTTATTGACAGCAGTATATATGTTTCCATAATCTGAGCTTCAATCAAAGGTCCTCTTACTGTAAGAAGAGGCTCTCCCGGAAATACCGGGGTTCCTTCGGGAATAGCCCAAATATCACAGGTACATTTAAAATTCGCCAAATACTCAAGAAAAGCTTCCGAAAATCCGCCTTTCCCACGAAGATATTCTATATCCTGCTCTGAAAACCTGAGGTTTTTTACATAGTCGATAACTGATTGCAATCCTGCGGCAATCGCAAAACCTCCTCCGTCGGGATTTTTTCTGTAGAACACATCAAAATACGCAATTGTATCCTTTTTCCCGCTTTCAAAGTAACCGCTCGCCATCGTAAGCTCGTAGTAATCTACCAGCATAGTCATATTACGACTTTTTTCCATCACACGCCTCCGTTGATACTGTATATCTGCTATTTTTTCAACAACTCCAGATCGCTGCACACCTCTGCGCCGCTCTCTTCTATAAAATAAACCGCCATGGTGTTCACCAGTGTAATCTGATGTGCACGATATTCATAGGTTTCAACCATGTTCAGCGGCAAAATAACCCTGGATTTTATTCCTCTTTTATTGAATAAAGCTTTAATAGTAAGGCAGAACTGCATAACACAGATATCCGTGCATACTCCTGTCACAATAAAATCGGTTATCTGCGGATTTTCGTCCAGCCATTGGATAAACTCCTCTTCCAGTACAGGATTTGTGGATGATTTTTTTATCAGTTTGTATCCGCCTTTTGCCTTAATCTCATCTATTACTTCACATTCCGAAGTTCCTTTTACACAGTGTACAGGATATACATCAAACTCCGGGGAATTCTTATCATGATTATCGGCAAAAGCGATTACAGGCAGACCGTTTTCTTTTGAAAAATCCATCATTTCAGTAATAGGGGTAATTATTTCCTCTGCCAGTTCGTTTTTCAAAGCTCCTTCCCGAACAAATCCGTTTACCATATCAATAATAATCAATGCGGTATTATCCGTCTTGATAGAAGCTTTCCGGATATATGGTTTTTCCCACATCATTCCGTATATTCCCTGAAAAGTCTGTTTTGCTTTTTCCATTACTTTTTTCCCTTCTTTAATATGTCAATAAGATATTTTCCGGTCAGTGATTCGGGATTTTCGGCAATTTCCTCAGGAGTTCCTTCCGCCACCAGTAAACCTCCCCGGTTTCCGCCGCCGGGGCCCAAATCAATTATGTGGTCACTGACTTTAATTACATCCAGATTATGTTCTATTACCACAACTGTATTACCGGCCTCGGTCAAACGGTTTAAAACCTGAATCAGCCTGCTTACATCCTCAAAGTGAAGTCCGGTTGTGGGCTCATCCAGAATGTATATAGTTCTTCCTGTACTTTTTTTAGACAGCTCGCCTGCCAGCTTGATTCTTTGTGCCTCGCCTCCCGACAGTTGAGTCGACGGCTGTCCCAGTTTGATATACCCCAGACCGACATCATACAAGGTCTGAAGCTGGCGTACAATTGAAGGAATATTTTCAAAAAAGTGCAGTGCCTCCTCGACAGTCATATCCAGAACTTCAAAAATATTCTTTCCTTTGTATTTAACTTCAAGAGTTTCTCTGTTATACCTTTTTCCTTTGCATACTTCACATGGAACATAAACATCCGGAAGAAAATGCATTTCTATTTTAATTATGCCGTCCCCCGAACAGGACTCACATCTTCCCCCCTTAACATTGAAACTGAATCTGCCCTTCTGATACCCTCTGACTTTAGCCTCAGGCAATGCGGCAAACAAATCTCTTATAAAAGTGAAAACACCTGTATAAGTTGCCGGGTTAGATCTGGGAGTTCTTCCGATAGGTGACTGGTCAATGTTTATTACCTTGTCAAGACACTCAACGCCTTCTATTATATCATGTTTTCCCGGTCTAGTCTTTGCTTTATTCAACTTTGTTGCCAAAGTTTTATACAAAATTTCATTGACAAGTGAGCTTTTTCCCGAGCCCGATACACCTGTCACACATGTAAACATCCCCAGTGGAATCCTGACGTCAATTCCTCTGAGATTGTTTTCTGCCGCTCCCCTTATAACAAGATAATTACCGTTTCCTTTTCGTCTTGTTTCCGGAACCGGAATGTATCTGACACCTTTAAGATACTGTCCCGTAATTGACTTTTCGCATTCCATTATTTCCTCAAAGCTTCCCTTCGCCACCACTTCTCCGCCGTTTACACCGGCCCCCGGACCGATGTCTACAATATAATCCGCAGCTTTCATGGTATCTTCGTCATGCTCGACAACTATCAGTGTGTTTCCGATGTCTGTCAGCTTACGCAGGGTCTTTATTAGCTTGTCATTATCACTCTGATGCAGGCCTATGCTGGGTTCGTCCAGAATATACAGTACCCCCATCAGACCTGAGCCTATCTGTGTAGCAAGCCGTATTCGCTGTGCTTCACCGCCCGACAGTGAACCGGCGGATCTGGAAAGATTTAAATAATCCAGTCCCACATTTTTCAGAAAAATAAGTCTATTGTTGATTTCCTTCAGTATTTCCTTTGCAATCCTGTTTTCCTTTTCTCCCAGCTCAAGATTAGACAGAAAATTCAAAGCCTCGTTAACGGAAAGCTCCGTAAATTCATAGATGTTTTTGCCGCCGACAGTAACCGCCAAAACTTCCTCTTTGAGTTTTTTCCCTCCGCAGCTCCTGCAGGGTATCATACTCATATACTCCTGAATCTTGCTTTTAATGAAATCCGAATTGGTTTCGTTATATCTTCTTTCCAGATTTCGGACTACTCCTTCAAAAGTTCTTCCCACGTGGGTTCTGCTTCCGCCATATTTACTTTCAAACACATAATTCAGAGGAACATCCGAGCCAAAAAGCAGCGCTTGCCTGAATTCTTCCGACAGCTCCTCAAAGGGAGTATCCAGACTCTCGCCAAAGGATTCAGCCAGGGTAGATATCATCTGATAATAATATCCGCTCTCATCCATAGATGAAAACACACTTCCAAGTGCTCCTTTTATTATGCTCGCCGAAGGATCTACCACCACTAACTGCGGATCCACTCTCATAATATATCCGATACCGTTGCAGTCCGGGCAGGCTCCGTAAGGTGCATTGAAGGAAAACATACGGGGTTCCATTTCCGCAATTCCCGTTCCGTGCTCCGGGCAGGCAAATTTTGTGCTGAACACCAGATCATCTCCGCCGATTATTGCAGCTGCGATAATTCCATCCGAATTTGAAAGTGCCAGCTCAACTGAGTCAGTTATTCTGCCGCTGATGCCGGGTTTCACCACTATTCTGTCCACAACAATTTCAATCGTATGCTTTTTGTTCTTTTCAAGCTTAATACTGTCCTCTGAAAGATTATAAACCTCTCCGTCTATCCTGACTCTTGAGAATCCGTCTTTACGAATTCTTTCGATTATCTTTTCGTGTTCACCCTTTTTCCCATACACAACAGGGGCAAGTATCATCAGTCGGGTTCCTTCCTCCAGATGAAGAATCTGATCCACAATCTGGTCCACCGACTGCTCGGAAATTTCCCTGCCGCATATCGGGCAATGTGGTATGCCGATTCTGGCATACAGCAGTCTTAAATAATCATATATTTCAGTCACGGTACCTACTGTGGACCTTGGATTTTTGCTTGTGGTTTTCTGATCTATTGAAATAGCCGGCGACAGGCCCTCAATAAACTCCACATCAGGTTTATCCATTTGTCCCAGAAACTGTCGTGCATATGCAGACAGACTTTCCACGTATTTCCGCTGTCCCTCGGCATATATTGTATCAAAAGCCAGTGTTGATTTTCCCGATCCCGAAAGTCCCGTTATTACCACAAGTCTGTCTCTCGGAATATCCACATCGATATTTTTTAAATTGTGTCCCTTCGCACCTCTGATTACTATTTTATCTGATTTTCCCATTACTCTACCTTTTGTTATATGCTTTTAATTCCATTATCCTGTCTCTGAGCTGTGCGGCTCTTTCGAACTGAAGATCTCCGGCACAGGTTCTCATTTCATCCTCCAGCTTTGAAATAAGCTGTTTTCTCTCCTTTGCCGTCAGCTCGGCGGCACTTCCGGCATAATATATATCATGTTCCTCTGCGGCAAAAGTAGCTTCAATTTTATTCCTGATGCTTTTTTTCACCGTTTGGGGAATTATTCCGTTTTTTCTATTGTATTCCTCCTGGATACTTCTTCTTCTTTCGGTTTCCTCAATAGCCCTTTGCATCGAACGGCTGATGCTGTCTGCATACATTATTACACGCCCGTTTACGTTTCGGGCCGCTCTGCCGATGGTCTGTACAAGAGAGGTTTCTGTTCTCAGAAAGCCCTCCTTGTCCGCATCCAGAATTGCAATCAGCGAAACCTCCGGCAGATCCAGTCCTTCTCTGAGAAGATTTATTCCCACCAGCACGTCAAACTCACCCAGTCTCAAATCCCGGATTATTTCTGTTCTCTCCAGTGTCTCGGTATCAGAATGCATATACTTTACCTTTATGCCTACGTTTGAAAGATAGTCGGTAAGACTTTCCGCCATTTTTTTTGTTAGAGTTGTAACAAGAACCCGCTCATCCCTCAATGCGGTTTCTCTTATTTCATTTATCAGATCATCAATCTGACCTTCACAGGGCCGTATTTCCACTCTCGGATCCACCAGACCCGTTGGCCTTATCAGCTGTTCCACAAAAATATTCTCACTTTTTTCTTTTTCGTAAACCGCAGGTGTGGCACTTACAAAAATTGCCTGATTGATGCTTTCCTCAAACTCCTCAAATTTCATAGGCCGGTTGTCCAGCGCTGACGGAAGTCTGAAGCCGTATTCCACCAGTGCCTCTTTTCTTGACCGGTCTCCCGCATACATAGCTCGGAGCTGTGGAACCATAACATGAGATTCATCTATTATCAGAAGAAAATCCTTTGCAAAATAGTCAATCAGGGTATAAGGACGTTCTCCCGGATTTAGTCCTGTCAGATGCCTTGAATAGTTTTCTATACCCTTGCATGTTCCGGTGGCTCTCAGCATTTCTATGTCATATCTTGTTCTCTGCTCTATTCTCTGAGCTTCCAGAAGCTTTCCGTGCTCCCGGAAATACCTTATCCTTTCTTCAAGCTCTTTCTCTATGGATTCCGCAGCCTTTTCAATATTTTCCTCGCCGGTCACGTAATGTGATGCCGGATATATCGAAACGTGATTTCTGAGACCCAGAATCTCCCCGGTGAGCGGATTGATTTCTTTAATTGACTCAATCTCGTCACCAAACAGCTCTATTCTGACGCTATGTTCCGAGCCGGCCGGATAAATATCAATCAGATCACCTCGAACACGAAATGTACCCCTGCCAAAATCTATATCATTCCTCTGATACTGTATCTCCACCAGTTTGTGCAGTATTTCGTTTCTGCTCTTTTCCATTCCGGGGCGAAGCGACAGCACCTGGTTTTCATAATCTATAGGACTTCCCAATCCGTATATACACGAAACGCTGGCCACTATTATTACATCTCTTCTTTCTGACAGTGCCGCCGTAGCCGAATGTCTGAGTTTATCAATTTCGTCATTAATGTCTGAATCTTTCTCTATATACGTATCGGTTTGAGGTACGTATGCCTCCGGCTGGTAATAATCGTAATAGGATACAAAGTATTCCACCGAGTTTTCCGGGAAGAACTCTTTGAATTCACCGAAAAGCTGTGCAGCCAGTGTCTTATTATGAGATATCACGAGTACAGGCTTTTTCACACGTTCTATAACGTTGGCAATTGTAAATGTCTTCCCCGAGCCTGTAACTCCCAGCAATGTCTGATATTTCTTTCCCGTAATTATTCCGTCACTCAGCCGATCCACCGCCTGTGGCTGGTCTCCCATAAGCCTGTAATCGGAAATTATTCTGAATTCACTCATTTTGCTTACCTGAATATAAATAATATTTTGTCTTTCAACATATTATACCACTGATTTATTCATTGTCAAACATATGTTCGGTACCATCTATCTTGATTTAAGCAGATGAATAATGAAATTCGGACTTTCATCAAAAACAGTAATTCTTTCAACCCCGTTTATATAATTTTTAACCGCTTTCGCGCAGTTCTTTCTGTTCAGAGGATTTTTACTTAGAATCATAGATGTGCATCCCGCGGAATCCGGGATTACAGGATATCTGTCCCCAAACGTGTCTTTCAAAAATACGGGATTGTTTTCCATGCACAAGCCACAGTTATTCCCTTTTATTCCTTCGGCTCCGGCCAGAGGACAGTATTCACTGATCATAGCAGGAACTCGTCCGTATTTAAGCACCTCCAGCTCCGGAAAACTGTCGGCTGAACGACAAGGTTCGACACCGGTAATCTCAGATACAAAATCGAAGGTGTCCTCCGCCAGCTCGTATGAAACTACCGCCCCTTCCAATCCTTTTTCCGTCAGCAGTTCCACAGCTTCTGAATTGAATACATTTAATCCGACATCGGCAATAATTCTGACTCCTGCTTCTTTGGCCCTGTCAACCTGTCCGATATTGCCCACATAAAGCCCGTCTATCAACGACCTGTATTCATCAAGAGAATCCGATTCCGCAGCTTTCCACAATACCGGAAGAAACGCAAAAACCTCTGTCCCGGAATTTCTGAGTTTTTTAAAATCCTCAAGATTATCATCATAATCAAACTCACGAATACTGCAGGTAACCCTGTCTGAATTCACCGCCGCATCCATGTATTGTCTATCCCATTTATAAAAATACAAATTTGTTTTTGAGCTGTTACTCTTCATTTTGCAGTTTCTCCATAGCACTTCTTCTAACTTTGTTTATTTCAGACATGGGGATCATCAGATCATCGGTGATATCTATCGTACAGTCTGCAAGAGTGTAGGGTGTATCTCCGGTTTTTGATAATTTTTTCAGAATATCTTCTCTTTTCACAGCATTATTTTCAGCCGTCTCAATTAGTATTGTACCATTGGCAGATGCACTGTTTCCCATTCCATCCGTTACGGTATATGTTATTACTTTACCGGTTTCTGCCTTAAAACAGCCGTATATATACCTTTTATCGATTTCCGCCCGCACATAGCTTTTTCTTATCTCATCCAGAAGTTTTTTATCCGAAACCTTGTATACAAGATTCCCGGGTTTAATATTTCCCGGGAAATCTCCGATCCAGTATTTTTGTCCTGCTTCACCAATGCGTACGTTACCGGCCTTCCCCCTTATAAAGCTTACAATTCCTCCGGGAAAACCCCTGCATATTATTTCCACGCCGTCTCCGACAGCAATATTCTGCCTTAGATCAACCTCGATAAGCTTCTTGTCCGGGCTCACGGCTGATTTCCTGACATTTCTGACTGTTCCCGCAAAAAGTCCTTTATGCTTGGGACTGTCTCCTGATAATATTGCCGCATTCTGCTTTCCGTAAAGATAACCTTTAGTAAACCCTCCTCTGCTGAATACCTGCTCAAGTTTTTCACTGTCGCCATGATCAATAATAATATCCTTACCGGAATCGAATATTTCATCTAAATATTTTCTGAATACACCGGAAGTAACTGCCGCATATTCAGGCTGCTTCATTCGTCCTTCGATTTTCAGTGAATCCACCCCGGTCATACATATTTCTTTCAATTCCGGCAAATAAGAAATATCTTTAGGACTCAAAAGATATCCCTGTTCACCGATTAGCGAACCGTCACCGCGCTCTAAAGAATACCACTTCCGGCAGGGTTGTGCACAGCTTCCGCGATTCCCGCTTCTGGTACCGATAAGACTGCTCATGGAGCATTGTCCGGATAAGCACATGCATAATGCTCCGTGTACAAACACTTCCGTTTCAATTCCGCATTTTCCTGCACAGTCAGCACATTTTTTTATTACCTCGATACCGGATTCCCGGGCCAGCACCACGCGACTGAAACCCAGTTTTGAAGCAAAAATAACGCCTGCCTCATCATACACCGTACCCTGAGTACTCATATGCAGACGAATTTCGGGATACTTTTTTTTCAGTACATAAGCAAGACCTAAATCCTGAATAATATAGGCATCAACACCGGCCTTTATTCCGTCTTCTACCATTAAGACAGCATTTTGAAGTTCAGAATCTTTTATTAATGTATTCACAGTCATGTAAACTCTGATATTTTTACCATGGGCATATTTTACGGCCCGTTCCATCTCTTCATAGCTGAAATTTTCAGCATACTGGCGGGCATTAAAGCTTTTACCGCCGAAATACACCGCATCAGCTCCGTTTTCCACCGCTGCCTTAAAATGTTCCATACTTCCGGCCGGAGCCAGAATTTCAGGCTTCTTCATTTAACCTGCCATCCTTTCGATAAATACATTTTGTTTTCTTTTAGCATTATATATGAAATAATTATAATTTACAAGTTAGGCATGTATAACATAATAAGTGCGAAATAAAACAGGGGCTGTAAAACAGCCCCTGTGAACTTCAATAGGTTTTTGAAATAGTTTATTCTTTTAAATGTTTAGATAATACCTGAGTATATTTGTTTAAATCCAACCTGAGTAAGGCTTCTGAGTTGTACCGTTATGGAGCCATCTGATTAATGTTGTGAAGTCCCATACAGGTAACTGTGTAGCATGCTGAACTGCATATGCATATGGAGGCATATCTGAGCATTCGAGAAGGATAGCACCGATATCAGCGTCTTCTTCAAGAAGTTCAAGAGCAGCACCAACTACTTCTTCCTTAACCTTACTGTTATCAAATTCACCTCTGTACTCTAAGATACATGAGAAATGTTCTCCATGTCTTAAGTCTTTAACGATGAGGTCATCCTTAGATGTTACGCCAACGTTTTCAAGAAGTACGTCTGTGAAAGATGATTTATCTGCTGTTAAAATACCGATTTTCTGACCCGGTTTAATAACGGCTCTGATCCAGTTGATCTGTACCAATGAAGAAAGTGCAACCGGAATATCAAGAGCAGCAGCAACCTGAGCATGGAAATTACCGAAGAATCCGCATGCTGAGCAGAGAGCTCTGATGCCTTCTTTTTCGATCATGTATTCAGCTAATTTGATGATGTCATCACCGATTGACGGATCTCTTCTGAAGAGTCTGTCGATATCGAGATTTGGAACTCCTCTCATTCTTACCGGGAAGTCATAAGTATAAGCATTTACAACATTACCGGGAACCATCGGATAGAATACATCTTCAATATAAATAACGCCAACTGAATAGCCGGACATCTGCTGATGGTCACACATGTTAACCCATTTCATGTTTTCAGGTGTTGCATAACCAAAGTGTCTGTTCTTTAATCTTTTATCCATCTTAATCCTCCGTGTCTAAAAAATTATGAGTTACGGCATGTATATGCCCGCGGTTAAAACCGCCAACGGATAATATTATTATTCTAACAACAAATTACGCTTTTAGAAGTAGCTTGCTACACCTACTACTACTACTGCAGCTGTAACTACAGGAAGCACTACCAGATACCATCCCTTTAAGATCTTAGGTACTCTGAAGTACTTAGCACCCTGTGCTGAATGTTCGATTAAAATGTTCCAGCCCTTTGTAGCTGTGAAGATTGAAGTAATAATAGCACCGATAGGCAGAGTAATGAGCATTGCTACGAAGTCCATAAATGTGAACAGATCCATGCCTAATGGTTTTACATTAGCCCATGCTGTTGTTGAAAGTAATGTAGGAATAGAAAGGATAAACATGATGATTGTCATGATTAAGATACCCTTCTTTCTGCTCCATCCGAAAGGTTCGGAGATTACAGATACAGCACCTTCATATAATCCGAGTACGGAAGACCAACCTGCAGCAAAGAGCAGGAAGAAGAATAATGTACCCCAGATGATTCCGCCAGGCATATCAGAGAATACGTAAGGCATTGTCATGAATGTAAGACCTGAGCCTGAAGTTAATTCCATGTTGTATGAGAATAAAGCTGTGAAGATAGCAATACCAGCCAACATAGCAACAACGATATTTGACAGAATGATAACTGTTCCTGAGAATGGAATATCTGAATTTTCTTTGTCAAGATAAGAACCGAATGACCACAGTGAAGCCATACCAACACCTGCTAAGAAGAAGCACTGGTTAAGACCTGCCATTACAACAGAACCACTTAACTTAGAGAAGTCAGGAGTGAACATCCATTTAACACCTTCAACGCCGCCAGGAAGCATTAAGCCTCTAACTGCGAGAATTACTAAGAATATGAACAGTGCAGGAATCAGGATTTTGTTTGCTCTTTCAAGACCTTTCTGTACACCGCCTAAAATAACGAGACAGGTTAAAAGATAAAGAATAATTACGGTTATGAACTTGAAAGGCATATTAACCTGAAGTCCTGAATAGTATGCACCTACGTCTTCGATTGACATTCCCTTGAAGAATCCGGAAGCGTATCTGAAGATATAGAACATTACGTCTGATACAATAGTGATATAGTATGAAATCATGATTGTTACTGTAGCGGCACCAAACCAACCTGCAGCAACCCAGAATGTGCCTTTTCCGCACAGTTCACGATAACCGGAGATGATAGACTTCTGAGTATATCTACCAAAAGTCAGTTCTGACCAGCAAAGTGGAATTGCGATAATTACACAGAAAATGATACAGAGCAGCAGGAATATACCGCCACCGTTCATACCAATCATATACGGGAACTTCCAAATAGCACCCAAACCTACAGCGTAGCCTACTGATGATACGATAAAACCAAAAGCACTACCCCATTGTTGTTTTTCTACAGCCTGTTCTGACATTTTATTTTCCCCCTTATAAAAAGTCAAGTTCGGCGCAGTTGTTCTTTTCAACGCACCAAACTGTATAGAAATAAAGTAAATAATAAAAGTAAAAGTGCGTCAAAAACCTATTAAAATGAAGTTCATGTATATATATCACTGCGGAGCGAGCTATTCGCTCCGCATATGGATATATCTAAAATATTTAGTTTTAAACAGAAGATATAATTAAAATCTTATTTTGATAAAGATCTGATTACTTCTTCTTCTACAGCCTTAAGAGCCTTTGTATTTTCTTCTTCTCTTGCTTTCATAGCAGGGATGTCTTTGTCATGCCATCTTGCCCATGCAAGTTCAGGAGCTAATTCAAATTCTAATGGTTTGCCTGTAGCGTACTGAGAAATAAGTTTACCTGTGATAGGTCCTAATGTGATACCGTCACCTTCGTGACCGCAAGCCATGTAGAAACCAGGAACTTCTTCTACGTCAGATACGATTGGCAGATGGTCGAGACAGAACGGTCTGATACCTGCGAATGCTCTGATACAATTAAAGTCTTTGAGCATTGGATAGTATCTGATACCTCTCTGTGCTACAGCCTGCATAATCTTGTATTCTGATTTGATGCTGAATCCTCTGAACAGACGGCAACCACCAACTACTGTGTTACCTGTAACGTCAGATGTAATGTTTAAGCATACATTGAAAGCTTTTACCAGTGGGCTGATTGGTCTTTCGCCGTCCTGGAAGAACTTTGTGAGGTAATAACCATATTCAAGAGCAAGTCTGTTCTGAGTGATTTTACCTGTTTTTTCTGATACTGTTAACTGACCGAATCTCGGTTCGATTGGAACTTCAAGACCAACCATAGCTCCGATGAACGGTGCCCAGCAACCAGCTGCATTTACAACCTTAGGAGCTGCAAATTCGCCTTTATCTGTTACTACGCCGAGAACAGCTTTTGTGGCAGGATCCTGTTTGATATCGAGAACCTCTGTTCTTGTATAAACATCTAATAAACCTGTTTTCTTAGCTTCTTCTACGAAACCGAATGCTACTCTGAACGGACATACAGCGCCATCCTTAGGTACCCACATACCACCTGTTAAGTCCTTAGCACAGTTAGGTTCTAACTGCTGTAAGATGTAAGGGTCAACAGCATACTGTTCGATACCGAGAGCCTGGTTCTTAGCAACCTGTTCCTTAGCCTTTTCGAATTCGAATTCTGAATCACAGAAATATACGAAACCGATAGGATCTCCGTTTTCATTTTCTGAAAATTCGAAGTCATAATCAAATGTCTTTCTCATTTCATCATATAACTTCATTGAAGCTGCGCCCTGCATTGAGTCAACGCCAGGCTGCTTTTCTGATGCACCAATGTATCCGTCTGTATGAGATACTGTACCACCAGCGATGTCGCCTCTTTCAACGATAGCAACTTTTAAACCTTCCTGTGTGAGGTAGTAAGCACAGGCAGTACCCATCATACCTCCGCCGATTACGATGATATCATATGACTTCATTTTTAAAATACCCCCTCTGCTAATGCGCCGTAGCTCACTGGTCTTACCGGAGGTCTAACGCTTGTTGAACCTACCTGATCAGGACCAACGCCCAGTTCCTGACAAAGGATCTGCTGAACCATTTTTTCACATGTTTTACCCTGGCAGAGACCCATACCGGCTCTTGTTCTTCTTTTAACGCCCACAACGTCGAATGCGCCCTGTGCGATTGCTTCTCTGATTTCGCCAACTGTTACTTCTTCGCAACGGCAAACCAGCATTTCATCATCAATTCTTGCCATTATATTGCCTCCTTAACAGTTATTTTCTTTTAATACTTCTAACTTCATCAGCAAATTCCTTAGGAACTGCAACTGTAACAACAGGTGTTCTGTCAAATGCTTTAGGATTCATAACCTTTACGATCTTACCTTTGCACTGAACAACGCCCTGTCTGTTTACTGCTTCCCATTCTTCTCCTTCTTTAGGAGTAGGAATATATTCATAAGGGAATGCGATTGTTGCTTCTGTATCTGAATATGCCTTGTTAACGATAACAATAGCAAGACCCGGGCACTGTGCTACGCATACGCCGCAGCCTGTGCAGTTATCTTCCTGAATTTTAGGGAGATTTGTAATAGGTTCGCCAATTTTGATAGCGCCGAACTTACAAGCAGCTTCACATGGGTTACATGGAATTTCCTGTACACATTCTACTACAGCAACAGGGCCTTTTGCATATCTTGCGTCAGAAATGTTCTGCTTAGCATCGATTAATTCCTGCATGCTGATATATCCAACTTCTTTGATTGACATTGTTTCTTATCTCCTTTCTTTAAGCTCTTACGCCTGGGAATTTAGCCATAACTTCCTTCTTAGCGATAGCTCTCTTTTCACCGAAAGGACCCATTCTCAGACCGTCAAGTCTAGCCCAGATTTCAGCTCTCTGCTTGTCAGCTTCTGCAGCTGAGATTGCTCCGAGAGCTTCTGCAGCTGAAACGCCTGCAACCTTGCCTTCTTCTAAAGCTGTATTAGCTTCTTCTACGCCTGTTGTATCACCTGCAACGTAGATGCCCGGGCATGTTGTTTCCATTTTTTCATTATGAGTTGGTACCCAACCGCCGAAAGGTCCATTGAATACTAATTCGATATCCTGAAGTTTTACTAATTCCGAAACAGGTTTGAGACCTGCTGCTAATGTTACTGTATCAGCTGCGAATGTCTTTTCTGTTCCTTCGATAGGATTGAACTTAGGATCGATTTCTACGATAGTAACTTCTGAAACTCTTCCGTTAGGGCCGTTACCCTTAACTTCTTTAATTGTATGTTTTGTGTAAATTGGAACGCCTGCTCTGCTGATCTTAGAAGCGTGAACGCCGTATCCGCCGATTCCCGGAGCTGCCTCTACGAGACATACAACGTTACATCCAGCCTGCATGAGCTGATATGATACGATGAGACCAACGTTACCTGTTCCGAGCATTACGATGTTCTGACCAGGCTGAACTTTATTTACATTTATCATTGTCTGAGCTGCACCTGCACCCATAACACCAGGTGTTGTCCAACCCTTGAATCTTACTACGTTTTCCTGACCGCCGGTAGCGATGATGATTGTTTCTGCCTTAAGGTAGATAATCTTCTTTGAACCATCTTCCATACCTTTTTCGATGCAGGCAACTTTATCGTCAAAGAATCCAACGCAAGTAGACTTAAGCCATACTTCAACGCCTAATTCTTCAGCTTCTTTTAACATAGCAGCACCGGTATCAATACCTCTAACGCCTGCTCTGTGTTCCTTAGAACCGAAGAACTTGTGGATCTGTTTCATTAACTGTCCGCCAGCCTTCATGTTAAGGTCTACTAACAATACGTCTTTAACGCCATTCTTTTTTGCTTCAATTGCTGCTGCTAAACCTGCAGGGCCAGCACCAACGATTAATAACTGCTTATTTAACATCGTTTGCACCTCCATAACCGTACTGTGTTTCAACGATCATTCCTTCTACAGCCGGAGTGATGCATGTTCTTACATTTGCTTTTCCGTTTACGATCATTGCACAGTCTGTGCACTGTCCGATACCGCAGAATAACCCTCTAGGTTCATTTCTCTTTACAGTATAACGATTTACCATGATGTCCTGTGCTAATAAAGCTGCTAAGATAGGTTCACCTTCTTTTGCAGGTACTTTTTGACCATCAACTGTAATCTCAATCATCTTAGGATTTAAATCCTGACCAAGAATCACGTGGTCAGTAACTCTCATACACATATAATCGTCCTCCTTTCGTGTTTACAGTTATTTTAACATATTCACATGAATACGTCTATATAAATTTTTTTCTTTCATATTGACCTTTTCATCGAAATTTTTCTGTTTTTTATGACATAATACGATAATTATTTAACAATATTACGGTATTTTTACAAACTATCAAATATATTTTCACTATAACATTCGTTTTATTTCGAACTTTATTTCAATTGTTTTTAATTATAGTTCATATTATTTCACTTTTTAACGATGTATTATATTCCCTGTAATTCACTTTAATCACAAGATTTTCTTTTTATTCATAAAAGTTTCTTCTGAAAAAAAAATTAATTTGCCACCTTTTCTTGTAAAATTACGTTATTCCTTTCGTAATTATCCATTTCTTTGCAATTAATTCCTGTTGATTTCAATGATAGCCGTATATATTTAACGAAGCTGCCGAATAATGAATAACGGTTTTCCCGATCCTGCTTTATTCGCAGTTATTCCGGTCGGAAATCCGTACTGATTTTTCATAAAACAACCCCTTTCATCAGACATCGAATTTTGTCCGACAAAAGGGGTTTTCTTCAGATAAATGCGGTCATAATTGCTGCGTCCTGTTATCCTCTTGCTCTCTGCTTCATTCTTTCCTCGTGATTCAGGATTTTTTTTCTTAATCTGATACTCTTAGGGGTGATTTCCAGAAGCTCATCGTTTTTAAGAAATTCAAGAGACTGCTCCAGGCTCATTTTTCTCGGAGGGGTCAGTCTCAGAGCCTCATCACTTCCTGCGGCTCTTGTGTTGGTTACGTGCTTCTTTTTACACACATTAACTGCGATATCTTCACTTTTGGGAGACAGTCCTACGATCATTCCGGCATAAACCGGGGTCTGGGGTCCAATAAAAAGAACTCCTCTGTCCTGAGCATTCCATAATCCATAGCCCACAGCTTCTCCTGTTTCAAATGCAATAAGAGAACCTCCGGTTCTTTTGGGAATATCTCCTTTATAAGGCTCATAGCCATGAAATACCGAATTCAATATTCCCTCACCTCTTGTGTCCGTCAGGAATTCATTTTTATATCCCAGCAGTCCCCGTGCCGGAATTAAAAGTTCCAGCCTTATTCGGCTTCCCATCGGATTCATTGACTGAATTTCACCTTTTCTCGGACCCAGCTTCTCCATTACGGCACCAACACTGTCCTGAGGGACATCGATAACGGCAAGCTCAATCGGTTCGCATTTTTTTCCGTCAATTTCCCGGTACAATACTCGCGGTGTTCCCACCTGAAATTCATATCCTTCTCTTCTCATGGTTTCGATTAATATGGAAAGATGCATTTCGCCTCTTCCCGCCACAGCAAAGGAATCTGTGGTAAGCTCGGTTACCTTTAATGATACGTCCTTAAGCAGTTCTTTGAACAGTCGGTCTCTCAGATTTCTTGATGTTACAAACTTTCCTTCGCGTCCGGCAAAAGGACTGTCATTAACACAGAATACCATTTCAATGGTGGGTGGTGATATTCTGACAAAGGGAAGTGCCTCTACGCAGCTGTTATCACACACGGTTTCACCGATTGTAATTTTTTCTATCCCGGAAAATGAGATAATGTTTCCCGCAGAAGCAGCTTCCACCGTTTCTTTTCCCAGGTCTTCAAACTGATAAATATTTGATATTTTTCCTTTATATGTACTGTCGCTGTGATAATCGCATACGGTTACTTCCTGGCCCTGTCTTAATATCCCTCTTTCGATTTTTCCTACTGCCATTCTTCCCACGTATTCATTGTAGTCTATTGACGATACAAGAATCTGTACCGGGCTTTCGGTATCGGCTTCCGGAGCATCGATATACTTCAGTATTGTATCGAACAGCGGACGCATATCCATATTGTCCGGTTCTTCACCGGGCTTCTGAAGTTCTTCGGCGGTATATGCCGCATATCCTTTTTTTGCCGAGCAGTAGATTATAGGCGAGTCCAGTTGTTCGTCGGTAGCATTGAGATCGAGTAGAAGCTCCAGTGTCTCATCTGTCACCTCGGCAGCTCTCTGTTCCGGTCTGTCAACCTTATTGATAACGATAATTACTTTGTGATTAAGCTCCAGTGCTTTCTGCAGTACAAATCTTGTCTGCGGCATCGGGCCTTCAAAAGCATCGACCAGCAGCAGTACCCCGTCTACCATTTTCAATATACGTTCTACTTCTCCGCCGAAATCAGCGTGACCCGGAGTATCCACGATATTGATTTTTACATCTTTGTAACGAACCGAGGTGTTTTTTGCAAGTATTGTTATACCTCTCTCTCTTTCCAGATCATTGCTGTCCATTACACGCTCTGTTACGGACTGATTCTCCCGGTATACACCTGACTGTTTTAACAGCTGGTCGACAAGTGTTGTCTTTCCATGGTCTACGTGAGCAATAATGGCTATATTTCTCAAACCTTTATCTTTCATTTGTATATTCAACCTCATTTCATGATTTATAATTTCAAACAGTTTATTTTATAGCTAATGATTTCACTTTGTCAAGTAAAAGTTTGTATTTTTCAATTATGAATTCAGTATGTCCCGTTCCGATTCAAAGCGACTGTATACCTCGGAAACGCATACATACGCATACATATTCTGACTTTTATTTATTCTGTCGTCCGGCAGTATCTATTGCACTGATTTTTTTAATGTTATATAATTAAATAAGCTAACCTCACGGAAACCGACTCGGCTCGTCCGTTTTCGCTGAACAGGTCAGCAAATTACTTCATGAAAGGAAAAAATCCGGTTACCCGGAAGGATAATTGGATTCTTAACAGTGTTATGAAAAAAGGTCTGTCTTTAATATTAACTGCGGTAATAGTTATCGCTCTGATTCTAATGGGAATAATGGAAAAAACTCTCTCCAAAACCGGTAGTAACGTGCCGATAATTATAATTTATTCGTTTATTGCCGTCATTTTAATTATACTGTATATTAAAGCGCGAAAAGATGCCGGCAGAGCCGCAGATGAAACCTCCGATGCTGAAATTACAAAAGAGGAAATCACACCCTCCGATAAAGACAGTGAAGAATAGTACTCTATTCCGAAAATCGATATTATTCTTTCATCAGATACTCTGATGGATCTGTCTGCTTTCCGTTCAGGAGTATTTCAAAATGGGTATGAGGTTCATAATTTTTTTCCAGAAGAGAAGTGCTGCCTGTCCGGTCTGTATCCGCTTTGCTGTAATTATCCTGTGCGGGATTCCCGTCTTTATCCCAGGTTATCCAGATATAGAAATCCGCTGTTATTACAACACAGTAGTCCGCAAAACAAAAATCAGGGCATTCTGAAGCGTTTATGCTTTCAGTGTGCCCTGCTTTGTTTCAGGTCTTTGATTATTCCACGGAATTAATTCCCACTTTAATATATTTGATTTTCTTTCCCCATTGCTGAAATTTATCCTCGTATTCGGTTGTTATTTCTCCGGCCCGTATATGCGAATCGTGCAGATTATACGAAAGCTCATAAACCGTGAACTTATTGCTGATGAATTCCTCCACCGAAAAATCGAACAAATCATCATTATCTGTCTTAAACTGAATAAATCCGCCGTCTTTTACTATTTTTCTGTATGAGCTTAAAAATCCGGTATGGGTAAGACGCCTTTTGGCATGCCTTGCTTTCGGCCAGGGATCGCTGAAATTCAGATATATTCCCGATATTTCATCACGGTCGAAATAGTCATCCGGGTGTCTCAGAAATTCACTGATAAAGGTAAGATTGGAAAGATCCGCGGTTTTTGCATTCTGAGCCGCTCTCAGCAATACCGGTTCCTGCCCCTCAACCCCTATATAATTATTTCCGGGATTTCTGCGCGCCTGTTCTATAATAAATTTTCCTTTTCCGCAGCCCATCTCCAGATATATCGGATTGTCATTTCCGAAAGCCTCATTCCAACGGCCTTTAAAGCTTATTGAGTCCGATGTAATATACCGGCTCAGCACTTCCAGTTTCTCTGTTGCTCCTTTTACTCTTCTGTATCTCATAGCCTCACATTCCTTTAAGGATTAATTATTACTTCATCGCCTTTTTCCATATATTCCCATAATTCGCAGATATCCTCATCTTCCAGAGCTATGCATCCCGCTGTCCAGTCAAAAGAGCTGCCTTTTCCGTGAATACCTATTTTCCCTCCGAGATTAGTTTCCCAGTCGGGTCTTTTACGTTTTCTGTTTGATTCGATAATACTGTTTTTTTCGGACTCGGAAATCAATCCTGCCTCAAAGCCTTTGGCAGCGTCATCAGCATTCGGATAACTCAACCCCATGAAAAGGGTAAATTTACTTTTTTCATTTTTTGTGCAGATATAATAATCACCTTCCGGAACTCTCCCGTCTCCTTCTCTTGATTTTGCTCCTTTCGGAGTAAAGCCAAGACCCACTTTGTAGGACTTTATCATTCCATTCTCACCCCACAGTTCGAGACGCCGTTTTTCCTTATATACAATAATTCTATTGCTCATGCTTCTGCCTCCTCGTGATTGCAATACGTGTTTATTATATTATTTTACATGTCTTCCCGGAGCTTCAAACCAGAATTCTACTCCGCCGTTTACATTGCTTACGCCAAACATATAATCGTGCAGCTGCAGAATGCTCCTTGATATCGAAAGTCCCAGCCCGGTGCCTTTCTGTCCTGTAAGTGTCTGTGCCTTATAAAAGCTTTCCCATATATATGGCAAGTCTTCTTCGCTTATTGGATCTCCCTCATTCCACACAGAAATTCTAATGCCCTGGTCATACCTGTTTTTAGGCATCTCTACCATTTCCTCTTCACTGAGTTCTTCAAAATTCAGCACTATTCTCCTGCTTCCTTTAGCATGTTTATATGCATTGGAAATAAAGTTTGTAAGCACCTGTTCCAGCCTGAATTCGTCTCCGTAAATCATGAAAGCATTGTCAGGTATTTCTGTGTGGAAGAAATTCAGATCCTGACTGTCGGCAAGAATTCCGAATTTTTCACATTCCGGTTCCAGAAGTCCGTAAATATCAAATTCCTCACGATCAATTGTGAAGGTTCCCGATTCAATCTGAGAAAGATCCAGCATGCTTTTTACCATCTTGCTCATTTTATTTGTTTCATCGGAAATAATTGAGAAATATCTTTCCCGTTCTTCCTCATCTTCAACAATTCCGTCCTCTATTGCCTCCATATAGCTGTTTATTATTGCTATGGGTGTCTGCATTTCGTGGGAAGCCTGGGCGATGAACTGCCTTCTCAAATGATCCATATTTTTTTCTTTTTCCAGTTCATTTTGAAGCCCGGTAATATTCTTTTCAAGCTTTTCCGACAGTTCATTTATCGTTCTTCCCAAATCACCGATTTCATCCTCTCTTTTCCCTTCATATCTGACATCAAAATTCAGACGGCCGATTTCTTTTGCAACGTAATTCAGTCTTCTGAGAGGGACCGATATATTTCTGGATAATATGTAAGCCGCATCCATCGCGATTATTGCAGATGCAATCATTACAAACATCATTACACGCTTTATTATCGCCACAGTGTCGGCTATTGCTTTCACCTGAATACCCACCATTACAAGAACTCCGTTCTCAAGTCGCTCTGCATAAGTATACTGTATCACTTCTCCTTTTGAATTCTTATACTCATATACCTGGTTCTGACCTGATTTCAAATCAAGAGCGTCGGTAGGCACAAAGCTGTCGTTTAAGTTTGTCAACGTAGTGGAGCTTCTGCTTCCATAAATCATATTATTATCCTTATCGAGAACAATGACACGACCGCCCATCTGAATTACCATCTCATCGACACTGTAAATGAAATCTGTATAGCTCATGTCATCTTCTTCGAAAATATCTCTCACCGAATCAGCCACCTGCTTTGCCTGATTAATTTTGCTTGAATAATAGATATTATTTGCAAACAGACTTGTAACGGCATACGCAGCACCCAGAATAATCAATACCGCAATAATAATTGTTACGAAGGTTTTGGTAAATATGGATTTTTTCATATCATCCTATTCCTCGCTCACAACAAATCGGTATCCCACGCCTCTTACAGTCTGAATCTCGCATCCCGAATCCTTTATTTTGCTTCTTAACCTCTTAATGTGAGTGTCTATCGTTCTCATGTCACCGTAATAATCATATCCCCAGATTTTGTCAATTATTTTCTCTCTGGACAGAGCAATATCACAGTTTTCCCAGAAAAACATCAGTAAATCATACTCTTTCGGAGAAAGCTCCAGTTCTTTTCCATCCATAATGACTCTGTGAGCTCTGACATTGATTTTGATTTTTCCGGCTTCCAGCACAGTTTCATTATCTTTTGCACTTCTCCTTATCAATGACTTGACTCTCATCATCAGTTCTCTGTTGCTGAAAGGCTTTGTCACATAATCATCCGCACCGAGTTCAAATCCGAACACCCGGTCATTTTCTTCACTTCTGGCAGTAAGCATAATGATGGGAACCTCAGAAGTTTTCCTGATTTCTCTGCAGCATGACCATCCGTCCACAACAGGCATCATTACATCCAGAATTACAATATCCATCGGAGCTTCATTAAACTTCTCCAAAGCTTTTTCACCGTTTTCGGCCTCAAAAACCGTATATCCTTCTTTTTTCAGATATTTAACAACTATGTCTCTCAATTTCTGTTCATCTTCTGCAATTAATACGTTCATAATTTCTCCTTCTCAGGTCAGCTGCACGGAATATCCGATACCGCCACACTAAACCGTTCATTTTAAAAAATGAGCGGATGAATAATCCGCTCTTCACTTTTATATAATATCTCATAATTATATGGCGATTTTGTGAACAATATGTGAATCCTGTCACATTGCAATTTTAGTTATTACTATTCCGGCAGCCATCAGGACAGTAACTGCACCGGCCACCAGATCTCTGATACTAAACTTTAATGCATTCATTCTGGTACGGTTCTCTCCGCCCCGGTAACATCTCGCTTCCATTGCCATAGCCAGCTCATCAGCCCTTCTGAAAGCACTGATAAACAGCGGAATAAGTATAGGGATTAAGCCTTTTGCACGCTTTACTATACTTCCCGTCTCAAAATCAGCACCTCTGGCCAGCTGAGCCTTCATTATTTTATCTGTTTCCTCCAGCAACGTAGGTATAAACCTAAGAGCAATTGACATCATCATTGCAAGCTCGTGAGACGGAACTCCGACCTTTTTCAGGGGGTTCATCAGACTTTCGAGTCCGTCAGTGAGCATCATCGGCTTTGTTGTGAATGTAAGCATAGATGAACCGATAATCAGCATAACAAGTCTGGTTACAAGAAAAACAGCCATTTTGATTCCGTTCTGCTCTATGCTGAGAAAGCCTAGTTTAAATATAACATCTCCGCCTTTAATTACGAAAATATTTATGATAAATGTGCAGATCAGTATCAGCAGTACAGGTTTCATGCCTCTCAGGATAAACCTCGGCGGAACTTTTGAAATGATTATCACCACTGCAAGATATACAGCTGTAAAAATAAATCCGTAAAACTCAGAAGTAATGAATAATGCCACGATAAATACTAATACCGCTATTATTTTCAGTCGCGGATCCAGACGGTGAATAAAAGAATCCCCCGGATAATACTGTCCCAGTGTAATGTCTCTTATCATATTTTACCCCTCAGTATTCTTTCTGCTTCATCAGCTGCCTCGTCTATTGTCAATATGCTGCGATGAGAATCTATGCCTCTTTTCTCAAGCATTGACATGAACATCATAGGCTGCGGAACATCCAATCCTATTTCCAGCAGTCTGTTTCGCTCGTAATAGACCTCTTCAGGTGCACCTTGCGCAAAAATTTCACCTTTATGCATTACAATCAATCTGTCTGCAATTTCAGCCATATCCTCCATATTGTGAGATACAAGAATAATAGTAATGTTCGAATTTTTGTGGAGATTAGTAAGCATATTCACTATTTCCCGGTGAGCACGCGGATCAAGACCTGCTGTCGGCTCGTCAAGAATAAGTATTTCAGGATTCATTGCAATTACACCCGCTATGGCAACTCTTCTTTTCTGCCCCCCCGAGAGATCAAATGGAGATCTTTCCGCATAGCTTTCATAGGGCAGTGAAACCAGCCTCATTGCGTTTCTGACTCTTTCCTCAGTTTCTTCGGGAGAAAGTCCGAGATTCCCGGGTCCGAAGGCAATATCCCCGGCCACAGTATCTTCAAAAAGCTGATACTCCGGATACTGAAACACCAGACCGACTTTCCTGCGCATTTCGGCCATATTAGTCTCTTTCGAGCCCAAATCTATACCGTTTATCACAACTCTTCCGCTGTCAGGCTTCAATATGCCGTTCAAATGCTGGATTAAGGTCGATTTTCCGGAGCCCGTATGTCCGATAATTCCAACAAACTCACCATCATTTATTGTAAAACTCACATTATTCAGGGCCACGGTTTCGTAACTCAGACCCCTGTTATAAACATGAGTAAGATTTTCAATATTAATAGACATATTATTCTCCAATCCTACAGGTTTTTTGCGGAACCGGCATTTTCGGCAATATAGTCGGCCAATTCCTCCATGAAAATAATATTGTCCGGAATTTCTATACCTCTTTTTCTGAGTCTGGAACCGAGCTCAGCCGCAAAAGGCACATCCAATCCCGCCTTGTGTAATTCTTCGTTTCTTACGAAGATTTCCTTTGGTTTTCCTTCCATGATAATGTGACCGTTATCCATTACCACTACTTTATCGGCATCAACTACTTCATCCATAAAATGAGTTATCAGTACAATAGTTTTGCCGTCCTCTTTATTAAGCTTATGAATAATATCCAGTACTTCCTTTCTGCCCCTGGGGTCCAGCATAGCTGTAGGCTCATCAAAAACTATACATTCAGGAAGCATGGCAACCACTCCTGCAATAGCCACTCTCTGTTTTTGTCCCCCGGATAACATATGCGGAGCTTTTTTTCGAAAATCATACATACCGACAGATTGTAATGCCATATCTACACGCGCTCTGATCTCCTGCGGTGGAATACCGAGATTTTCCGGCCCAAAGGCTACATCATCCTCAACAACTGCCGATACCATCTGATTATCAGGATTCTGAAAAACCATTCCTACTTTTCTTCGCACTTCCCACAGTGTCTCATTGTCTTTTGTATTAAACCCGCAAACCACAACCTCGCCTTCCGTAGGCAGAACCAATCCGTTAAGATGCTTCGCCAGCGTGGATTTGCCCGAACCGTTAACACCTATTACAGCTGTAAAGCTTCCTTTTTCAATATCTAAACTGACATGGTTTAAGGCCCGGATAGTGACTTCATCTTCACTGTTTCTATGATAATCAAAAGTAACGTCTCGAATTTGAATAATATTCTCCATATTTCCTCTTATTATTAAAAATAAAGGCGGTCATCAGACCGCCTCTATATTAAGCTTATACTAATTCGATGATAACCATTTCAGCAGCATCGCCTTTTCTCGGACCTAATTTCATAAGTCTTGTATATCCACCGTTTCTGTCTTTATAAACAGGTGCGATTTCTGCGAAAAGCTTTGTTACTACGTCTTCATCTAATATATAAGAGAGAACCTGTCTTCTTGCGTGTAAGTCTCCTCTTTTAGCTAATGTAATCATTTTTTCTGCGATTCTTCTTGTTTCTTTTGCTCGCATTTCGGTAGTAGTGATCTTTCCTTCACGAAGGAAACTTGTCACTAAATTCCTGAGCATCATATTTCTATGTGCTGTAGGTCTACCTAATTTCTTAATTCCCGGCATGTGAATCCCTCCTTTGCTACTTAATCTTCACTGGGTCTCAAACCTAAGCCCAATTCTTCAAGCTTAAATTTGACCTCGTCCAGAGATTTTTTACCAAGGTTTCTCACCTTCATCATATCTTCTTCAGATTTATGTGTCAATTCCTCAACAGTATTAATGCCTGCTCTTTTAAGGCAGTTGAAAGATCTTACAGAAAGTTCAAGCTCTTCAATAGTCATTTCAAGAACTTTGCCTTTAGTATCCTCTTCTTTTTCAACCATGATTTCCACCATGTCAATACTGTCAGTGAGCTGAATAAACAGGTTGAGATGCTCCTGCATTATTTTAGCTCCTATGGAAACCCCTTCTTCCGGTCTTATACTTCCGTCCGTCCATATTTCCAATATGAGTTTATCATAATCGGTAACCTGTCCGACTCTTGTATTCTCAACAGTAAAGTTAACCTTTTTAACCGGTGTATATATTGAATCAACCGGAATTACGGCAATAGGCATCGATTCGGTTTTATTCTGTTCAGCTAAAACATATCCTCTGCCGCGTGCAAGATTAATTTCCATAGATAATGTAGAATTTTCTTCCAAAGTTGCAATATGCAAATCCGGATTGAAAATTTCCACTTCGCTGTCGACCATAATGTCAGCTGCAGTTACTTCCTTTGGACCGTTGACATTAATTAATGCCTTTTTGGGTCCGTCTCCGTTTATTCTGATTGCAAGTCTTTTGAGATTCAGAATAATCTCGGTAACATCTTCCTTAACTCCGGGAATAGTTGAAAACTCGTGCAGAATACCGTCAATTCTTATTGACGTAACAGCTGCACCTGGAAGAGAAGAAAGCAGAATTCTTCTCAGACTGTTTCCCAGAGTTATACCGTATCCTCTTTCGAGAGGTTCAACAATGAATCTCCCAAAATTAACATCACTATCTGAATATTCGCACTTTATGGTCGGTTTTTCTATCTCGATCATACCAAAACCCTCCTTCTTTTAAAACTCAATAACTGTGAGGGCCATATCTTACTTAGAATATAATTCTACGATAAGCTGTTCTTTTACTGGAGTGTCGATTTCTTCTCTTCTTGGATAATTGATGATTTTGCCTTCAAGTTTATCAATATCTACGGAGAGCCATGCAGGAACTGTAACTGTCATTTCTCTCATTTCCTTGAACTTAGGAGATGATGTACTCTTTTCCTTAACTCTGATAACATCACCGGGCTTAACAGCATATGAAGGAATGTCTACCTTCTTGCCGTTAACTGTAAAGTGACCGTGAGTAATGAGCTGTCTGGCTTCTTTTCTTGAAGCACCCATACCCAGTCTGAATACAGCGTTATCTAATCTTGTTTCAAGCATTACGAGGAGGTTTTCACCTGTGATTCCCGGCTTGCTTGCTGCTTTTTCAAAATAATTTCTGAACTGTGTCTCCAATACTCCGTAGAAACGCTTTGCTTTCTGCTTTTCTCTGAGCTGAAGACCATATTCTGAAGTCTTTTTTCTGCCCTGACCGTGCTGTCCCGGTGCATAAGGTCTTTTATCTAACGCGCACTTACTGCTGTAACATCTTTCACCTTTCAAGAAAAGCTTCTGGCCTTCTCTTCTGCAAAGACGACATGACGCATCTGTATATCTTGCCATTTCTTACTGCACCTCCCTCAGACTCTTCTTCTCTTTGGCGGTCTGCAACCGTTATGAGGAATAGGAGTGATATCTTTAATAAGGGTAATTTCAAGACCGGCAGTCTGAAGTGCTCTGATAGCAGCTTCTCTTCCGGATCCCGGACCCTTTACATATACTTCAACAGTCTTAAGACCATGTTCCATAGCCCCCTTTGCCGCTTCTTCCGCTGCCATCTGTGCAGCATAAGGAGTGGATTTTCTTGAGCCTCTGAAACCGAGAGATCCCGCACTTGACCATGAAAGAGCATTTCCGTTGAGGTCAGTGAGAGTAACTATGGTGTTATTGAATGTAGCCTGGATATGTGCCTGGCCTTTTTCGATATTTTTACGTTCTCTTCTTTTTTTACGAACAACTTTTTTAACAGCTTTTGCCATATCTTCTCACCCTCCTTTACTTCTTCTTCTTTCTGCCGACAGTCTTCTTAGGACCTTTTCTTGTTCTGGCATTTGTCTTAGTTCCCTGTCCTCTTACCGGGAGACCTCTTCTATGTCTGATACCTCTGTAGCATCCGATTTCCATAAGTCTCTTGATATTTAAGGAAACTTCTCTTCTCAGATCACCTTCTACCTGATAATCTGCTTCTAAAATCTTTCTGATAGCACCAACTTCATCTTCAGTAAGATCTCTAACTCTTGTATCCGGATTTATTCCGGCTTTTTCCAAAATAACATTAGAAGTCTTTCTACCAATTCCGTAAATATAGGTTAAACCTATTTCGACTCTCTTGTCTCTTGGTAAATCGACACCGGCCAATCTAGCCATTCAGCTTACACCTCCCTGTGCAACTATTAAAATAATGAAATTATTTTAATATCACCATCTTGGTCGCTCCTACGGTGTCTCCCGACAGCATGAGCGCAGCCGCCCCGTTCCGATGATATTTTTAACACTTAACCTTACATATTATATTATAATTCTTAATGAATTTCCAGTATTTTTTTAATAATTCTGAAAAATATGCTATTCCGCAACTCAGCCCTGCTTCTGCTTATGCTTAGGGTTAACGCAGATAATCATCACTTTGCCATTTCTCTTAATGACTTTGCATTTTTCGCAAATCGGCTTTACTGATGCTCTTACTTTCATTTTTCATCCTCCAAATTACTTATCTCTCCAGGTAATTCTGCCTCTTGTTAAATCATAAGGTGACAATTCAACTTTAACTCTGTCTCCGGGTAAAATACGGATAAAATTCATTCTAATTTTTCCGGAGATATGTGTCAGAACTTCATACCCGTTTTCCAGTTTTACTTTAAACATTGCATTGGGCTGCGCTTCGAGAACGGTGCCAAACACTTCAATGACATCTTTTTTAGCCATAAAGTGCACCTCCTTACTTATATAATGATAATTCCGTTCGAATCTCTGAATTATCGATTACTTCGCCGTTAACTAACTTTTTATTAATAGTCGCCGATATTTTATTATATCTTTGCAAATGCTTAATTTTCTTTCGTTTTGGCGCCTCTATCCTACGCTTTGCTCCGTCTGCTATATATACACTGTTGTCATCAATAATCCCGACAACCACAAATACCTTATCCTTATCTCTTCCGGCCAAAGCTCTTACAATCTGACCACATTCTAAAGCTCTCATGTAATCCATAAATCACATCCGCTTACTACTTTAATAAAGTCAGAATTTCAGGCTCACCGTCAGTTATTATTACAGTGTTTTCATAATGTGCCGAACACTTGCCGTCAACGGTTTTTGTTGTCCAGTCATCATCGAGTACCACACAATCATCACTGCCTGCATTTATCATCGGCTCTATTGCGAGAACCATATTTTTTGCAAGTCTCGGACCTCTTCCTGCCGGTCCGTAATTCGGAATCTGAGGATCCTCATGCATATTGCTTCCGATTCCGTGTCCGACAAACTCCTTCACAACACTGAAACCGTTTGATTCGGCATGAACCTGAACGGCATGTGAAATGTCACCGAGTCGATTACCTTCCTTAGCATATTCAATTCCTTTGAAAAAGCTCTCTCTGGTAATTCTTATCAGCTTTTCGTTTTCTTCCGAGATTTCCCCAACAGGATATGTTCTTGCGGCATCACTGTAATAACCTTTATATATTGTTCCTGTATCAATACTTATTATATCGCCTTCAACAAGTTTTCTCGAGGAAGGTATCCCGTGAACGATTGTATCGTTCACGGAAGCGCATATACTTGCCGGAAATCCACCGTAGCCTTTAAATCCGGGTATCATATGATACTTGCGAATCTCAGCTTCTACTAAGCGGTCAATAGCGGCGGTTGTTATCCCGGGTCTAATGATGGTATCCATCATTTCGTCTAAAATATAAGCCGTCACCTTAGCTGCTTCTCTCATGATTTCCAACTCTTGTTCTGTTTTAATCACGATCATATTTACGGTCTCCTAATCAGTCCAATGCAGCAAAGATTTTTTCCTGTACAACTTTAGCGTCATCATCGCCGTTAATATGTACAATATTACCTTTCTTTTCATAGTAATCTACTAACGGAGCTGTTTCGGAAAGATATACATCGATTCTTCTTGCAACAGTTGCTTCCTCGTCATCGCTTCTCTGGATAACTTCAGCACCGCATTTATCACAAACGCCTTCAACCTTTGTAGGTCTGAAGGAAACATGATAAGTCTCTCCGCATTTCTTGCAGACTCTTCTGCCGGTTGCTCTTCCAACCAGAACATCTTTGCCTACCTGAATATCAATAACCTTATCAACAGCCATTCCCAGTTTTTCCATAGCTTCGGCCTGGAATGTAGTTCTTGGGAAACCGTCTAACAGATAACCGTCTTTGCAGTCATCCTGCTTTAATCTGTCCTGTACAAGAGCAATTACCAGTTCGTCCGGAACGAGTTCGCCCTTGTCCATATAAGCCTTCGCCTGTTTACCCAGCGGAGTACCTTCTTTAACGTTTTTTCTAAAAATATCTCCTGTAGAGATATGAACAATATTGTATCTTTCAACAATGCCTGTAGCCTGAGTGCCTTTTCCCGCACCCGGAGGCCCTAATAAAACAACTTTCATTTTCTTTCTCCTATTTTAAGAAGCCAGAGTAATTTCTCATTACAAGCTGGTTTTCAATTTGTTTCATTAAATCAAGTCCTACACCGACTGCGATAAGAAGTGAAGTACCTCCGAATCTTATGTTAACATTGATAAAATAGTCAACAACTGTCGGTAATGTAGATACTACAGAAAGGAATACAGCTCCTACGAAGGTTATTCTCATCATAACTTTTGTAAGATATTCCACTGTAGGCATCCCCGGTCTGATTCCCGGTATAAATCCGCCGTTCGCCTTCATATTATATGCTACATCAGCAGGATTAAATGTTATTGCTGTGTAGAAATATGTGAAGAACATTATTAATGCAAAGTTCAGGATTCCGTAAATCCATACTCCCGGATTACCGCTTGGTGAAAGCCATTTGGTAATAAAATCAGCAAATCCCGTTCCAGGACAGAAATATGTGATTGTAAGAGGGAACTGAAGAAGTGCCATACCGAAGATAACCGGAATAACGCCTGCCTGATTAACTTTAATAGGAATATGTGTGCTCTGTCCGCCATACATCTTTCTTCCTACAACCCGCTTCGCATACTGTACAGGGATTTTTCTGGCTCCCTGCTGAACCATGATAATTCCGACAAGAACCGCAAAGGCAAATACAACGAATAAAATGAATGTAAGGAAGCTTAAAGTTCCTTCTTTAAGTGCGATACGCAGCATTGAAATAGCGGAAGGAATTCTTGCAACAATTCCGGCGAAAATGATAAGCGAAATACCATTGCCGATTCCGTATTCGTTAATCTGTTCGCCTAACCACATAAGGAATGCTGTTCCCGCGGTCAGTATCAGAATAATAACAATAAATGAGAACACGCTTCTATCTACGACTGCCTGATTGAAAAGTCCCACAGTAAGACCTATTGCCTGTATCAAAGCAAGCACAACAGTCAGATATCTTGTGTACCTGACAATTTTCTTTCTACCCTCAAGACCTTCTCTTGCCAAAGCCTCCAGTGCAGGTATCGCAATTGTCAGCAGCTGCAGAATAATAGAGGCAGTAATATATGGCGTTATACTTAAGGCAAATATCGTAAAGTTACTAAAGGAACCGCCGGAGAACAGGTCAAACAGACCGAATAGTCCGGATTCATTTCCTTCGAAAAGCTGTGTTAAAATCGTTCTGTCGATTCCCGGAATAGGAATCGCACAGCCCAATCTGAACACTACCATCATTAAGAGTGTGAAAATTATTTTTTTGCGGATATCAGGAACCTTCCACGCATTGGCAAGGGTAGTAAAGATGCTCATTAGATCACCTCTGCCTTACCGCCGGCTGATTCTATTTTCTGTACAGCTGTACCGGTAAACTTGTTTGCCTGTACAGTTAAGTTTTTCTCAAGATTTCCGTCACCCAGAACTTTAATGCCGTCTACTACCTTACCTACAAGACCGTTTTCGATAAGCATTTCCGGTGTAACTACTGTTCCGTTTTCAAAAACATTTAAATCTTCTACATTTAAAATAGCCCACTGTTTTTTGTTAGGATTAGAAAATCCTCTTTTAGGCATAATTCTGGTAATAGGCATCTGACCGCCTTCAAATCCAGGTCTGACTCTTCCGCCGCTTCTGGATCTCTGACCGTTCATACCTCTGCCGGCTGTCGTGCCCTGACCTGTTGCAGTACCTCTACCTTTTCTCTTTGGGGCTTTAGTTGCACCTTCAGGTGCTCTTAATTCATGTAATTTCATCCTAAAACACCTCCGCCTAAATCTCTTCTTCTACTTCCACAAGGTGACTAACCTTTGCGATCATACCTCTTACCTGAGCATTATCGGGTTTTACAACAACCTGACCAATTTTTCTCAAGCCAAGAGCCTGCATATTCTTTTTATGAAGAGGCTTTACGCCGATTGTGCTCTTTATCATTTTAATCTTAAGTTCTTTTGCCACGGCTATCCCCTCCTTATCCTAAGATTTCTTCTTTGGTTTTTCCTCTGAGTCTGGATACTTCTTCTACAGTCTTTAATGATTTAAGACCTTCGATAGTTGCATAAGCCATATTCCCCGAGTTATTTGAACCTATAGATTTTGCTCTTACATCACTTAAACCGGCAAGCTCAAGAACAGTACGTACAGCACCGCCGGCGATAACTCCTGTACCGGGGGCAGCAGGCATAATCAATACCTGACCTGCTCCGAAGATTCCCAGAGTTCTGTGTGGAATTGTAGTTCCGACTGTAGGAACAAAAATTAAGTTTTTCTTTGCGTCTTCAATAGCTTTTTTAACAGCATCAGGAATTTCCAGAGCCTTACCCTGACCAACTCCTACGTAACCTTCGCCGTTGCCGATTACGATTGTTACGGAGAATCTGAAGTTTCTGCCGCCTTTAACAACCTTGGCTACACGTCTGATGTTTACGATTGATTCATTGAATTCCATTTTTGATGGATCGATCATTTCACGTCGCATTAGTGTTCCTTCCTTTCTTAGAATTTAAGTCCTGCTTCTCTTGCACCGTCAGCTAATTCCTTAACTCTTCCGTGATACAGGAATCCGCCTCTGTCAAAGCATACAGTATCAATGCCTTTTTCAAGAGCTCTTTTTGCAGCAACTTCTCCTACCACCTTAGCAGCTTCTTTGTTTCCACCGTAAGCAACCTGGTTCTTGATTTCCTTATCTAATGTGGATGCAGCTACCAGTGTATGACCCTTAGTGTCATCTATAATCTGAACACTGATGTTCTTTGCGCTTCTGAATACGCACATTCTTGGTCTCTCAGGAGTTCCGAACACCTTGTTTCTTACTCTTTGATGTCTTCCCAGACGTTTCGCATTTCTGCTCGCTTTACCTGACATTCAATTCACTCCTTTCCTATTTACCGGTCTTTCCTTCTTTACGTATAATAACTTCGTTATCATATTTGATACCCTTGCCTTTATAAGGTTCAGGCTGTCTCCATGCTCTGATATCAGCTGCAAAGTCGCCGACTAAAGTTTTGTTGATTCCGGAAACGATAATTTCGTTTGGATTTGGAACTTCTGTCTTAACGTCTGCTGTATCTTTTACTTCGATTGGGTGAGAATAACCTAATGTTAAGATTAATGTATCACCCTTCTTTTCAGCTCTGTATCCGACACCGACAAGCTGAAGCTTCTTCTGGAATCCGTTAGTAACGCCGATAATCATGTTGTTAACAAGTGCTCTTGATAATCCGTGAAGAGATCTGTCTTCTTTTACATCTGAACTTCTTTCAAAAGTAATGGCGCCGTCTTTATTTTCAACTTTAATTCTTTCGCTTAATTTTTCCTGTAACTGGCCCTTAGGTCCTTTAACTGTTACGAGATTATTACCGTCGATTTTAACTTCAACACCGGCAGGAACAGCAACAGGTAATTTACCGATTCTTGACATTTATCTTACCTCCATTCCTTACCATACGTAACAGATGACTTCGCCGCCCACGTTTTCTTTTCTTGCTTCTTTATCTGTGATAACACCCTTAGAAGTAGAAATGATAGCAATACCGAGGCCGCCTAATACACGTGGAATTTCGTTTCTCTTAGCATATACCTTGAGACCCGGCTTTGAAATCTTCTTGATACCTGTAATAACTTTTTCTTTATTCTGGCCGTATTTCATCTGAATTCTGATGATACCCTGTTTGTTGTCTTCTATAACATCATAACCTTTGATATAACCTTCTTTGAAAAGGATATCAGCAATTGACTTTTTCATATTTGATGCAGGAACGTCTACGCTTTCGTGTCCAACCATATTGGCATTTCTGATTCTTGTAAGCATATCCGCAATAGGATCTGTCATTGACATTTATAAGTTCCTCCTTTCTTGTTCTATATTCTACCAGCTTGCTTTCTTAACGCCCGGAATCTGACCCTTATAAGCTAATTCTCTGAAGCAGATACGGCAAATTCCGTATTTTCTTAATACTGAATGCGGTCTTCCGCAGATATTGCATCTTGTATACGCTCTGGTTGAATACTTAGGTGCTCTTTGCTGTTTAACCTTGAGAGATTTTTTTGCCATTTCTTATTCCCTCCTATCTTGTAAACGGCATACCGAGCAGTTCAAGAAGAGCCATAGCTTCTTCGTCAGTCTTAGCCGTTGTAGTGAATACAATGTCCATACCCTTGATCTTGTCGATTTTGTCATATTCGATTTCAGGGAAGATAAGCTGTTCTTTGATACCCATTGCATAGTTTCCTCTTCCGTCAAATGAGTTTCTGCTTACACCCTTAAAGTCTCTTACTCTGGGGAGAGAAATATTGAAGAATTTGTCTGCAAACTCGAACATTTTGTCTCCTCTGAGAGTAACCTTTGTTCCTATTGCAACGCCTTCTCTGATTTTAAAGTTAGCGATTGATTTTCTTGCCTTTGTGATAACAGGCTTCTGACCTGAAATCATTGCAAGCTCTTCTGCTGCGCTTTCGAGAATCTTAGGATTGTCCTTAGCTTCGCCGATGCCCATGTTAATGGTGATTTTTTCCAGTTTAGGAACTTCCATAACATTGCTATATTTAAACTTTTCCATTAAAGCAGGAAAAACTTTTTCTTTGTAAGTTTCCTTTAATCTTGCTGCCAAAACTGTTTCCTCCTTTCGAGAATTAATCTAAAACCTTACCGGTTTTCTTTGATACTCTGACTTTCTTTCCGTCTTCGATTCTGTAACCGATTCTTGTAGGTGCATTCGCATTCTTATCAAAGTACATTAAATTTGAAACGTTAACAGGACCTTCTTTATGCTCGATAGCACCCTGTCTCATTGTATTGTTAGGCTTTCTGTGCTTTGTCTGAATGTTTACGCCTTCTACGATTGCTGTATTTTTCTTAGGCATTACTTTAAGCACTTTACCCTTTTTTCCCTTGTCCTTGCCGGTGATTACAATTACCGTATCGTTCTTTTTGATATGCATCTCCTATTGTCCTCCTATAATACTTCCGGAGCCAGAGAAACAATCTTCATAAAGCTCTTGTCTCTGAGTTCTCTTGCTACCGGCCCAAATATACGTGTGCCAACGGGATTCTTATCATCCTTAATTACTACTGCTGCATTCTGATCGAATTTTACGTAGCTTCCGTCAGTTCTTCTTACGCCGTGCTTGCTTCTTACTATAACAGCCTTGACAACGTCGCCCTTCTTAACAACGCCACCGGGTGTTGCGTCTTTAACCGCACATACGATTATATCTCCAATGTTCGCGTATTTACGGCTTGTTCCGCCTAAAATACGGATACATAACAACTCTTTTGCTCCTGAATTGTCTGCAACTCTTAACCGAGTTTCATTCTGTATCATAACCAGTGCCTCCTTCCGAGATTTATTTAACCTTTTCGATTACATTAACAAGTCTCCATCTCTTGTCTTTTGAAAGAGGTCTTGTTTCCATAATTCTAACTTTATCGCCGATATTGCATTCGTTCTGTTCATCGTGTGCCTTGAATTTTTTTGTAACTTTTACAGCCTTGCCGTAAAGTGAATGTCTTACAAAGTCTTCAACAGTAACAACGATTGTTTTGTCCATTTTGTTGCTTGTTACAATGCCCACTCTGGTCTTTCTTCTGTTTCTGTCCATGTTCATCCTCCTTTCGGCATGCTATGCGTTCTTGTTTAACTGTTTTTCTCTGATAACAGTCTTCACTCTGGCAATGTCCTTTTTGATATCTTTCATTTTAATTGGATTATCGAGCTGTCCTGTAACGTGCTGGAATCGGAGATTAAATAACTCCTTCTTCAACTTTAAAACTTCATCATTCAGTTCCTGCTCGTTTAATTCTCTCATGTTTTCGATTTTCATTATGCTTCTTCACCACCCTCAGCTTGTTCTTTTACAGCAAACTTACACTTTACAGGGAGCTTATGTGAAGCAAGTCTCATAGCTTCTCTTGCTTTATCTTCCGGAACTCCTCCGAGTTCAAACATAACTCTACCCGGTTTAACTACTGCTACCCAGTATTCCGGAGCACCTTTTCCGGCACCCATACGTACTTCTGCCGGTTTCTTTGTTACCGGCTTATGAGGGAAAATCTTAATGTAAACATTTCCGCCTCTCTTGATATATCTAGTCATTGCAATTCTGGCTGCTTCTATCTGATTTGATGTAATCCAGCCCGGTTCTGTTGCTACCAGACCGAATTCTCCATATGTGATTGTATTTCCTCTTGTTGCAACGCCCTTCATTCTTCCTCTGTGAACTCTACGACGTTTTACTCTTTTTGGCATTAACATGAGTCCTGTTCCTCCTTTCCGGTCTGACTATTCTTCAACAGTTGCTTCTGCTGTTTCTTCTACTGCTTCCTTTGGTGCGGGAGCTTCTTTAGGAGCCTTTCTGGTTCTTGGATTTACATAAACCGGCTTCTGTTCCTGTTCTCTTGAATCTCTGTTGTCACGTCTTTCTCTTCTCTCACCGCGATTGCCGTCGTTTCTTCTCTTTCTGTCGCCCTTTCTTCTTTCCTGAGGAGCAGCAGCTTCTTCCTGGATGTCTCCGAATTTACCGAGAATTTCGCCGTGGTTAATCCAAACCTTTACTCCGAGCTTACCGTAAGTTGTGTTTGCTTCCCAGAAGCCGTAGCCGATGTTTGCTCTTAACGTATGAAGCGGAACATTTCCTTCGTTGTACTTTTCACTTCTTGCGATTTCGGCACCGCCTACTCTGCCGGAAACTACAACTTTGATTCCCTTTGCACCGGCTTTCATAGTTCTGCCGATAGCCTGTTTCATAGCTCTTCTGAATGAAACTCTTCTTTCGAGTGACTGTGCGATGCTTTCCGCAACTAACTGTGCATCAAGTTCAGGTCTTCTTACTTCATTGATATTGATTGAAACTTCCTTGCCTGTAAGCTTCTGAACATCATTCTTAATTTCTTCAATGCCCGCACCGCTTCTGCCGATTACCATACCCGGCTTAGCTGTGAAAACTGTAATCTTAACATTGTTGCCGGCTGATCTTTCGATTAAAATCTTTGCAACTCCTGCTAAATATAATTTATTCTTTAAAAACTTTCTGATCTGATTATCTTCAACCAGATAGCCTGCGAAATCTTTTTTATTAGCGTACCATTTAGAATCCCAGTCCTTAATAACGCCAACTCTCAGTCCGTGCGGACTTACCTTCTGACCCATTCAGCGAACCTCCTTTACTTTGCTCTTTCTTTTAATGTAACACCGATATGACTGCTTCTCTTTAAAATCATAGCAGCGCCGCCCTTGCAACCGGCTCTCCATCTTTTCATTGTAGGGCCCTGGTTCGCGTAAATTTCTGCTACGTATAATTTATTTGTATCCATGTCATGGTTGTTTTCTGCATTTGCAGCTGCTGATTTAACAACTTTTAAAATTGCTTCCGCACTGCTGCCCGGTGTAAATTTTAAGATTGCCTGAGCCTCGCTTAAGCTTTTGCCTCTTACCAGGTCTGTTATCGGCTTTAATTTGCTAGGAGAAATCCTAACATATTTTGCTACAGCCTTAGCTTCCATCGAGTTACCTCCTTAATTACTTCTTAACTTTAGATGCTTTTTCTTTGTCTGCATGACCTCTGTAGGTTCTTGTAGGAGCAAATTCTCCGAGTCTGTGTCCTACCATATCTTCTGTGATATATACCGGAACATGTTTTCTGCCATCATGCACTGCGATTGTATGGCCAACCATCTGCGGGAAAATTGTTGACGGTCTTGACCATGTTTTAATCACTTTCTTCTCGTTAGCCGCATTCATTTCGTCGATAGCCTTTAACAGCTTTTCATTTACAAAAGGGCCTTTTTTGAGTGATCTACCCATTGACTATTTCCTCCCTCTACTATTTGTCATTTCTTCTCTTTACGATATATTTATTTGAATGCTTGTTCTTCTTTCTTGTCTTGTAACCAAGAGCAGGTTTACCCCAAGGAGTAACCGGATTAGCTCTTCCGACAGGAGCTCTACCTTCACCACCGCCGTGTGGGTGATCGTTAGGATTCATTACAGAACCTCTGACTGTAGGTCTGATGCCCATATGTCTCTTTCTGCCGGCTTTACCGATGCTGATATTTTCGTGATCGAGGTTACCTACTTCACCGATAGTTGCTCTGCATTCGATTCTAACTTTTCTGACTTCTCCGGACGGAAGTCTTACCTGTGCGTAATTATCTTCCTTAGCCATGAGCTGTGCGGAGTTTCCTGCAGATCTTACCATCTGAGCACCTTTGCCCGGTTTTAATTCAATATTATGAATAATTGTACCTACAGGGATGTTCTTAAGAGGGAGCGCATTGCCCGGTTTGATATCTGCTGTTTCGCCCGACATAATCACATCACCGACAGCGATTTTGTTCGGAGCAATTATATATCTCTTTTCACCGTCTGCATATACGATCAATGCAATGTTCGCACTTCTGTTAGGATCGTATTCGATTGTAGCAACCTTGCCCGGAACACCGTCTTTATTTCTCTTAAAATCTATAATTCTGTATTTAGCTCTTGTTCCGCCGCCTCTGTGTCTTACTGTGATCTTACCTCTTGAATTTCTTCCGGCATGTTTTTTAAGAGTCACTGTAAGAGATTTTTCAGGAGTAGATGTAGTGATTTCTTCAAAAGTAGAAACCGTCATACCTCTCTGGCCCGGAGTTATTGGCTTATATTTTTTGATTCCCATCTTGTCTTATCCTCCTCTCTTAGAGTCCCTGGAAGAATTCGATTTCCTTGCTGTTTGCAGTAAGCTTAACAATCGCTTTTTTTGTGCTTGCTGTCATACCGGATGTTCTTCCCATTCTCTTAACCTTGCCTCTGCAATTCATGATGTTTACCTTTTCAACTTCAACATCGAAAATTTCTTCAATAGCAAGTTTTACCTGTGTTTTGTTTGCTTCTTTTGCAACTTTGAATGTATATTTTCTTTCCTGTGTATCATCCATACTTCTTTCTGAAATGATAGGCTTGATTACAACATCATAAGGGGTTTTTGTAGTTGACATTATACGTATACCTCCTCAATTTTGTTTACCGCATCCTTTGTGAGGATAAGGCTTGTATGGTTTAACATTTCGTATACGTTAAGCGCTGTTACGATTGAAGTCTGTACTCCCGGAATGTTTGAAGCTGATTTGATTACATTCTTATCAACCTCCGGCAATACGATCAGTGCTTTTTTAGCTGCATTTACAGCTGCCAGCATCTTAACCATTTCCTTTGTCTTCGGCTGTTCAAATGAAATGTTATCGATGATGATGATTTCATTTTCAACAACCTTTGAAGTGAATACTGATTTCATTGCAAGTCTTCTGACTTTTCTGTTTATTGAATATCTGTAGCTTCTTGGCTTCGGTGCAAATACGATTCCACCGCCAACATGATTCGGAGCTCTTCTGCTTCCCTGACGTGCTCTGCCTGTTCCCTTCTGTCTGTATGGCTTCTGTCCTCCGCCTCTGACTTCACTTCTTGTTTTAGCGGACTGTGTTCCCTGTCTCTGATTTGCGAGATAGTTCTTAACCACTTCGTGAACAGCATATTCATTTATTTCAATTCCGAAGATATCGTCTTTTAATTCGATTTCTCCTACAGCCTCACCGGCCATATTGAGCATTTTTACTGTTGCCATCTGTATATCCTCCTTTCCCTCTCAACTATTCCTGACCTTTTACAGCGTACTTGACTTTTAAAAGTCCGCCTTTAGGACCCGGCACCGAACCTTTAACGAGAAGAACATTTCTGTCTTCGAGAACCTTAACGAGTTCAAGATTCTGAACTGTCGTTGTTTCTCTTCCCATTCTGCCCGGAGCTTTGTTTCCCTTGAATACTCTTGAAGGATAAGTACCGGCTGCCAGACCGCCCGGCAGTCTCTTGTGCTTTGAACCATGAGTCATCGGTCCTCTGTGGTGGCCGTGTCTCTTAATGTTACCCTGAGTACCTTTACCTTTTGATACTCCTGTTACGTCCAGCTTTGCGCCTTCTTCGAAATCAGCAACTGTGAATTCCTGACCGAGTTCGTATGCTGCTGTATCATCCACTCTAACCTCTGTCAGATATTTTTTTGCGGGAACCTGCCATTTTGCGAAATGTCCCTTAAGCGGATTTGTAAGCTTGTGCTCTTTCACTTCTCCGTATCCAATCTGGATTGCATTGTAGCCGTCATTGTCAGCAGTCTTAATCTGTGTTACAGTCATTGGACCGGCTTCGATAACTGTTACGGGAATAGCTGTTCCTTCTTCGGAAAAGATCTGAGTCATGCCGATTTTCTTCCCTAAAAATGTTTTCATGTTTACCTCCTGTTTTCTTACAGCGGATTACTTTCGTAATCGTACTAAGGATTTCTTACAGCGGATTGCCTTGGCAATCATACTAAGCCGAGAGGATTCATATATCTCAATTGTCTTAGTATTCTGTATTTTTGCCTGTCCTACAGTTTAATTTCTACGTTAACACCTGCAGGTAAATCAAGCTTCATCAGTGCGTCTACAGTCTTTGGACCCGGATTAAGGATGTCCACGAGTCTCTTATGAGTTCTCTGTTCAAACTGTTCTCTGGAATCCTTGTACTTGTGTACGGCTCTCAAGATTGTAACCACCTGTTTTTCTGTAGGAAGCGGAATAGGACCGGATACATCCGCACCTGTCTTTTTCGCTGCTTCTACAATTCTTGCAGCAGACTGATCTAATGCCTTGTGATCATAAGCCTTCAGTCTGATTCTGATTTTCTGTGTTGCCATTTTTGTGTTTTTCCTCCTTGTTGTTTTCGTACGTTATCGCTATGCTCGTACGAGGTAGTTCTCTGTACACCTTGCCGGGTGTTTCTTATTTTTTGGCACACCCTAAGCGTAGGAGAACCCCTTCGCCTCTTTCTTGAAGAGACCATTCTCCGCAGAAATTCTCTGATAGCTCAGTAACTTCCTGCTTCAACGCATTATAAGCAAGCTTAATTAGTATATACTATCTTCGATAAAAATGCAAGCAATTTATTATTTTTTATTCGTGATTCTGCCGATATTTTTTTCGTAAAGTCCTTGTTTTTCAGCGATTATTTCAGTTCATTTTTGTACACGCATCCGTGTGTATCATTTTATGAATTCCATGCATATCCTGTGCGAAAAGCTCTCCCGTTCCGGTTTCCGATCATCATTGTCATGCGCTTTTGATATGGAATTTATATTATTTTTATATTGACACATAAACTGTTCTAAAGTATACTTTTAATAAATAGGTAATATAGTGCATGCATCCAGTGATTTAACTGATTGCGTATTGACACGCGCTGGTTTCTCCTTTTCATCCGTTGGATGTATGCTTTCCCGATTACCCTCATCGCCCCACCCGATGAGGGTATTTTGTTTTTTCACGCAAAATATCTTTACATAAGATATCCGGAGCCGAAAACTCCGACCCCGGATTTATTACTTTTCATATTACTTTTTCTCAGGATAATCTGATTCCGTTTTTTAAATCACGCCGGTATTATAAAGAACTACCGCCATCTCAGCTCTTGTAATCGGTCCCTTCGGTACAAAGGTTCCGTTCTCGTAACCGTTTATGATCCCAGCATTTACAAGAGTTCCCACAGCCGTTGACGCATAGGACTCAATTTTATCTTTATCAGTGAACCTGCTGACATCAGATGTTTCCGCAAGAGTCTTCTTTCCGGTAATTTTAATTGCTCTGTAAATCAGAACCATGGCATCCTGCCTTGACAGATTTGAGTCCGGATTGAATTTGTTATTGAATCCCGTAGCTATTCCAAGACTCTTTGCCACTCCTATGGCTTCATAATAGTAACTGTTTTTCTTCACGTCGCTGAAATTGTCGGTAACTGTACCGCTCAGACCGAACGCTCTGTAAAGCATCAGTACGAAGTCTCCTCTGGTAATTTTAGCTGCCGGGCTGTAGGTCGTTCCGGCAGACGTTGTCGCAGTACCTTTCACAACTCCCTTTTCATACAGGTAGTCGACTTTTTCGCTTACCCAGGAATACCCCGCTGCTTTTGTTACATCCTTAAAGTATTTTGAGTCTCCTGTTGTAACCGTCGGCTGAACAGGTGTTGCTCCCGCCGTAACCGTTATTCGAATTATTCCGCTGCAGCCTGCACCCGTGGAAGCGTATGCGGTGTAATTCAGGTCAAAGGTCCCTGTATAAGAATTATTCGGCACAAAAGCAACATTCGATAGCAGATTGCTTCCCGAAATATAATATTTGTCCGTAGATTTTACCAGAGTGCCTCCTGATGTCGCAGTATTGTATCCATAATAAAGAAGGCCGTATGTCGAGGACGGCAGAGAGAACTGCACATAATCTATATTATATCCCGATGCCGATTTGAAAGCCGAATTCATGTTCGTTGCCGGCATATACAGAACACTGCCGTTTGCAACAGTGGCATTCACAGCGCTGATCGTATCTGACTTCACGGTCACCTTTATATTTCCGCTGTAGCTGTCTCCGTTCGAATCATAAGCCGTATACTTTATTGTTATTGTCCCCGTATAAATGCCGCTGGGAACAAATGCCACGTCCTCAATTAATTTCTTACTGCTTCCCGTACGATAATAGCATGTACTCGAAGTAACCTTCGAGTCATACTTTCCGGTGGAATCCGTATAATCATAGTACAGAGTTCCGTACGTCGTATCGGGCAGAGTGAATTTTACGTAATTCAGATTGTAATCGCTGACTTTTTTCAGCACGCCCGTAAAATCGTCCGTATCAAAATGCACAGCCTTGCTCTGCTTTGATTCGTACGAAATATCTTTAAGAGATCCTGTGCCCGAGCCTTCCTTAACTGTAATAATAATTTCTCCGGAAAGAGATTCACCTTCAGTATCCACACCGGTATACTCTATTGTTACTTTTCCGGTATATCCGCTCTTTGGGACAAAGGTAACGTCATCAATGAGCTTATTACCGCTTCCCGTACGATAATATTTTGTACCTTCAGAAACCTTCGAATCATACTTGCTCGAGCTTGTATATTCATAATACAGAACACCTTTACTGCTTGCCGGCAGACTGAATTTTACATAATTCAGATTGTTTCCGGTAGCAGCTTTCATCGCAGAATTAAACTTAGATGCAGAGAATGTCACACTTTCATTGTCATATGTAGTTGCCGCGATACTGTCAAGCGCTGAAGTGCTTCCTTTTTTTACATTTATTACAATCGCGCCTGAATAAGAGGCACCTGCCGAATCCTTCACAGAGAATCCCGCATAAGCATATCCGCTGAAAGAACTCCCCGCCGTAAACTTCAGTCCATTGCAGGCATCACTATACGAATATTCCACATCTGTTCCCACAGCCGAATTATTGTAATAAATTTTCCCCTCACTGCTTACCGGCAATGAGGTAAAACTGATAGTACTGAAATTACTGTAAGAACCGGATATGGTTTTGAATTTCGAATTTATCTCACTTATCGGCAGATAAATCGATTTCCCCTGAGATACTGTCTCTGAATACACATTCCCTATGGATGTGCCGCTTATCTCGATATTAAGATTAATATATCCCACAGAATCGTCATTATTTTTTTCGTAATAATTAACATGATACTCCGGTTCCCCTTCATCCCCAGAAACAAAGGTCACATCTCCGAGGTCGGATACCGGTATCGAATCCGAAAGATAATACTCTATTCCGCCTACATAAAATGTTCCGTATCGGCTTGTTCCCATATTGGCATCAATAGTAACGTACGCCAGTTCATCGCCGTCATTCTGCTTATAATGTGACGTGAATTCACTTTTGCCGAAATACAGTGTTTCTCCGGAAGTAACCCTCTTGTTTATTTCTCCGCTTACCGAAGGTGCTTCGTATTCAACAACAGCGAATGTGTAGTAGGAAGTATTTACTTTTCCTCCCGCTGACAGCTTATAGCTTACCACGCCACCGGCACTTTCACCGGGGTTTATACTGTCAGAACCCGATTCCCATTCGACATTAGGTGCGACAGCAGCTCCGTCATACGTCAGACTCAGATTACTTGCATCAAAGGTTTTTGTGGTATTTTTCGGTACGATAAGTTTAATGGTTTTTCCGTCAACAGCACATTTTTCACCTTTATAAGATGCCGACACCACGACATTCTGATTATCAGCGTCTGTTATACCCGCGAATGCCATTTCCGGAATAAACATAACTGCCATGAGGGCTGCAAGAATTATTGCAAAGCTCTTTTTAATTTTCTTTTTCATTAATTTCCCTCCTTTGCTTTTCATCTATTCTATCATATTTGCGATAACTGCAATACAGGTTTTATTAATATTTTTAAAAAAGGCCCTCAAAATTATCGTGCGGGTGTGGGTGGACTATAAAAACCTCATCCACACGATATGTTAGAAAAAATACCCGGCATTCTCATGCCGGGTATCGGTTGTTCTTATTAATCGCAGGTCATTTCTGACACGCAATCCGCAAGCTCAT
>DCHZ01000035.1 GCA_002315385.1 Firmicutes bacterium UBA1739 | reverse complement strand
CTGTCGAAAGAAATCTCCAGAGACTTTTCAGAAGAAGCGAGGCCGCAAAACTGATAAAAAGATGCAATGACTTCGGTGCCGGCGGTGTTTCCGTTGCCATCGGCGAGCTGGCTGACAGTCTCGATATCAATCTCGACCTCGTTCTCAAAAAATATGAAGGGCTTGACGGAACAGAGCTTGCTATTTCCGAATCTCAGGAAAGAATGGCTGTAGTAGTCAGTGCGGAAGATGCTCCCGCTTTTATTGAAATGGCAAGAGAAGAAAACCTCGAATCCGTTATAGTTGCCAAAGTAACGGATACAGGCCGGATTAAAATGAGCTGGAGAGGAGATACTATTCTTGACCTTTCCAGAGAATTCCTTAATACAAACGGAATCCGCCAGAAGATTGAAGCTTCGGTATCCATGCCCGAATCCGAACCTCTGGATGAACTGCAGAAAGAAAAAGACCTCGACTCCATTAAAAACGCTGTGGCGGATCTGAACTGCTGCAGCCAGAAAGGTCTTACCGAAATGTTCGACAGCACCATCGGTGCCGGCACTGTACTTATGCCTCTCGGCGGAGTAAACCAGCTTACCCCGGCAATGGGAATGGCTGCCAAGCTGCCTCTTACCGACGGTTATACCGATACCGCAACCATGATGACCTATGGCTTTGATCCGGAGCTTTCTTCTAAAAGCCCTTATCACGGTGCATTATATGCGGTTGTGGATTCTGCGGCAAAAATTACCGCCATGGGCGGAGATTATTCGAAAATCCGTCTTTCTTTCCAGGAATACTTCGAAAAGCTCGGCAATTCCCCCGAACGCTGGGGCAATCCGCTGGCTGCTCTTCTGGGCTCTGTCAAGGCACAGAAGGAACTCGGTATTCCGTCAATCGGAGGAAAGGACAGCATGTCCGGAACATTTATGGATATCCACGTTCCGCCTACATTAATCTCCTTTGCTGTTGCGGTGGAAGATGCCAATAACATCATCTCTCCCGAATTTAAAAATGCGGACAGTCATATAGTCCTCATCGACACGGAAAAAGACAGCGACGGAGTGATTAACTTTGATAAATTAAAGGCCGGCTTCTCAAAAACTAAGCAGCTTATTGACAAAGGCATTGTTCTTTCCGCATCCACTGTGGGCAAAGGCGGAATTTTTACCGCTGTCTCCAGAATGTGTTTCGGAAACAATATCGGTGCAAAGCTGGGCTCAGTGACCCGGGATCTTCTTCTGGACAAGAATTACGGTGCTCTCATTCTCGAAATCAAAGGCTCCGAAGATCTGAATTCAGTATTTGCCGATGTCAGCGATAAAATTAATGTAAGATATCTCGGTGTCACCACTCCCGCCTCCGAGCTTTCATTTGAAGTGAAAGTGGATGTTATGGGTGTTGCCTCCGTAAAATACACACTGGACGAGCTGGAAGAGCTCTGGTCCAAACCACTGGAAACAGTCTTCCCGTCGGTTTCAAAAGAGTATAACTCGCAGAAGCCTGAAAACATTTCATATACAAACAGAAATACCGTCAGACCTCTCGTTAAGACAGCGAAGCCTAAGGTTGTCATTCCTGTTTTCCCGGGAACTAACTGTGAAATGGATTCCAAGAGAGCCTTCGAAAAAGCGGGTGCAGAGACATATCTGCATATTTTAAGAAATCTTACCGCCTCCGAGCTTGACGAATCCATTAATAAGCTGGCGAAAGAAATTAAAAATGCTCAGATGATAATGATTCCGGGCGGATTCAGCGGCGGAGACGAACCGGAGGGCTCCGCAAAATTCATTACAGCGGTATTCAGAAATCCCGCTGTTTACGAAGCGGTTACCGATCTCATGGACAACAGAGACGGTCTCATGCTGGGAATCTGCAACGGTTTCCAGGCTCTCGTAAAACTCGGTCTGGTACCTTACGGCAGAATCATTGACATGAAACCGGACAGCCCGACCCTTACATATAATTCAATCAACCGCCATGTTTCAACACTGGTGAAAACAAGAGTGGCATCGGTGAAGTCTCCGTGGCTGGCACAGGCCGAAGTCGGTGATATCCACACCATTCCGGTATCCCACGGGGAAGGCCGTTTCATCGCTTCTCCGCAGATACTCGCCGAGCTTAAAGCCAACGGACAGATTGCGACTCAGTATGTTGACTGGGAAGGCAATGCCACAAATGACCCTTACTTCAATCCAAACAATTCGGACTGGGCAATTGAAGGTATCACTTCTCCCGACGGCAGGGTTTTCGGTAAAATGGGTCACTCCGAAAGAGTCGGTATTAATTTATACAAGAATGTAATCGGCGATAAGGATCAGAAAATATTCGAATCCGGTGTAGCATACTTCAGATAATTATCGTCTGCAGGGGAAGAAATTTTCATAATCACAGCGATGTCGGCGGCTCCGGCATTGTCTGTTCTCCCCCTGCGGAAATTCGACAGAATCAGAAGATGAACAGTTTTTTACAAAAAACAGAAAGGAACAGCAAATGAAAGTTGGCATTGTTATGGGCAGCAAATCCGACCTTCCGGTGGTGGAGCGAACCCAGAAAATATTAAAAGAATTCGGTATTGATTATGAAACAAGAGTTATTTCAGCTCACAGAACACCTGCCGCAGCGGAGACTTTTGCAAAAACCGCCGAAGAAAAAGGCATTGAGGTTATCATAGCCGCAGCAGGAAAAGCCGCTCATTTAGGCGGAGTAATAGCGGCCTATACACCGCTTCCGGTAATAGGTCTTCCGATCAAATCCTCCACTTTAGACGGACTGGACTCACTTCTCTCCATCGTGCAGATGCCGAAAGGAGTTCCCGTAGCCACCGTAGCCATCGACGGAGCGGAAAATGCCGGCATTCTGGCTGTACAGATTCTTTCTGTAAAATATCCTGAAATTCGGGAAAAGATGAAAGCCTATAAAATTAAGATGGAAGAAGACGTTTTAAAAATTGATGCGGAAATGCAGGATTAAGGTGAATGTTATGAATGAAGAAAAAATTACCTATAAAGACTCCGGAGTGGATACAGTTGAAGGCCAGAGAGCAGTCTCTCTGATGAAGGACCATGTTAAAAAAACCTTCAACAAAAACGTGCTGACCGGTCTCGGCAGCTTCGGCAGCCTTTTCAGACTCGATATTAAGAATATGACAGAACCGGTTCTGGTTGCCGGTACAGACGGTGTGGGAACGAAACTTAAAATCGCATTTCTGACAGATAAACACGATACCGTCGGTCAGGACTGCGTTGCAATGTGTGTCAATGACATTTTGTGTCAGGGTGCGGAACCGCTGTTTTTCCTCGACTATATTGCCACAGGCCATGTCAGGGCCGAAAAAGTCGCTGATATCGTAAAAGGTATTGCCGACGGCTGTGTTCTCGGAGAATGTGCTTTAGTAGGCGGCGAAACCGCGGAAATGCCTGATTTCTATTCCGATGGCGAATACGATATGGCCGGTTTTGCAGTCGGCGTGGCTGATAAAAGCAGAATCATAGACGGCTCATCTATTAAAGAGGGAAATGTGGTTATAGGTATTTCCTCCAGCGGTTTCCACAGCAACGGTTACTCTTTAGTAAGAAAAGTATTTTTTGAAAAGCTCTGTATGAAGGTTTCGGATTACGTTGAGGAGCTCGGAGAAACTCTCGGAGAAGCTCTGCTCAGACCTACAAGAATTTATACAAAACCCTGCAAGGCGCTGGCAAAGGAAATTACGGCAAACGGTATTATTCACATTACCGGCGGCGGATTTTTCGAAAATATTCCGAGAATCATCCCTGAGGGACTCGGTGTAAAAATCAATACGGGTACCTGGGATGTTCCGAAAGTATTCGGATATATTGCAAAATGCGCAAATATTGAAGAAAAAGAAATGTTCTCCACATTCAATATGGGTATCGGCATGATGTTCATATTAAATGCTTCCGATAAGGACAAAGCTCTGGAAATTCTGGCTGCCGCAGGCGAGACTCCTTTCGTTATCGGAGAAATCATCAAAGGCGAAGGAGTTACGTTATGCTGAAAATATCTGTAATGGTTTCCGGCGGCGGGACAAACTTTCAGGCGATAATCGATGCGGTGGAATCCGGCCTGATTCCGGATGCGGAAATCGTTCAGGTTATTTCCAGCTCCGGCAGGGCTTTTGCTCTGGAAAGGGCAGAAAAACACAATATTCCGGGTTATGTTGTAAGCAGCAGAGATTACCCGGACAATGCGGTTAAAACGGAAAAAATACTCAGTCTTCTCAGAGAAAAGGACACTGACCTTATTGTGCTCGCAGGATACATGAGTGTCGTAGGACCTGAAATAATCCGGGCTTATCCGAAAAAGATAATCAATATTCACCCTTCCCTTATACCCAAATACTGCGGAAAAGGGTTTTACGGAAAGCATGTCCACGAGGCTGTAATTGCGGCCGGCGAAAAAGTCAGCGGAGCCACAGTGCATTATGTGGATGAAGGAATCGATACCGGAGAGATTATTCTGCAGGAACAGGTTCCCGTTCTTCCCGATGACACTGCCGATACTCTGGCGGCAAGGGTTCTTATAACGGAACACAGATTACTGACCGGTGCGGTAAAAAAAATTGCCGAAGCCGAACGATAATCATAACTGCAGCGACGGAATCTTCCGTCACTGAATCAATAATAAATACGGCGGGAACATCTGCTTCCGGACTGAATCATCGGAAACAGGCTTTCACCGCCTCAGAATACATTTAAAGGAGAAAAACAATGGGCGGTTTATTTGGTGTAGCTTCAAAGAACGATTGTGTAATGGATCTGTTCTTCGGAGTTGATTACCATTCACATCTGGGAACAAAAGCCGGCGGCATGTGCGTATACGGGGAAAACGGCTTTGACCGAAGCATTCACAGCATAGCAGGTGCCCCCTTCCGGACAAAATTCCAAAAAGAAATGGATGAGATGACAGGATATATGGGCATAGGCTCCATAAGCGATACAGACCCGCAGCCTCTGACAGTATACAGCAAGCTGGGTCATTACTCCCTCGGTACAGTGGGCATTATCAACAACAAAGATGATATAGTGGAAGATCTCATTCTCAGCGGCAACAATCAGTTTATGTCCATGAGCGGCGGCCAGATTAACAATACCGAGCTGGTTTCGGCCTTGATTTCAACAGGTATAAACATCGTAAAAGGCATCCGTTATGCGCAGAAAAAGATTTCCGGTTCCATGACTATGCTTCTTCTGGCTGAAGACGGATTATACGCCGCAAGAGACTATCACGGTCGTACACCGTTAATAATAGGAAAAAAAGAGGACGCTTACTGCGTTGCATCCGAATCTTTTTCATTTGTAAACCTCGGATATGAATATTTCAGAGAGCTTGCTCCGGGAGAAATCGTGAAGATTACCTGTGACGGTGTCGAAACAGTGGCAGCGCCGAACGAAAAAGATGTAAAAATATGCACCTTCCTATGGACCTATTTCGGTTATGCCACAGCAATTTATGAAGGAAAAAATGTTGAAAACATGAGATACCGGAACGGCGCCCATATCGCGGAAATGGATAAGAATGATCCGGATGCTGCCGATGTCGACTACGTTGCGGGAGTTCCGGACAGCGGAATAGCACACGCTCTGGGGTATTCACATTATTCACATATCCCTTATGCCCGTCCCCTTATCAAATATACTCCGACCTGGCCGAGAAGCTTCATGCCTTCTCAGCAGAAGACAAGAAATCTCATAGCCAGGATGAAGCTTATTCCCGATAAGGAAATCATTGAAGGCAAAAAATTTATTCTCGTTGACGATTCCATCGTAAGAGGCACTCAGCTCAGAGAAACTCTTTCATATTTATACGAAAACGGTGCGGAAAAGATTCATATCCGTTCCGCGTGCCCGCCGATAATGTACGGCTGCAAATATCTGAACTTCTCACGTTCGGTTTCGGAAATGGAGCTTATTTCCAGAAAAGTCATTGCCGAGCTCGAAGACACCGATGAATTATCACCGGAGGTTCTTGCCGAATATGCGGATTCCTCATCCGAAAAGCATGCCGCAATGGTGGAACGGATTCGCGAGAAATCCGGATTTGACAGTCTGAAATACCAGACTCTCGAAAACCTTCTGGATTCCGTTCAGGTGGATTCGTGTAAACTCTGTACCTACTGCTGGGACGGAAAAGAATAACAACAGGCTAAATTCATATTACCGATACAGCTTTATTTCAGCCTGAATTTACGGTAAACAGTAACAATTATATCAGTGGAGACGAAGCTTCTCCTCATCGCAGTTTTAATAATAATCGGAGGTAATAAAATGCGAGCATTAATCAGTGTTTCCGACAAAACCGGAGTAATCGAATTTGCCAGAGAACTTGAAGCTCTTGGCTGTACAGTAATTTCCACAGGCGGCACAGCATCAAAGCTGACCGACAGCGGAGTAAATGTAGTGGGTATATCTGATGTAACAGGTTTCCCGGAATGTCTTGACGGCAGAGTAAAGACCCTGCATCCGGCAGTTCACGGCGGAATCCTGGCCATGAGAGAAAAGCCCGAGCATATGGCTCAGATAAAAGACCTCGGCATTGAGCCCATCGATATCGTTGCCATCAACCTCTATCCTTTCAAACAGACTATACTCAAACCGGGTGTAACCATGGCGGAAGCTATTGAAAACATAGATATCGGCGGACCGACAATGCTCCGCTCCGCAGCAAAAAATCACAAGGATGTGGTTGTTGTATGTGATCCGGCTGACTATCCTGCGGTAATTGCGGGGCTTAAAGAAAAAGGCTCTGTATCATATGAGACAAAATATAAGCTGGCACTCAAGGTGTTCCAGCATACAGCAAGCTATGATGCTATGATTTCCGACTACCTCAGAACCGAAGCGGGTTTCGGTCTTCCGGATAATCTTACTCTTACTTATGAAAAAGCTCAGGATCTCCGTTACGGCGAAAATCCTCACCAGAAAGCATATTATTACAAAGAAATCCGCCCGCAGGCAGGAGATCTGGTCAATGCAAAACAGCTTCACGGCAAAGAGCTTTCATTTAATAACATCAACGACACGAATGCGGCAGTACAGGCCCTCAGAGAATTTGACGAGCCGGCTATCGTAGCCGTAAAGCATGCTAATCCATGCGGAATCGGTATTGCCGACGATATTTATGATGCTTATATCAAAGCTTACGAAGCAGACCCTGTTTCAATATTCGGCGGAATCGTTGCTTCAAACAGAGAAATCACCGCTAAGGTTGCCGATGAGATGAAAAAAATATTCCTTGAAATAATCATCGCACCGTCTTTCTCAAAGGAAGCTCTGGAAATTCTGACACAGAAAAAGAATATCAGACTGCTGGAGCTCCCGGCTATTTCGGAGAAGGATATGTCCGGCCTTGATATCAAGAAGGTTGCCGGAGGAATTCTGGTTCAGGAAAAAGACAACGCGCTTTATAACGAAGAAGACGTTAAAGTCGTAACCGAAAAAGCCCCTACCGAAGAGGAAATGAAAAATATGATTTTCGGTATGAAGGTAGTAAAACATATCAAATCCAACGGAATCGTACTCGTAAGAAACGGTAAAACCATAGGCATGGGTCCCGGACAGGTTAACAGAGTAGGTGCCCTCGAAATAGCTATAAGAACCGCATGCGAAGATACCAGAGGAACAGTTCTCGCTTCCGATGCTTTCTTCCCCTTTGACGACTGTGTGACAATGGCCGCAGAAGCCGGTGTAACCGCAATAATCCAGCCGGGCGGTTCTGTCAGAGATGAGGAATCTATTAAGAAGTGCAACGAACTTGGCATCGCAATGGTATTCACCGGAATGCGTCATTTCAGACACTGATAATACAATAAACGACCGGCTCCGGATTCTGAACGGTATATTCCGGAGTCCGGCTCCACCGGAATACTCTTAAATATGAAATACTTGTGAAAGAGGAGTGCTTATGAAAAATGTTTTAGTAGTGGGCGGCGGCGGAAGAGAACATTCCATTTGCTGGAAGCTTCTCCAAAGTCCCGAAATAAATAAACTTTACTGCGTTCCCGGAAATGCAGGCATAGCGAAAATTGCCGAATGTGCGAATATATCTGCCGAAGATATTCCCGAAATATGCAAATATGCAAAAGAGAAAGAAATCGATCTGGCAATTATCGGTCCCGAAGTTCCCCTTTTTATGGGCATAGTAGACGAACTGGAAAAAATCGGCATCAAAGCCTTCGGCCCCAATAAGAAATGTGCCCGCCTGGAAGGCAGTAAGGCTTTTACAAAGGCTTTTCTTGCCCGACACAATATTCCTACCGCAGAATATAAGGAGTTTACCTCAAAAGAAGAACTTGAAAAAAACATCGGTATTTACGGCTATCCTATGGTTATCAAAGCGGACGGTCTCGCTGCCGGAAAAGGCGTAGTGCTTGCTCAGAATGCGGATGAGGCACAGAAAGCCATTGATGATATGATGGGAGACAGAATTTTCGGTTCTGCAGGTGACCTGATTGTTGTGGAAGAATGTCTCAAAGGAATAGAGGCTTCAATGCTTTGCTTTGTTGACGAGCATGCGATAGTCCCTATGGAATCCGCTCAGGATTACAAGAGAATATTTGACGATGACATGGGTCCCAACACCGGAGGAATGGGCTCATATTCTCCGAGCCTTGTTTTCACACCTGAGCTTGAAAAACAGATTATGGATGAAATACTTCAGCCTACACTGAAAGGCTTTCAGGAAGACAGTCTCGATTTCAAAGGTGTTCTTTTCGTCGGTCTGATGATTACTTCAAACGGCCCGAAAGTAATTGAATTCAACAACCGCTTCGGCGATCCCGAGACCCAGTCTGTTTTAATGCGTCTGGATTCCGACCTTCTTGAAATAATGGAAGCTGTAGTTGACAATAAACTCTCCGAACAGGAAATCAAATGGAGTGACAGACGCGCGGTTACCATTGTCCTTGCTTCCGAAGGCTATCCCGGAAGTTATCCCAAGGGACGTGAAATTACCGGACTTGATGCTGCCGATGGGGATGATGACCTGGTAATTTTCCATGCCGGAACGAAGTTTGACGGCGACAGGGTGGTTACCTCCGGCGGAAGAGTCCTGGGTGCATCTGCCTACGGTGCAACTCATGACGAGGCCAGAGCAAAGGCATACGAACTTGCGGCGAAAATTCACTTCGAAGGTGCACATCACAGAAACGATATCGGACTTCTTCATCCGACAGAATAATACTGAATATTAAAAGTATAGCCCGGCGATGAAACGGCTCTGAAGCTTCGGAACCTTGTTCTGATTACGAAAGTCGTTGCTCTTGCCGGGTATTTTTTGTTTTTCGTTATTCTGTTCTATCCCGGGATCTGACATAGAACCTTTAGTTAAAGTTACTATTCACAGCCGTTGAGAAACAATAATAAATTTAGTATTGTACCAATCAGATTCGAATCACAGACCAATCATTTACCATTTGAACTAAATGACTGTGAATAGTAACATGTTGACCGAAATTTCACTGATATTGCCCTTGACTTTATCGCTTTATTGTGGTAAAGTAATAAAGTCAAAGTGTTCTCTGAGGCTTGCCGCTTCAATCTGCGGCGACCCGAAATAAATCATTATTTCATATACTATAAAAATATTGTATATGGTATAATGTTAATGCTATTCCTCAGAGATAATACTCTTACGGCAAAACGATTAAATAAGCGAGGTTTATATACATGCAATTAAATGAAAAAGTATTAAAAAGAGGCGAAAATGCAATATTCCAGCTGCGCTCTCTGTACCAGAAATACGGATATACTCAGTTTAAGATGAGTAAATTCGAGGAATATGATTTGTATGTCAGAAACAAGGATTTTCTTGTATCCGACAGCATCATCACCTTTAACGACACTAACGGCAGGCTTATGGCATTAAAGCCGGATGTAACTCTCTCAATAATAAAGAATTCACAGGGTTCATCCGACGCGACGCAAAGAGTTTATTATAACGAAAGCGTATACAGAGTATCCGGCAGCACCCATTCTTTCAGCGAAATAATGCAGACAGGTCTTGAATGCATCGGCGATATCGATAATTACAAGGTGTGTGAAGTGGTTATGCTGGCAGCCAAAAGTCTGCAGACTATCTGCCCGGATTTTGTCATGGATCTGTCCCATATGGGACTGATTTCATCCGTTCTTGACAGATGCAATATCAGCGAAGATGTCAAAGCTCAGGTTATTCACTATCTGGGAGAAAAAAATCTTCATGACATAAAATCTCTTCTTTCGCAATATGATGTTCCGGAAGAAACTTTTTATAAAATTTCGTCACTGATTAACATTTACGGCAAGATTGAAGATGTTCTTACTCCTCTTTCCGAAGTGTTTGCCGATGAAGACAGCAGTCCCGCAATTTTCGAGCTTAGAAATCTCTGTGCGGTACTTCAGTCAGAAGGTCTTCAGGATAAAATAAATATTGATTTTTCTATTGTAAATGATATGAATTACTACAGCGGCGTTGTATTCAAAGGCTATATCAACGGCATTCCTTCAAGTGTGCTTTCCGGAGGCCGGTACGACAATCTGATGTATAAAATGGGAAGACACTGCGGTGCCATCGGCTTTGCGGTATATCTTGATCTGCTTGAAAGGCTTCAGGCCCGGGACAGAAAGTATGATATAGATACAGTAATTCTCTATGACGAAAATTCAGATCCCGCAGCAATGTCAAAGGCAATAAAGATGCTTACCGACACCGGTGCCTGCGTGCTGGCGGAAAAAGCCATACCGGAAAACATAAAATACAGACAGCTTCTGAAATTCAGGGACAGGGGGTTTGAGATAATTGAAAACAATGATTAATATAGCACTTCCAAAGGGAAGACTCGGTGAAAAGGTTTATGATATTTTTGAAAAATCCGGTTTTGAATGCCCCTCCATCAAAGAAGTCAACAGAAATCTTATTTTTGAAAACGAAGAGCTGGGTATCAGATACTTCTGGGCAAAACCATCGGATGTTCCTATTTACGTTGAACGGGGTGCCGCAGATATAGGTGTGGCCGGAAAAGATATTCTGCTGGAATATTCTCCTGATGTATACGAGCTTCTGGATTTGAATCTCGGAATCTGCAGAATGGCGGTGGCTTCCAAAAAGGACTTCCGGGACGATACGGAAAAAACACTCCGGGTTGCAACAAAATTCCCTAATATTGCCCGGGATTATTATTCAAAAAAATGCCGTGATATTGATATCATCAAACTCAACGGCTCCATAGAGCTTGCTCCTATTCTCGACATGTCCGACGTTATTGTGGATATTGTGGAAAGCGGAAACACTCTGAAGGCAAATAATCTCGTTCCTTTCGAAACAATAGTCGGCATCAGTGCAAGACTGATTGCAAATAAAGCCAGCTTCAAATTCAAAACTAAAGAAATAGAGGCTGTTAAAAACGGACTCTCTGCTCAGTTGGAGGCACAGAAATGATTAATATTTATAAATACGGTGAAGTTGCGGATTCGGAAATATTCGCAAGGCCGGAATCCGGATACAATGTAGAAGAAATTGTATCTGCCATCATAGAAGATGTAAAAGTTAATAAAGATTCCGCTTTAAAAGCCTATGAAAAGAAATTTGACGGAGCGGAGCTTAATAGTCTTGAAGTCTCAAAAGAAGAATTTGATGAAGCTTTCCGGCTTGTGGAGCCTGAATTTGTATCGATTCTCGAGGAAGCGGCTTCTAACATCCGGGAGTTCCATGAAAAGCAGGTTCGCAGCAGCTTCGTTATGACAAAAAATGACGGAATTGTAATGGGACAGAAAATCATGCCGGTTGAAAAGGCCGGACTCTATGTTCCCGGCGGAACCGCCGCCTATCCTTCTACTGTTCTTATGGACAGTATTCCTGCAAAAATCGCCGGAGTTGAAGAAATAGTCATTACCACGCCGCCGGACAGCAGCGGAAAAATTAATCCCGTAATTCTTGCAGCCGCAAAAATTGCCGGAGTTGACAGGATTTTTAAAGTCGGCGGTGCCCAGGCGATAGCCGCTCTGGCATACGGAACAGAAACGGTTCCCAAGGTCGATAAAATTGTGGGTCCCGGCAATGCTTTTGTTGCGGAAGCGAAAAAACAGGTATACGGCAAAGTGTCCATCGATATGATTGCCGGTCCCAGCGAAATACTGATTATCGCGGACAGCTTGAGCAATCCCGCATTTCTGGCTGCGGATCTGCTTTCGCAGGCAGAGCATGACAAAATGGCAAGTGCTGTTCTGATAACGGACAGTCCGGCTCTGGCGGAAAGCGTCGACAGGGAGCTTGAAAAACAGATACCTCTGCTTCCCAGAAAAGAGATTGCCGAAGCATCCATCAGAGCAAACGGCAGGATTATCATAGCAGATAATCTTATTCAGGCCGTGGAAATCTCGAATAAACTGGCTCCGGAGCATCTGGAATTATGCATGGATAACCCTTTCGACTATCTTGATAAAGTAAAGCATGCGGGTTCGATATTTATGGGACGCTATTGTCCCGAAGCTCTCGGCGACTATTTTTCCGGCGCCAATCATACATTGCCCACAAGCGGGACCGCAAGATTCTCCAGTCCCCTTTCGGTAGATGATTTTATAAAAAAATCCCAGTTTACATATTACACTAAAGAAGCACTCTCAAAATCCGCTGACAGAATCGCATATTTTGCCGGAAAGGAAGGACTGACAGCTCACGGCCGGAGTGTTCAGATTCGTTTTGAAGAGGATACAATATGAGTAAATTTTTAATCAGCAAATATCAGAACATCGAAAAATATGTGCCCGGCGAACAGCCTCAGAACATGGAAAGCTTTATCAAGCTCAATACAAATGAATCTCCGTATCCGCCCTCTCCCGGCGTTATGAAGGCCATTTCCGAAAATGAGATTTTCAATTTGAGACTGTACTCCGATCCTGAAAGTACATTTCTGAAACAGAAGCTTGCCGCACTTTATGATGTAAATCCGGACAATCTTTTTCTTTCCAACGGCTCCGATGATATCCTGAATTTTATCTTCATGATATTCTGCGGCAGCGAGAAAGAGATAATGTTTCCCGAAATCAGTTACGGGTTCTACAAAGTTTATGCCCAGCTTCATGAAGTCAGAAGCTTACAGGTCCCTCTGAAAAAAGACTTCGGCATTAATTTTATCGATTACTGCAATGCCGGCAGAAACATTATTATCGCAAATCCAAATCCCCCTTCGGGCCAGACTTTATCATTCGAAAAAATAGAAACCATTGTTTCGACAAATCCGGATAATCTGGTAGTCATAGATGAAGCCTATGTGGATTTCGGAACAGAAAGTGTTGTTCCTTTGATTAAAAAGTACCCGAACCTTCTGGTTGTCCAGACCTTCTCAAAATCCAGAAGTATGGCCGGCGCAAGGCTGGGCTTTGCCGTAGGAGATGTACAGCTTATTGAAGATCTGCACACAATACAGTATTCCACCAATCCCTACAACATCAATCGGCTTACTCAGTCCGCCGCATGTGCGGCCATCGATGAAAATGACTATTATGTTGACAGATGTAAGGAAATTGCAAAAACCCGTGAGTTTACGATAGAAGAACTAAGAAAAATCGGTTTTTATGTGGTTCCTTCAAAAGCAAACTTTATTTTCATCAGACATGACAGAATAGACGGAGAAGAGCTATATCTGAAATTAAAGGAACGGAAAATTCTAATAAGACATTTTTCCGATGAGAATATCCGTCAGTTCAACAGAGTTACCATAGGCACCCGGGCACAGATGAACAGCTTTATTCAACAGGTCAAAGATATTTTAGAAGAAAGCGAAGGTAATAATAATGCGTAAATTCTCAATAAACCGCACTACTAACGAGACCGCTATTAATCTGATATTAAATATCGACGGCTCGGGTAAATCAGCCATTGATACAAAATGCGGGTTTTTAGACCATATGCTGACCCTTTTTGCCAAACACGGTCATTTCGACCTGGAACTGGTATGTGACGGTGATATCAATGTCGATTATCATCACTCTGCGGAAGACATCGGCATCTGCCTCGGAAAAGCTTTTGCGGAATGTCTGGGCGATAAAAAAGGAATAGAACGTTACGGAGAAATCATTTTGCCCATGGACGAAGTGCTGATGCTGTGTGCAGTGGATATTTCCGGCAGAGACTGTCTGGGTTTCGATGTTGAGATTCCGAATTCAAAAGTCGGTGATTTTGACACAGAGCTGGTGGAGGAATTTCTGCTGGGTTTTGTAAGAAATGCAAATATCACGCTGCATTTCCATCAGTTTACTGGCAAAAACACCCATCATATTATTGAAGCCGTATTCAAAGCTTTCGGCCGGGCCATGGCCAAAGCCGTTAAAATCAATACAGCCTTTGCTGATGAAGTCCCGTCTTCCAAAGGTCTTTTATAGTTACTGCTCAAATCAACCTTTTTAATATCTTCACAGGAGAAAAAAATGATAGCAATTATAGACTACGGTGTCGGAAATATTTTTTCCCTCTACAGTTCTTTTAAATATATCGGAGCAGATGCTGTTCTGACTTCCGATCCCGAAATAATTAAAAACAGCAATAAAATAATTCTACCCGGTGTGGGTGCTTTTGCAGATGCCGCTCAGAAGCTGAAGGATTCAGGCCTGGGAGAGCTGGTTTGTGAGCAGGCCCGGGCCGGAAAACCTCTCCTGGGTATATGTCTCGGTATGCAGCTTCTTTTTGAAAAAAGCTATGAATACGGAGAGCATCGGGGGCTCGGTCTCATCAGGGGTTCCGTCAGACCTATTGCACCGGAAATTCCGGCAAATTATAAAATTCCGCATATTGGCTGGAATGCGCTTCATTTTCCGAAAGGACGTGAAATCAGTCCTATATTCAGTAAAATTAAAGAAAATGATTATGTATACTTCGTACATTCGTTTTACGGTTCGGAATGTGATGATTCTCTCATTGCTTCAACTGAATACGGAAAAGAGCTTACTGCGGCCGTGTCTTCCGGAAATGTTTTCGGGGTTCAGTTTCATCCCGAAAAAAGCGGTGAAGTCGGCATGAATATACTCAGAGCTTTCTGCGAGCTATAGAAAGGAGCATTATATGATTACCAAGCGAATAATTCCATGTCTTGATGTAAAGAACGGCAGAGTAGTAAAAGGTGTAAATTTTCTGGGTCTTGCAGATGTATCTTCTCCGGTAAAACTGGCTGATTTTTACAGCAAAAACGGTGCCGACGAGCTGGTGTTTTATGATATTACGGCATCTTACGAAGGACGAGCCCTGTTTACCGACATATTAAAGGAAGTCGCATCAAAAATTTTCATTCCGTTGACTGTCGGAGGCGGAATAAACACTCTTGATGATTTTGACAGGGTTCTGAAATGCGGTGCGGATAAAGTTTCCGTTAATTCCGGTGCAATAAAAAATCCGGATTTAATTGCTGCCGCTGCTCAGAAATACGGAGACCAGTGCGTTGTTCTTTCCGTGGATGTCAAAAGAGTGGACGGTCATTTCTGCGTATTTGCCAAAGGCGGACGTGAAAATACCGGAATGGATGCCCTTGAATGGATAAAAAAAGGTGAAGAGAGCGGAGCGGGAGAAATTGTTGTAAACAGCATAGATACCGACGGAGTGAAAAAAGGTTTCGACCTTGAAATGCTGAAGGCCGTGAATGAGCTGGTCAGTGTCCCGGTAATTGCTTCCGGCGGTGCCGGGTGCATAAATGACTTTACCGTTCTGTTCAATGAGATTCCCGACATTGACGCAGGTCTTGCCGCATCTATCTTCCATTTCGGGGAAGTGTCGATTTCGGATTTAAAAACCGAATTAAAATCGAAGGGTATAAATGTCAGAATATAAACTTATAAACTGTTGAATGCGGGATTGATTCCGGTCTCCGGAATTGTTTTCCGCTTACCTGCGGTACTTGTATTCAGCAGTCTGAAAATCTGGCGAGTATAAAATAAAAAAGGAGAAAAAATGGCAGCTATAGAAAATTTAAAATTTGATGAAAAAGGTCTTATCCCGGCAATCGTTGTGGATGCCGACACTGACAAAGTACTTACACTGGCATATATGAATAAAGAAAGCCTTGAAATCAGTATGAAAGAGGGTAAAACCTGTTTCTGGTCCCGCTCCCGTCAGGAACTGTGGAGAAAAGGGGAAACTTCCGGAAATTATCAGCATATAGTCAGCATTACGGCGGACTGCGATCTGGATGCTCTGACTGTCAAAGTCCATAAAGACGGTCCCGCTTGTCATAAAGGCACCGATTCATGCTTTATGGATCCGATTCTCGGTGAAGCTTCGGGTGCCGAAGAAAAAGGGTTTGATCCGAAAACACTTTATAAACTTCTCGAAGGCCGAAAAGCCGAAATGCCGGAAGGTTCATATACATCCTATCTTTTTGAAAAAGGCCGTGACAAAATTCTGAAAAAAGTCGGTGAAGAATGCACCGAAGTCATCATCGCCTCCAAGGGAAATGATAAACCCGAAACCATCTATGAAATTGCGGACCTTATGTACCATGTAATGGTTATGATGGTGGAAATGGGTATAAGCGTAGATGATGTAATGGAAGAACTTGCTTCCAGACATATTATCGACCACAAAATCAAACAGGAAAAAATGAAATAGAAGGCTCCCTACGGAATAAACATATCAGCTGCCGTATCACCGGCAGCTGTACTCGCATATGGGTCTGTCACGCTCTGATTTTCTCTATTATCGACAATATTGCTGTTATCGATGATTTCCATTATTGCTGCTTAATATGCCCGATATCTGCTGTTTTTCAGGTGTTGTCTGCAGTATTGCGGGATGCTGCTTCCAACAGCCGGAGCTTACCGGTTTTAATGCTCATCATGTCCAGATAAGCAGCCGTTCTCCGGATTTCGGCACATATCCCGGTGATATCAGTTCATCTCCCGACGAAGCATACAGTAGAGTATTACAATTATCTGAAGAATTTTCAACCGAAAAGAATGTATCCGCATAAGTGTTTACCAAATAAAAAACGGTCATGCGTTTTTACATGACCGTCAGGAAAAATATGACTTATTTTTTCTCGGTATCTCTTTCTACTACCATTGCTGTACCCATTCCGCCTCCGATACATAATGTAGCCAGACCGTACTTTGAATTTCTCTTCTTCATTTCATAAATAAGTGTACAGAGAATTCTGCCGCCGGATGCACCGATAGGATGACCGATGGCAATTGCTCCGCCGTTTACATTTGTAATTTCAGGATCAAATCCCAGAGTTCTTGTTACAGCCAGTGCCTGAGCCGCAAAAGCTTCATTGGATTCAATAAGATCTAAATCCTCCACTTCAAGTTCAGCCTTCTTAAGTGCTTTCTTACATGCAGGAATAGGACCTGTTCCCATGACTCTCGGATCAACACCTGCAGAAGCATATGCACGGATTTTACATAATGGCTTTAATCCTAAAGATTCGGCTTTTTCCGCTGACATAAGAACAAATGCCGCTGCACCGTCATTGATACCTGATGCATTTGCCGCAGTTACTGTACCGCCTTTTGTAAATGCAGGCTGAAGCTGAGAAATCTTTTCAATACTTGTCCCGAATTTAGGATACTCATCTGTATCAAATACAATCGGGTCTTTTTTCTTCTGAGGAATTGCAATCGGAACGATTTCTTCTCTGAATTTTCCTTCTTTTATTGCATTTTCCGCTCTCTTCTGTGACTGAACTGCCAGAGCATCCATATCTTCTCTTGAGATATTCCATTCAATTGCAACATTTTCCGCAGTGATACCCATATGATGTCCGTAAAATACATCACTGAGACCGTCTTTAATCATAAGGTCAACTAATTTTCCGTCACCCATTCTCTGGCCCCATCTGCCTGACGGAACAAGATACGGGCTCTGGCTCATGCTTTCCGTACCTCCGGCAACCATGATATCGGCATCTCCTGATTTGATTACCTGTGCTGCCAGGCTGACTGCTCTCAGACCCGAACCGCACACCTTGTTTATTGTAAGTGCAGGAACTTCAATCGGCAGTCCTGCTTTAAGACATACCTGACGTGCAACATTCTGTCCAAGACCCCCCTGAAGTACACAGCCAAAAATTAGTTCTTCTACCATTTCCGGCTTTAAATCGATTCTCTTTAATGCCTCTTTTACTACGATTTCTCCCAAACGTGCAGCTGAAATCTCTTTCAATGCACCGCCGAAGCTTCCAACCGGTGTTCTTACCGCACTTACGATTACTACATCTCGCATAATACCGGCTCCTTTCTTTATACTTTGTTAATTTTTTAACTTTCTTGTTACAAATATTTTATCTCATTTCTTTTAAAATATCAATACTTAATTCCCCATTATTATGCACTTTTTCGACATATGTTATTATTATTTTTAATGCATGTCATAAGTATTATTCATGATTAGAACATCTTTCATTTAGGAAAGTCCTGCTGTTACTGTTCATTTATCTGACAAGTGCCGAAATCTGCTTGAATTCCTCCGCCTTTGACCAACCCAAAAGCTCAAACAGAATTGATTCATATGTCGTAATAACCGCACCGGCATCACGCATTCTGTCTATTGCCACATCCCGGTCAAAAGAATCTCTGGAGGAAACACAGTCTGCCGCCACATATACATGATAACCCTCTTCTATCATGTCCAGTACTGTCTGCTGCTCACAGACATGAGTTTCAATTCCAATAACAACGGCAACTTTTCTTCCGGTATCCTTTACTTTTTTCCTGAATTCTTCATTAGCCCATGCACTGAAGGTATTCTTTTCCACAAAAACCGCATCACAGTCTATTTTTTTTAATTCATCAATTGTTTCACCCAGACCTTTTGAATACTGCTGAGTAAATATTACCGGTAAACCCAGTATTCCGAAGCCTTCAATAAGCTTTCCTGATTTTTCAACCAGCTTCTCTTTTTCATACATAGCCGGCACCAGTTTTGTCTGATAGTCTATCGCCACCAGAACACTGTTATCCTTTTTTAATCTTTCTGTTTTCATGGTTTTTCTCTGGCTTTTCCTTTCCTTATTATTATCCGTGTAATCTATTGCAAATGCGGTGAATCCGTCACTTTTTATTAAACCGTAAATTCTTTATTTTAATATGTAAGCTCCCATTCCTTTATTCTGTTCATGTTTTCAAAATCCGTAAGATCGAATTTTATTAACGAAACCGAGATATAACCGTCCCGGATTGCCTGAATGTCCGAATCCGGTCGCTGATTCAGCCTGATGGGAATACCGTTATACCAGTAAAAACTGTCTCCGAAGCTGGATTTTCCATGTTTAAAGTTTTCATCATACTTTACCCTTCCCATACGGGTAACTCTGACCCCATTAATTCCCTCCTCGGGCAGATCCGGTAAATTGACATTTAACATAGTTCCCGGGGGCAGACCTTCATCAGAAACCTTTGTTATTACTTTTTTTGCAAATTTCATAGAAGGCTCATAATTTTCCGGTTTGTGGCTGCAGATTGAAACCGCAACTGCCGGATAATCACTGAATACCGCCTCTGCGGCTGCGGAAACCGTACCCGAATAAAAACAGTCATTTCCTAAATTGGCTCCGAGATTGGTTCCCGAAACCACAAGATCCACAGAATCTACGAGTTCGCGAATTCCGAGCTTTACGCAATCCGCCGGCGTACCGCTGATACTCCATGCCTTTATCGCATGCTCAAATTCTTCCTCTCTTACCAGTATTGTACTGTGTATGGAAATGCCGTGACCGCAGGCACTGCGCTGGGTTTCCGGAGCAACAACATACACATTGGCAATTTCGGACAAAGCCTTCGCCAGAGTCCGTATTCCCTTTGCATGAATCCCGTCATCGTTAGTCAATAAAATATTCATCATTTACTTTATCCTCTTTATTCTTTTCTCTAATTTGCTTCTTGTAATCCATACCTGAGCATCACATTTTAAACAGCGTATTCTGAAGTCCATACCTGCTCTGACAACCTCAAATTCTTTTCCGCCGCAAGGATGCTGCTTTTTTAACTCTATTATATCTCCGATATTGATTTCCATTATTCTTCTCCCCGAAAACCGGAATTACTTTCAAATTTTTTCGTACCAGTTTGTTCCTTCACGAAATCGCAAAATAAGTTTTCTATTCTATTACGCTGAGCCTGGTATAACGCTCGCAGAATAACCGGACTACTACGCAGAATGCTTTTTCGATAGTGAAGTTCAAAAAACGCAGTCGTAGTGGTGCTACGGCGAGGCTTTTTGAATCTGCGCTATCGGGAATGCAGGAAAGTATTATAACCAGTTATTTAAGAATCGTTATATCGGTGTCACCGGATTATACTCTTTGAGCAGCGGAAGGATTTTTGAATCTGAAAAGCTGCTGTTTTCATCGTCAATACCTCCTGCGGAAATTACCGGCAGCAGAACCAGTGATGCTATCCATACAATAATTATCCCTTTTGCCAGACCTGCGCCTGCACCCAGCAGTTTATTGAATGTACTTATAACCGGAATTTTTTTCTTCGGTCTCAGTAAATAAAATACCACATTTATTACCAGCTTTATTGCCAGCACCACAGCAATAAATATGATAATATCATTCATCCATTCCGGCATTATCATTATTTCCTCTAAATACAATCTTACGGGTTCGTATAATACAAACCCGCCTGCAACAGCCGCAATCCAGCTTATTAAAAAGCGAATACTTTTTCCGAAACCTTTTCTGTATCCCATTATGGCAAAGAATACAAGACAGCTCAAAATTATAATATCAATAACCATTATTCTACCTTACTTACAAGTGCATTGGCAATTTCGGCAAACTCATCCATATCCAGAGTTTCCGCTCTTCTTTTCGAATCAATGCCCAGATTTTCCAGAAATTCAGACAACTCTCCTTTCTCCATTCCGCAGATTCCCAGCAGACAGTTCAGCAGAGTTTTTCTTCTTTGGGAAAAGCCGGCTTTAATTACCGAAAAAAAGACAGCCTCGTCTTTCAGTCTCACCGGTTTCTCTTTTCTTATATTAAGCCTTAGCACTGTGGAATCAACCTTTGGCTTCGGAACAAAAGCTTCCGCCGGCACCTGAATAATTTCATCAATTGTACAGTAGTATTGCACCGCCAAAGAAATTGCTCCATAGGTTTTTTTACCGGGAGCTGAAATCAATCTGTCCGCAACCTCTTTCTGCATCATAATTGTAATACTTTCGGCCGGGACATTTTCCTCTAAAAGCTTCATAATAATAGGTGTTGTAATATAATAAGGTAAATTCCCTACAATTTTTACTCTTTTAAGATTCAAATTGTTATTCTGTGCATTTCTGCATATTTCTTCGATATCTGTTTTAAGGATATCCCTGTTTATTATTTCTATATTGTCATAACCTCGAACGGTTTCCTCTAATATAGGGATAAGCTTTTTATCAATTTCAACTGCGGACACAAAGCCTGCTCTGTCGGCACATTCTATTGTCAGAACACCGATTCCGGGACCTATTTCAATAACGTGATCCTCTTCATTGATTTCCGCACCTTCTGCAATAGCTTCAATTACAGTATAGTCTGTGAGAAAATTCTGTCCTAAATTTTTTGAAAATCCGGCACGATGTCTTGCCATAATAGCCCTGATTCTGTTTTCCGAATACTTATTTCCCATTTTATCTCCAATCTTTCCGGCAACCCTGTTTTCTGAAGTCTCTTTATGTCCGGATAATTCACGATTTGCATCAATCAATTATTCCCTCACAGGCTTTTGCAAACTCTTCCCCGGTAATACCATATCTGTTAATCCTTCGCAGAAAGGTTTTAGTATTGCCATATCCTATTCCCAGTTTTTCTCCTATTTTTTCTCTCTTTTCGGCCGAATCCCCGTCTCCGCAAAGTCCCGCATTTATCATATCTGTCATGGTAAACTTATCTTCGATATCTTTCTGTACAGCCCGGGATTTTTTCAAAGCCATGATTATATTTTCGGGTGAAGCATTTTCAACTCCTATATCACTGCCTCTCGTTCCGGCCTCTCTTGAAATGTATGCATGCTTTGCATCAGGAAATTTTGCAGTCAGTTTTTTCCTGATATTATCTCCGGCGTAATCCGGGTCCGTAAATATAATAATGCCGCAGCGTTCATAAGCTTCCGCAATTCGCTTAATTGCAGCCTGAGAGATTCCATAGCCGTGGGTTATAATAACCTCCGCATCCAAAGCTCTCTTAATAGCTGCCTCATCGTCCTTACCTTCAACAACAATAACTTCTTTAATTACTACTCTGTTTAAAGCTGATTTCTCCTTACTGTCCGTTGCCATTCTCTGACTTACCCTCGCCTTCATCTCTTAATACATACAATACTTCACCCGGCATCACCATTTTCAGCATTTCTCTGGCACTCTGTTCAATGTACTCGGGAGTATTAATATATTGCAGAGTTTCTTCAAGATCAGCCTTTTTTTCTATAAGCTGATTATATTCATTTGCAATCTTTCTTTCCTGATTTTTTAATCCTACACAGGTAATAATACCCTGAGCTAATATAACGCAAAGCAGAATACCGAAAATCGCAAATATGGTTTTCTGTCTGCCCTTAACCTTAGTTGAATATCCGGCTTTTGTCTGCGAATTATTTCTCCCGGGTTTCCCGGTACTTTTAATCCCTTTATTCTCCATAAAATAACCACCTTTATTTAACTGATGCATTTATTATAACATCGTAATATACTTTGCTCAAGACTGTTCATAACCATTTCAGATAAACATCGTTACATACTTAAAAATAAACCTTTCAACTCATAATGAGAATATTATATTAGCACCCGGGCGGATAAAAGGACATAACTCCCGTAGCTTCAAATTCCTTTCGGCTGTAAATGTGAATATCACGTGCATTATCCTGCTTAGAATAAGCTGTGTCAAGCCTGCTTCACTCTTCAGTCACGTACTGAAGTACGCTCTTCATCTCTCATTGCCTTTCCTTGCACTAAGCAAAATTTCCTGCACAGTTCTGTTTAATATTAAAAAAAGACTACACCTTCCGATGTAGTCTTTCTAATTGGCAGCTTCTTACTTTCCCGGGCAGTCACCCACCAAGTATCATCAGCGTTTGGGAGCTTAACTTCTGTGTTCGAGATGGGAACAGGTGTAGCCTCCCAGCTATTGCCACCAAATATTTGCTTGTTAATTGTAATTACATAATTTGTTTTGAGTACCCTCAAAACTGAATAATGCCTTACTATCTATTTAATATCTTTCTCTCTCTTCAACTTTCTTAACCATAACCTCTCTGGTTAAGCATTCGACCTATTAGTATCGGTCAGCTTAATACATTACTGCACTTACACCTCCGACCTATCTACGTGATAGTCTCTCACGGGTCTTCGTATCCAAGGATACAGGAAATCTATTCTTGAGGGGGGCTTCGAACTTAGATGCTTTCAGCTCTTATCCCGTCCATACGTAGCTACCCAGCTATGCTCCTGGCGGAACAACTGGTGCACCAGCGGTATGTCCATCCCGGTCCTCTCGT
>DCHZ01000030.1 GCA_002315385.1 Firmicutes bacterium UBA1739 | reverse complement strand
TCTACAGGATTGTCAATGTTTTTTTTATATATTTCCTGTAATACTTTGTTACTATTCATAGTCATTCAATTCAAAGGGTAAATGATTGGTCTCTGCTTCGAATCTAATTAGTACAATACTAAATCTATAATTGTTTCTCAACGGCTGTGAATAGTAACAATACTTTTTATATTCTATTAAGTTCAGACTGATGACAGCACACAGAAAGAATTATATGTTTTATATAACTGATAGCATTTACTTTATTGTAATAACTTCCGCCTTTTTGATTGTGTCATCAGTTACTTCCTGGCCTATTCCCGGCAACTCCGGTACTTCGTAATAGCCGTTATGCGGCTGATAATCGTATTTACACATATTAATATTGTCTTCAATCAGTGCATACTGATGATGCTCATGTATCAGGAAATTCGGAATTACAGTTTCCAGCTGAAGAGCCGCTGCAATTGCAATCGGGCCTCCGCACAAATGAAGCTGAACACCTACATCATAAATATATGCCATGTCGCATATTTTTTTACCCTCTGTTATTCCTCCGGTGTTGCCCAGATCAGGCTGAATAACAGACAGCGAGCGATCTTCAAGGAAAGGTCTGTATCCCCATCTGCTGTATATTCTTTCACCGCTGGCCAGCGGCATTTTAACTTTTCTTGATATTTCCTTAAATAATGACTGATTCAGCGGCTGGGTCGGTTCTTCATAATAGAAGCATCTCAGATTTTCCAGTTCCTGTGCAAACTGAATTGCCGTATTCGTATTTGTCTGCGAATGCATTTCAACAATAATATCCATATTGTCACCGCCGGCTTCGCGTATCGCCTCGATTCTTTCAACACCGGTTTTTATCATATCATACTCCAGAAGCGGTGGATAATTCCAGTTCCAGTTTCCGTCCATATCGACTCCCAGGGGATCAACCTTTACGCAGTCATACCCGTCAGCCATTGCTTTTCTTGTAACTTCGGCATATTCTTCCGGATAAACCAGATTCTTACTTTCCTTTGCCCAGTCAAACTGTATCTGACTCGCGTAAGTTCTCAGTTTTTCGTTGGTCTTTCCTCCGAGCAGCTTATAAACCGGCATATTGCAGGCTTTACCTTTGATATCCCATAATGCGATATCTATTGCACTGATACCGGCAAAAATTACGGTACCTCCTCCCTGCCCCCAGAAAGTGCTGCGATGAAGCACATCCCAGATTTTTTCGTTATTCATAGGATCCATGCCTATAATAATCTGGCAGAAATCCTTACATATTCCCACAGCAGCATTAATGGCATCGGAATAGGCCAGGCCTATTTCGCCGTAGCCGGTAATTCCTTCGTCTGTATTAACTTTCAGAAAGATTGGATTCCACCATGTGCCGTCGGATGCCCGTCCGCCTGTATGCGCTTTGATAATGTCGATACTTGTAATTTTCATTTCACACCTCCGAATACTGTTTATTTTGTCTTCCATTAACGAAATACATTTATTATTATGCAATCAATTGCCCTGAATCTATCCGGTTAATCATATTTTCATTATTTTTTCGTAATTTTTCCTGTCTGTATCGCCTTCCGTCGATATTACCAGAACCCTTGAATCCGAATTCAGTCCCAGATGTTTTCTAAGCAGTGCGTAATCATCATTTCCCGCGATTTCAGCAACCGCCCCCAGCGTTACCGCTCCGCTTTCGCCTGATATTATCACAGGATCGCCTTTTTCCGGTTTTCCAAGTTTTCTCATACCCGAAACTGCTATTTCATCCGAAACCGACAGGAAGCAGGTCGCTTTGTTTTTTAATATTTCCCAGGCCGGTGCACACGGTTCCCCACAGGCCAGTCCGACCATAATAGTAGACAAATCTCCGCCAACATAATGGAGCTTTCCGTCATCTGCGGCTGCAGTCCGGTAAATACAGTCCGCCTTATTGGATTCAACTATGATGAATACGGGTTTTTCTTTTTTAAACAAATCGGCAAAACAGGCTGTCATAGCTCCGGCCATTGCTCCTACTCCTGCCTGAAGGAAAACATGAGTCGGAGCATTTCCTCTCCACTGTTCACTTATTTCCGCCGCCATCGATGTATAACCCTGCATCAGCCGTATCAGCATCTCATCAGGCACATCCGCTTCATTTGTTCCGTTTGCATTATCGGTCGACGTATCCTGCATAAGAATCCAGCCGTTTTCTTCTGCCATTTCTGACGCATACCTGACGGTATCGTCATAATTCATTGAAGTGATCTCGGCTTCGGCATTCTCCTTAAGAATGTTATTCAGCCTTTCCTCCGAGCTTCCCTTCGGCAGATAAACATGACACCTGATTCCAAGTCTGTTTGCGGCCCAGGCTATACCTCTTCCGTGATTTCCGTCAGTAGCGGTACACACGGTCATGTTTTTCAAAAGTCCTTTATCTTTCAGATTTCTTAGCCGGTTATAGCAGAGTTCATTCTGAGGAATATTAAACTGTTTCGCCAGGTATGATGCAATGCAGTAAGAGCCTCCCAATCCTTTGAATGCATTAAGGCTGAAACGGCTGCTTTCGTCTTTAACGCAGATTGATTCAACCCCCAGCTTCACTGCGAGTGCTTCAAGACTCACCAGTCTTGTCGGCGCATAACCCGGTATACTCCGATGAAAATCCAGGACTTTCCCGGCCACTTCTATTGAAAACAAATCTGAACAATCAATTGCTTTCGCTGTCGGCGAAACACGGTGACTCACATTCAAATTGTCCACTATAGGATTATCATATGTGCTTCCGTGCAAATCATATGAATGCACCCGCAAATCATTCGCACTTTCTGACAAATCCTCTAGCCTCACGGCCGCATTTCTCCTGCCGGCTGATAGATTACCTGGGCTCACGGAGGAACCATTAAAATAATAATTTATTCTGTTATTCCCTGCACTCATCAATATGCTTCGAAGTTCGTCGATATCCTTCCTTATCAATTCCGACATGCTTTCTTTATATTCTGATAAATCAATTTTCGAAATCTCCTCTTCTATCCGGCCGCACAGTTCAGTACGGTAAACAGCCACCTCGGCGATGGCCTTCAGACACTGTCTTACCACAGCAGGTTTGCTGTCATGAAGCAGGGCCAGCATATGAGGGAAAATTTTCTTTATTTCTCCCCGTATGTCCCACTTTGACTGGGAACAGCACAATATGAAGGCACGGGTTCTTATATATGATTTGCCGTTTGCCAGAAGTTCGCAGAATTCAGGTAAATATGAATAATACTTATCCGAAAACTCTGACTCCGCTGCCACTTCCTTTGTTCTGGCATAGGCTTTCTTATCATCTTTATCCGTCAGTTCATAATACAGTTTACTATGTACCTTGTTTTCCGTTTCCATGGTATTCTCCTTTTTCAAATAACGTTAAAAGCCGGAGTCCTTTCCGGGGATAGTATTATTTTAACAAGATAGCACTGTAACGCAAGTGCGGTTTCCGCCCTGCCGCTTTGATTTCAAGTGACATTATTATATCATAACAGCTGAGAAGCATATCGGAATTACTGGCTGATACCGTTTTTTTCGCATTAAAGCTTTGATAATGTTCCTCTATAATTATTTGCAATATATATTTCACCTTTACTGTTTACAAAGGCCAGGTTGCTGAAAACATATTTGTGAATCTGTTTCAGGCTGCTTCCGTCATAAACGAAAAATCCGTCATTCACAGGTGAAACGCTCATGTATTCTTCTCCCGAAAACATAGATACAGTTCCTGATTCCGGACACCAGAGACATTTCAGATAAGCCTTCCCGCCGGAAATGCCGATTAATGAAATGCTCTTGTAGTTTTCAAAGGTTTTTTCGGCGTTTAAACACACAGGCTTACCCGATTCGTCTATTCTGTACAGAATAGAATAGTTAAACACAGTATTTCTGTATCCGCTCAGTTTTGCTGTCTCAATATAGGTGTAATTTCCTGCTTTACCTGTATTCCGCAGTTCCTCACCTTCGGCAATTAATTCATATTCCGTACCGTTTTTTATGTAAAGATAAACCTCCGCAGGAGTATAAGGTGCCGGAATCTCAAGTGAATGATATGCTCTTATCAACAGACAGGTTACTCCGTTAACAGTTTTTTCCGAGCCGTAAATCTCTGTATCTGCCCCTGCCGCAGTACCGTCTTTCACAGCTTTGAATTCAGCCAGTTTTTTTCCGTCAAGGCAGATATCGTATCCCTTAAGGGAAATCCGGTCACTGATAACGTCAGCTTCTGTTTCATCAGAAATAAGAGCCTGTTTTTTTTCTTCATCTGTCACTTGCTTAGAAGTGGTGTTTCCTGTTGCATAATCAAGATAATACATAGTGTTGTCCGTTTTTCCGTCTTTATTCTTTTCATACTTTATTCCGTTTTCATCAGCTTTGGCTGTAATATATGTAATGCTGTCCGGCAAAGTATCTACATTAAAAACCCGGTTTTCGAAACACAGATTCCATCCAAAAGTGTCATGAGCGTATGTCCAGGTCATCGGAAAATAGGTGATTCCCCTGAAATTCAGCAATGGATATGTCGGATCGCGATATGCTGTTTTTCCGTCAATGAACACAGGATATTCAACCCTGACTGCCGTCATATTACTTTTATTCACGGTTTTGTTCTCCAACGGATAAACCTGAAACTCCGGTTTATCCAATGTGGGCTTTGATGCAATATACAGTCCTTCACCGTCAACCCACTGAACATCCAGATCCATAGCCCTGCAGTAATTCCATGTCATCGGAAAATAGGTTATGTCTTTGTATGACAGTAAGGGATACTGAGAATCCTTATAGTAAATATCACTGTCATTTATTATACATTTATATGTCGGAAGTACCACTGACGCATTTTCCGCAGATACGCTCAGTGGGATCGCCGCAATACCCGCCATCAATAATATAAATATCAGTATTTTTTTCATATGTCACTCCTTTGTTAATGTTCACAGATTATCATGCCGAATCGTATTTAACAGTATGATATGATTCTTAATTATTTCGGTTTATTATATCACTTTTCTTTTAAAGAGTATATCAGCAGGTTGTTACATTTATATTATTAATAACATATGTCACGTTGTTGACATCGGCTGATGCTGTCCGTATAATAATAGTTATTACAATCAGTTCACTTTTTTCATCGAACAGTTTGTAATTATCAAATTGATAACTATCAGGAGGTAAAAAATGAAAAAAATTTCAAAAATAACAGTTTTATTGTTAATCATCGCTCTTACCTTTTCCTGTTTTGCAGGCTGCGGCAAAAAAGCAGAGTCAGACCAGCAGTACGACCGTTCTGTTGACAAATCCGCCGGAATAATCATTTCGGAAACAGAAGCTATCGAGATTGCACGTCCTATGGCTGTTGAAAAATACAAGAGCCCACTTAAGATTGACGGTGAAGAAATATTAGACCAGAACGGCGATGCTTACCTGGTTTCCTTCGGAATAGCCGACGGTGATGAAGGTGCGGGATTCTGTGCTTATTACAGCGTCAGCAAATTTGACGGTGCTGCCAGATTCGTAACCGAAGCACAGGACTACTACAGTGGTATGATTGATATCACTGAGGGTAAATTAATCAAAAATCCAAAACAGATCGAAATAACCGATGAAAAAGCCATCGAGCTTTCACGCCCTTCGGCTGTCACAAAATACAGTAGCTATGACGGTGTGGATAACGGTATGATATTAGACCAGAACGGTGATGCTTATCTTGTTTCCTTCGGTATTTCCGATGAAGAATCAGGATTCACTGCCGTTTACAGAGTCGGCAAACTCGACGGTACTGTAAGATTCGTAACCGAAGCACAGGAATATTTCAGCGGTATGATTGACATAACAGCAGGAAAAGTCATTGAAAATCCCCAGCCTGTTAAAATCACCGAACAGAAAGCCATAGAGCTCTCCCGTCCGTCGGCTGTTACAAAATACCGACAGTACAAAGGTGTGGATAACGGGGAAATTACCGATAAAAACGAAGATGCCTATCTTGTTTCTTTCGGTATATCCGATGACGAATCAGGATTCCGTGCATTTTACAGAGTAGACAGGTTTGACGGCACGGTAAGATTTGTAACCGAGGCTCAGGATTATTACAGAGGTATGATTGACATTACGGAAGGCAAAGTCAATGAATAAATACCTATAATTAAATTTCATACGTATAAAACAATAATACCGGTTGTCGCCGGTATTATTGTTTTATTATTATGCTTTTTTTATTTTTTCCAGTTCCATTCTCCAGAGCTTTGTGATTTCTTCGCCCGGAGCTATTTCCTCTGCTTTCAGAAGAGTTTTTTCCGCTTCATCGGGCTTTCCCCAGTTAATATATACCGCAGCCAGATTGCAGAGCAGCTCCGGATCGTTTTCTTCAATAAGCGCAGCTTTTTTGAAGTATTTTTCGGCATCGGGATATTCCGATAAAGATGCACAGCATAAACCCAGTTCGTTATATGCATCACTCTGTGAAGGTTTTATTCTCACCACTTCCTTAAAGAAAAACTTTGCTTTTTCGTACTCTCCCAGCTTTCTGTATGCCAGTCCGATGAAGAAAAGCAGATTCCACCATTCCCTGTATTTTTCATAAAGAGGGAGTAATATCTCAAGTCCTTCTTCCGCCCTGTCATTCATAACCTCAAGATAACCCTTTTCGTAGATAATTAAATCATCCACCTGTTCCATTCTTTCCCTGACGTCTTCGGCCATTACAGTTTCTTTTGTGAGCTTCAGGAACTTCGTCCAGACATTTTTCGCATCCTGATATCTTTTTTTGTTCATATAGAAGAAACCCAGGAAATAATAACTCTGGTCATAGGCAGGAAATTCCTTCATAAGACGTTCAAAGGCACTTACAGATTCTTCTCTGAACACGGCTCTTTTAGTCTGATCTTCCTCTTCTTCGTTCATATATATGTCCCGGCAGACTCTTGCATAATTATATATCGCATCGGGAGTCTGCGGAAGCTTCGGGTCTCTAAGAGTCGGCCCATCGATCACAGCATCTTTTCTGCTCCATCTGTCGTAAATGTCCGCCGCCCGCAGGACAATTGCAGCCTCCATTAGTCTTCCGCTCTGTGCCATATCAATACCGCTGGCCAGTGTTGCCACATACAGTCCTTTTATATTATATTTGAGAAATCTCTTATACTGCTCCGCATAAGGGAAATTTTCACTGGCTCCGATAACGAAAATCATCGCCTGGGCAGCCGCCGCGGGAGAGAAACCCTTTTTACCGCCTCCGCTCTTTTTCGCCTCGTTTTCGAGAACCTCAAGGGAAATAGGAATAGGCACCCCTTTTAAAAATCTCAGATTAACATGCTTATCCAGAAAATCATTGCTCAGATTAATAAACACGATTTTATCCATTACCTCTTTAAAATACTGTTCGACTTTTTTTGACAAAGTAATTACCTCCGAAAACTCTTTTTCACATCATTATCCGATTATCTGTTTCAATTCTTATGCATTTCGCCTGTCCTGCGGCATTTTTTTCACCCGGTTTGAAAACAAGAAGCCTTTTTTTATCCGTTTTTTTAAGACCGGTACTGCCTGACGCATAATCATCAACATTATACTGAAATGCCATATAATTCAGCTGATTAATCAGCCGCCCGGCTGCGATTTCCCTGTATTCCGGGAAATTCTCCTTAATATATGAATGAACACAATCCGCATATTTTTTATCACTGAACTGCGAGGCTGCCGCCGCGGATATTTTATCATAAAGCATAAGCTCCTTCAAACCCTCTGTTTCCTCCGGGCCCGACAGTTCAGAATATTCCCATAAGATTTCATATAAGACAGCTCTGCTCAGTGATGAATTGCTGTAACCCTTTGAATAATAATACTCTGAAAAATCCAGATAAAAATCATACGGTTTCTTTCCGGTTGTATCCAGCAAATATCTGAGAGTATTTCTGAATCCGGGTTTATTGAAATACAGTTCAAGAACATGCTCTACTCTTTTCAGCTCCAGCAGCTCATCACTGCTAATATAATTATTTGAAATTATCTCATAGGGCTCTCTGTCACGCCATATATATCCGTATTCATCTGCTCTCTCTCTGAGCTGTGTACCTTTCAGAAGCTTTAAAAATCCCAGCTGCAGATCATGAGGTTCAAGTGAATATACTCTGTTGAAGGATTCCTTAAACATTTCCGCTGTTTCATAGGGAAGTCCCGCAATCAAATCAAGATGTACATGAACATTTTCTCCGGCGATGATTCTTTTTGTGTTTTTACTAATCATTTCAAAGTCCACTTTTCTGCTGCAGGCTGTCAATACTTCTTCATGCACCGACTGAACCCCTATTTCAACCTGAAACAGACCGTTCCTCGATTTTTCGAAGGCAGAAAGCATATCCTCCGATATTCGATCCCCGCATAATTCAAAATGAAAGTTGGTAATTCCGTTATCATTTTGAATAATAAAATTCATCATCTCTGCCGAGCGTTTTTCGTCAATGTTGAAAGTCCGGTCAACAAATTTAACCTGTTTCACCCTCTGTTTCAGAAAAAACTCAAGTTCCCGCTTAACCCGCTCCATCGGGAACAGCCTTACTCCTCTGCTGACTGACGACAGACAGAAACTGCAGCTGAAAGGACATCCTCTTGCCGATTCATAGTATACGATTCGGTTCTTATCAATCATCGAATTTGTATACGGAAAAGGTATGGCAGCCTCGCTGACCGCCTCGGCATATATTATCCGTCGTTCTAAACTTCCTCCTGAGCTCACAATATTCTCTATCAGCTTCGGAAAAACCTCATCTCCTTCACCGGAAATCAGGACATCTATTTCATCGTGCTTCTTCATAAAGCTTTCCGCATCAAAGCTTACCTCCGGTCCTCCCACAACGATTTTTGTCGCGGGACTCGCCATGCGAATATCCCGAATCAGCCCCAGAGTCCGGGTAATGTTCCATATGTAGCACGAAAAACAGATGACATCATAATGCCCCATCATTATTTCCATAAAAACCGACATGTCATCGTTATTGATTGTAAATTCCTTAATATCTATCAAATCGCGATAAATACCTGCACTTTCGTACAGGTATTTAAGTGCCAGATTTGAATGAATATATTTTGAATTCAATGTTGTGAGCAGTATTTTCATATCTTCTCCGTTTATTTTCGTTTCAGATTATTCAGAGCATTCTGCTGCCGCTACAGCATTCTGAAACGTTCATCCTTTATCATTCCCGCATGTTTTAATGCCGTATCTATCGTTTTCAGCAGTTTTTCTTTGTCATATGGTAAATCTCCCCTCAGAGAGATATAATTCGAAGCATGATTACTTCTGAAAACACATTTTTTATCCAGTTCAATATTCCTGATAAGCTCTGCCGTTTCAACCAGAACCTCCTCCGGAGAAAGCAGCTCAAATTTTCCGCTTCTGATATCGTTATACAGCGGTGCCTCCCATTCAACCATCAGAGTCAGAAGCCCCACATATGAAGGCTCCATTTTACTGATAAGCTTTCCGGTCTCAACCGCATGTTCTCTCCAGTTGTTCTTGCCGCCCAGTCCGGAAATAAAAGTAACCGAAGACTGTATTCCCGCATCATTCAGCTTATGACAGGCCTCAATCATTTCTTCCGGAGTGACTCCCTTTTTTATTTCCTTAAGAATTCCGGCACTTCCCGATTCCGCACCCATATACGCAATTCCTATTCCGTTTTTTCTTAATTCAACCAGCTCTTCATGGGTTTTTCTGATGATGTCATGGGGTGTTGCGTATATACCCACGCGCTGACACTCAGGAAGTGTTGTCTTTATCTTATTCAGAATCCGCATCAGATGCTCATTTGAAAGAACCATGGCATCTCCGTCAGCAAGAAATACCTTTTCGATTTTTCTGTATCGCCTTCTTGCAAGATCAAAATCCTCCAGAACCTCTTCGATATTTCTGACTCTGAATTTCTTGTCTTTATACATACTGCAGAACGTGCAGTCATTATGAGCGCAGCCTATCGTTGCCTGTACAATCAGACTGTAGGCTTCACTGGGGGGTCTGAAAACATTTCCTTCGTATCTCATAATCCGCTCCTTTCTTTCCTTTACGCCGTATCTGTATTTCTTATGATAACATTTGCCGCCGGTCTGCACATTTGAATCAATGCCGCTTACATGCGCTCCGGTGCAGCCATTCCGAGAAGCTTCAGACCGTTTTCAAGAGTCTGTCTTGCCGCATCCACCAGCAGCAGTTTTGCTTTCTGTTCCTCCTCATTTTCTACGATAATATGCTCATCATGATAGAACTTATTAAAGCCCTGGGCTACATCCACTATATGTCTTGTTACGATGGACGGTTCATATTTTTCCGCAGCATCGACAACACTTTCCGGGAATCTGGCGATAAGCTTTATGAGTTCATATGCACTTTCTCCCGTCAGATATTCAAAATTCACATTTTTGCTTAACTCAACCTTTGCGTTTCTGAGAACGCTGCAGGCTCTCGCATGAGTATACTGCACATAAGGTCCGGTTTCCCCTTCAAAATTCAGCACTTTATCCCAGGAGAAAACATAATCCTTGATTCTGTTGTTGGACAGTTCGTTAAATACAACAGCTCCGATTCCCACCTGCTTTGATATTTCATCAAGATCGTCTTTTCCGAAATTTTTATCTCTTATTATCTCAGCTGTTTTCTCCACAGCACGATTGAGAACGTCTTCAAGAAATACCACTTTGCCTTTTCTTGTGGACATAGTTCCGTCATCAAGACTTACAAGGCCGAAATTAACATGAACACACTGTTCAGCCCAGTCAAATCCCATTAATTCGATTATCTTAAACCACTGCTGGAAATGAAGATTCTGCTGTGCCGCCACCACGTATATGTTCTTATCAAAATTATAATGCTCTTTTCTGTAAACAGCCGCCGCTATATCTCTTGTTATATATAGCGTTGAACCGTCTTTTTTTCTTATCAGTGCAGGACTCATATCGTATTCCGAAAGATCCACAATTTCCGCCCCCTCTGATTTCTGCAGAAGTCCCTTTTCCGTCATCATATCCGTAATTCTGTCCATTTTGTCCGAGTAGAAGCTTTCTCCGGCATATGAATCGAAAGAAATCCCCAGCATATCATAAACTCTCGTAAACTCTTTCAGGCTTTCTTCGCGGAACCATTTCCACAGCTCCACTTCTTCCGCCGATCCTGATTCGAGAAGTCTGAAAACTTCTCTTGCCTCATCTTCCAGTTCGGGATGAGCTTCGGCTTCTTCATGGAATTTTACATATAATCCGAGAAGTGTCCTGATGGGTTCTTTTTCAACGTCTTCTTTCCTGCCCCATTTTCTGTAAGCTACAATCATTTTACCGAACTGAGTTCCATAGTCTCCGAGATGATTGATTCTTACTGTGTCATATCCGAGGAAATTATAAATCTTATATATCGCATTCCCTATTACCGTACTTCTGATGTGTCCGATATGGAAAGGCTTCGCAATATTCGGTGAAGAATATTCCACTATTACTTTTTTTCCGCCCCCGATGTCACTTCCGCCGTATTTTTCACCTTTATCATTAACTTCGTTTAATACGGATTCGGCAACGGCTTTCTTATCCATGAAAAAGTTTACATATCCGCCTTTGCTCTCAACCTTTTCAAAAATTGCAATTTTTTCCATATTTTCGGCAATATCCGCCGCTATTAAATTAGGGGCCTTCCTCATTGTTTTTGCCAGTTTAAAGCAAGGAAATGCAAAATCTCCCATTTCGCTGTTCGGCGGAATTTCAATCATTCCGATAATATCGTTAATCTCCATTCCGTCAATATTGTTTTTTAATGCTTCCGCAACCTGATGTTTAAAATCAATCATATTATCCTCTTTTCTTTGCTTTTTCAGCATTCCGGTTGAATTACAAATCTTCTTCCGTTAACAGTTTTATCCCTTTTCTTCTGAAAAGTGCAGCTGTCACACCGTCACCGGATACGGTTTTTCCGGTAAAGCTTCCGTCATAAATTATTCCGCATCCGCAGGACGGACTTCTGCTTTTCAATAAAGCCGTTATTTCTTCTCCTTCATTCGCAAACTCCATTACAATTTTCAAAGCCGCATCGGCACCGTCAAGAAATTTTTCTGTAATGTCATTTCCGTTTTTATCTATAACTTTTGCATTTCCGTCCAGCACTGACGAACCGCCGTTTCCCCGGATTTCCGCAGGAGAGCGCGGTATTTTCAGCCCGCCCAGAAGCTCAGGACAGATTTTTACGAAGGACGAATCTTCGCATAAGCTGACTGCCTTATCATTAAGATTATTTCCTCCGCTGTACTTACAATTGTCCCCCATCAGGCAGGCGCTTACTGCATATATCATATTATCACCTTAGTATTTATTTTAATGTGAGAACCGTAACGCCGGCTCCGCCCTCATTGAACATTCCCGGTCTGAATTCAGCGACATGTTTGTTCTTTCTGAAGAGAGGCTTCAGCTTTTCTCTCAGGATTCCCTCTCCCTTACCGTGAACAATTGTAACCTGTTTAAGTCCAGCCATGAATGCATCATCTATATATTTATCCACCAGGGCAGTTGCTTCTTCAACATTCGTACCCCGGACATCACAGCTTGAGCTGACATTGGCGGTTTTTTCCTTGTACATAGCCGCATACCTGGATCTGAGCTGCTTTTCCGACGGAGCATCTTTAAGCTTCTGCAAATCTTTGGCATTTGCTCCCACTTTCATCAACCCCACCTGAACAGTCAGGTCTCCTTTGCCGTCAGGTTCAGTCAGAATTACCCCTTCCTGATCAATGTTTACAAGATAAACATGAACTCCGGGTTTCAGTTCATTCTTTTTTATCGGATTAGTGTTTTCTTTTTTATTCAGAGTTTCCGCATATTCGTCGGATTTTCCCTTTACTCTTTTACGGACTTCCTCGAATTTTCTGTTTCTTGCTTTCGGGTCCTGAATTTTTTCGAGTTCCCTGAGTTCCTTAAACACAATATCCGAAAACTCTTTCATCTCCCGTATCATGTCCCTGGCTTCTTCCTTAGCCCGGTTCATAATCTTTTCTTTTTTTGCCTCGAAGCGTTCTCTCTGTTTTTCGATATCCTCCTGCATTTTTTTGAGTTCGATATTAACGCGGATTGCCTCATCTTTTTCTTCCTCTGCCCGTTTTTTATCTTCGGCAATTTGAGATATCAAATCCTCAAATTCAATATCATCCTGTTCCAGAAGCTTTTTTGCCTCCGAAATAAGCTCAGCAGGAAGTCCCAGCTTTTTCGAGATTTCAAATGCGTTGGATTTTCCGACTGTTCCGATAATTAAACGGTATGTAGGACTCAGTGTATCGACATTGAATTCCATTCCTCCGTTTTCAACATTCGCTGTTGCCAGTGCATATTTTTTCAGCTCCGTATAGTGTGTAGTGGCGATGGTTTTCGCTCCTCTTCCCAGCAGATAGTCCAGTACCGAGATTGCCAGTGCCGCTCCCTCTGTAGGATCGGTTCCCGCTCCCAGTTCATCCAGCAATACCAGACAGTCAAGGCCTGCATTGCTTACTATATTCACAATATTTTTCATATGAGACGAAAAAGTACTCAGGCTCTGTTCGATGCTCTGTTCATCCCCAATATCGGCAAAAACCTCATCAAAAACAGTCATTTTTGTTCCGATTTCCGCAGGAATATGAAGTCCCGACTGAGTCATCAATACCATAAGCCCCACAGTTTTAAGCGTTACAGTTTTACCTCCCGTATTCGGTCCGGTAATAACCAGTGTATCATAGTCTTTTCCGAGACTTACGTTCATGGGAACGACTTTTTTTCTGTCAATCAGAGGATGTCTTCCTTCTTTTATTACAATATATCCTTCATCATTAAGCTCCGGCTCAATGGCCTTCATACTGAGGGCGAGTTTAGCTTTGGCAAATGCAAAATCAAGTTTAATCAGTATTTCCTGATTTGCGGCTATTCCCTCAGCCTGCAGCGAAATCATTCCGGAAAGCATTTCCAGTATTCTCGCGATTTCCGCCTGCTCCTTTATCTGAAGCTCTCTCATGTCATTGTTTAGATTCACTATTGCCTGCGGCTCTATAAACAGTGTCGCCCCGGTGGAAGACTGGTCGTGAACAATGCCCGGCACCTTTGCCTTGTGCTCCTGCTTAACGGGAATTACATATCTGCCCTGCCTCATGGTTATCAGCGAATCCTGCAGAATCTCTTTATTGTCTCTTGACTGTACGATACTGCTCATTTTACTTCGCAGTTCTTCATTTTTTCTTATCATTGCACGTCGGATGCTTCGTAGTTCCGTACTGGCACTGTCAGCTATCTGATCTTCCGAAAGAATACACCTGTCGATTTCTTCTTCTTCATGCTTACATACTGTAATGCACGAAGCATATTCCGCAATCATTCCCGATACGTTTACATCTGTTTTAAGATGATTGGAAATCGTCCTGGCCGTATAAAGATTCTGCTTAATCTGCAGCAGTTCTCCCGGGGAGAGAGTTCCTCCTTTTCGTGCCAGACTCAAATAAGGAAGTATTTCATTTATTCCGCCTATGGGTATTGTCCCTTTCTGGATAATAACAGAAGCGGCATCGGCAGTTTCGCCCTGAAGCTCCCGAATCTCATTACGGTCATTTATCGGTCTGAGCTCCAAAGCTTTCTTTTTTGCCGCCCTTGATACAGCCTGCTCCGCAAGCATCTCACAAACTTTATTAAATTCCAACACCCTTATAGATCTGTCATTCATTATTTTTCCTCTGTTTTCTGTGTTTCGGATTTTATTTCATTCTCTTTTGGAATAAACATCTGCATCTGTATGCTTTTTTTCTTTATTTTATCCAGTTCTTCTCTAATTTCATTTATTTTTTTATACAATAATCTGTTTTCTTCTTTGAGATCGGCAATCTCTTCCAGTGCAGCCTTATATTTCTCCTCTGCTTTTATCCTTTCTTCACAGGATTCTTCGTATTCCTGAAAAGAAACGCCCTCGGTCGAAACACCTTCTGCACCTTCAAGCTTCTGATTTTTATCTTTTAAGAGCTCTATGGCATCATCTCTTTCAGCCTTTACCCGGTATAAATCCTCTGTAATATTCAGTGCTATTAATATCATCAGATTCGTATTCAAAGGTCTCTGACTTCTTCCGATAAGACTGTCTATCTTCTCGTCCACGTATTTCGCATAAAGAAGAATGTCCCCTCGAGAAGCCTCGCCGGCTATATTGAATTGTTTGCCATATATACTGACTTTTGCTGCATTGTAGTTTGTTTTTTCCACGGCAAAGTATCCTCCATTCTTTTTGTGTAACTTTTATTATACATTGATATGCCATAATGTGTCAATGGGGCGCTATCAATGCAGCTTAAATCCGCAGTCGTTCCGGGTTGCAGGCAAAACATAAGGCAGAGAATTTCTCCCTGCCTTAATCCTCAGTAATTATTATCCTCGCATTACCGCTCCGAATTTTTCTCCGAGAGTTTTAATGATTTTTTCAATGATGCTGTCCGTCATTTCATCTGATACATCCTCACTGTCGGATGAAAGCCTGATGTTGAATGCCATACTCTTCTTATCGGCACCCAGCTTCTCACTCTCAAAAATATCAAACAATGAAGCTTTTTCAACGATTTCATCAGTTTCCTCAATAGCATCAATGATTCTGCCGCATTCCACATCTTTATCTATGAGAAGTGAAATATCTCTGCTGTTCTTCACAAATCCGGAATCCGGAATGTATTTGATATCTTCTTTAAACATTTCACCGAGAATGCTGTAGTCTATCTCGGCAAGGAATATTTTAGTATCGGTTTTCTTACCGCCGGCAATATTCATATTATCAACAATTTCATATCTGAGCTGACCGAGATGACCTATTTTTCTTCCCTTACAGAACACATCGGCAGTTCTTCCCGGATGCAGATACGGAACAGAGCCTTTCTTATAGGTAAACTGTAAATCATTTTCCGCAGCCAGTGCTTCCAGACTTCCCTTTAATGTGAAGAAATCTTCCGATGCCCCGCAGGCACCCAGGCAGATCATCTTTTCTTCAACAGGAGGCTCCGTAAGAGGCAGAGCTTTTGGAATATATATGTTAGCCATTTCAAAAAATCTTACTTCTTCATTCCCATTTTTGATATTATTCTCAATAACTTTTACCATTGAAGGTGCCAGCATTGTTCTCATTATGCTCAGATTCTCGGTAATAGGATTGAGCAGCTCAATTGCCTTTCGCTGCGGTGCATCTTCCGGGATAAGGAAAGTATCAAATTCCACCGGTGATGTCATTGCTATTGTCTGAATCTCGTAGTATCCCTGAGTGCACAGGAATTCTTTTACGGATTTTTCCTTAGACTGATATTTTTTCAGACCGCCTTTGGTAACCTTTGCCGAATCCAGAAATGTGGGCACCACATGCCCGTACCCGTATTCACGAATAATCTCCTCTGCAATATCCTGATAGTTTTCGATATCCTCTCTGTATCTTGGTACACCTAATGTGAGGATTCCGCCGGCTTCTTCCACATCAAACTGCAGTGATTTGAGAATTCTTACCATTTCTTCCACAGGAACTGTTATTCCCAGCACCTTATTTACCATGCCTGAATCCACCGTAATAACATTTTTCTCAACAGATGCGCCACCGGAAATATCAAAATGAGATGAACTGATTTTTGCCACATCCAGTGTCTGCACAAGATTCAGCGCTCTTGCCATTCCGCATTCTACGGTGTATTCATCTATTCCCTTTTCGAATCTTGCTGCCGCATCTGAATGAAGTCCGAAACCTCTTGATGTCTTTCTTACATTATCTTTAAGGAATTTAGCGGATTCAAAAAGTACTCTTTCCGTTTTTCCGGTGATCTCACTGTTAAGACCTCCCATTACTCCCGCAAGACCTACCGCCTTTTCTTTATCACAGATCAGAAGATTGTTATGAGACAGAATTCTCTCTTTCTCATCTAAAGTGACTAGTTTTTCTCCGTCTTCGGCTCTTCTTACTATTATCGTGGAGCCTGCAATTGTGTTCATATCGAAAGCATGCATAGGCTGACCGATTTCCACAAGAACATAGTTGGTAATATCTACCATAATATTTATTGAATTATGTCCGCTTGCCAGTAAACGTCTCTTCATCCACAGCGGAGTTTCCTTCTGTTTAACATCGTAAATATAATGAGCCAGATATCTCGGACAGATTTCCTTATCAATAACCTCAACATTGATGTCACTGTCAGCAGTACCGTCTTCATTATAACTGTAATCAGGATCCTTAAACGGCTTCCCGAGAAAAGCTGCAATTTCTCTTGCAATGCCTGTTACGGACTGGCAGTCCGGTCTGTTTGCCGTAATGGCAATGTCAAACAGATAATCATCAAGACCCAGGTACTCTTTTATATCCATTCCTACAGGTGCATCTTCTGCAAGAATCATTATTCCGTCCACATCCGCACCGGGATACCAGTCTTTGTCAATGCATAGTTCTTCACCGGCACAAAGCATTCCGTAAGATACCATATCAACCATTTTTCTCGGCTGAATGTCAAGACCGTTAGGCAGCTTTGCTCCGACTATGGCAGCAGGTACCTTTGCTCCCACAAATACATTATCCGCTCCTGTGAGAATAAGATGATCCTCTCCCTTTTCTCCACAGTTTACGTGGCATATTCTGAGATGTGTTCCCTCATACAGCTCCATAGAAGTAATCTGACCTACATATACATTCTCCAGATTTTCTCCCAGATATTCGATTCCCTCAACTTCAAATCCCGCAGAAAACAGCTTTGTTTCCAGTTCACTGTGAGTAACATCTATATCAACATAATCTTTTAACCAGCTATATAAAACTTTCATAATACCCTCCGACCTATGCCTTGAACTGCTTCAAGAATTCAATATCATTTTCAAATAATTTGCCCATATGGTCGATGCCATATTTCAGCATTGCTATACGTTCTATGCCTATGCCGAATGCCAGTCCGGAATACTTTGAGGAATCGATTCCGCAGTTTTCCAGTACCTTTTTATTTACAATTCCTCCGCCCAGAACTTCAATCCAGCCTGTTCCCTTGCAAAGAGAACAGCCCGCACCGCCGCAGCGGAAGCAGCTTACGTCCACCTCCACCGAAGGTTCTGTGAATGGGAAATATGACGGTCTGAGTCTTGTTTTCACATCTTCGGAGAAGATTGCTTTTACAAACTGATCGAGCATTCCCTGCAGATCGCAGAGAGTAATGTTTTCATCCACAACCAGACCTTCCATCTGCGAGAACATAGGAGAATGAGTCGCATCCGAATCGGAACGATACACCTTGCCCGGAACCAGCACCTTGATAGGGGGTTTTCTTGAATCCATAACACGAATCTGTCCCGGAGATGTATGAGTTCTGAGCAGAAGATCTTCTGTAAGCCAGAAAGTATCCTGCATATCTCTCGAAGGATGGTCTTTTAATACATTTAATCTTGTAAAATTATGATCATCGTCTTCAATTTCGGGACCTTCAAAAATATCAAAGCCCATACCTGCAAAAACATCTATCATTTCATACTTCATTGATGTCAGTGGATGCAGATTACCGGAAACCACATGCTTTGCCGGAAGTGTAACATCCACTGCTTCCTTCGCATATCGTGCCGCAATCATAAGTCTGTCAATTTCATCCTTTTTCTCATCGTAAAGGCTCTGTGCCCAGTTTTTTATTTCGTTTACCTTTTTCCCGTAATCCTTTTTTTCTTCCTTAGGGACATTTTTTATTCCGCCCATCAGCTTCTGAACTTCTCCGCTTTTTCCGAGGAATTTAGTCCAGAATGCGGAAAGCTGTTCGGAATGTTCAACCTGTTTCAGTTCAGCAAGAAAAACGGCTTTTATTTCTTCCATTTTCATTTTCATATCTCCTTCTTAAAAATAAAAATCGCCCCTGTTCAAGGGACGAAATATCGCGGTACCACCCAAGTTCACGACAAAATGCCGTGCTCTTTTCTCACTTTAATGCAGTGATTACATCCTGCTTATTGTTTCGCAGGAAAGCTCCTATGCTGAAATTCATAAACAGAGCTCAAAGGTGTTTCCAGCTTTATCACCTCTCTCTTTGTAAGCTGAACTGTCTACTACTTACACATAATCAACGCCTGGACATATATAGTCTATATTATACTAATATTCATATTAAATCAACTGATTTTCCCACACAATTATATTTTATTGTTACAATTTAAAGCTTTATCCCGGTTTTCCTCTGTCTCAGTGACTCATACATCATCAGTGAAGCCGCTATGGCCGCATTCAGGGATTCTGTCTTTCCTTCCATGGGAATACCGGCTGTGATATCCGCATTTGAAAAGATTTCATCGCATACTCCCGAGGCTTCATTTCCTATTACTATGGCAGTGTCTTCGGCAATATCGATTTCAAAATGCCATTTGTCGCTTCTGGGACTTGTACATACCAGTTTTTTGCCTGCATTTTTCATCATCATCACCAGTTCGTCAGGAGATTCGGCAAAAAATACCGGCATTCGCACCAAAGCTCCTGCAGCCGCTCTTGAAACCTTTCCGCTGTAGGGATCGGTGCTGCCTTTTATTACCACAAGTCCGGAAAAACCCGCTGCTTCTGCTGTTCTGATAATTGTTCCCATATTCCCGGGATCCTGAACTCTGTCCATTACAATAAAATTTCTACCGGGTTCGGATAGTATTTCTGCATTCCATTCCGGTTTTTCGATAACTGCCAGTATTCCCTGAGGGCTTTCAGTTCCCGATATCATTGAAAACAGTCTGTCATCAGCCTGATAAAGCTCCGCTTTTTTATATGCAAGAGCCTCCAGCAGCTCTCCGCCCTTCTCAGATTCCGCAAAGCTGTCATTATACACGGCAAATTCAAGCTCAAGATTTTCATTCAATGCTTCCGTCAGTACAGTAGGTCCCTCAAGAACAAACAGGTTTAAGCGGTCTCTGTATTTTTTAGCCTCCAGCTGCTTTAATCGCTTTACGGCAAAATTATCTTTTGAAGTAATTCTCTTCATATATTTATCCATTCTTTCAATAATCCCGGTTGTTATTTTAGAGCGATAACAAAAGAGCAGACGAAAGCGTCTGCCCCTCTTATTTTTCTTTTAGCTGTTATTTCCGCACCTTAAAATGGTTTGGGTGACAGGAAATCCGGAATCGGAAAATCACTTTCCGGTCTTTTTGGCATTTCGCCCTTTGAAGTAGGAGCATCAGCAGCCGGTTTTCCGAAAATAGACATCGGACCGTCTTCACTCTTGTCTTCAAAACCGGTAGCAATAACTGTAATTCTGAGTTCATCGGCCATATCATCTTTTGCCGAGAAACCAAAGATAATTGAAGCATCTCTGTCAGCAGCCTGTTCAATGATTTCGGCAGCCTGATTAACTTCAAGCATAGTAAGATCTTCACCGCCGCATACATTAAGCAGAATAGCTTTTGCACCGTTAATTGATGTTTCAAGCAGCGGACTTTCGATAGCTTTCTTAACAGCATCTTCAACACGGTTGTCGCCTGTTCCTGTGCCGACACCCATATGAGCAATACCCTTGTCCTGCATAATTGTCTTAACATCCGCAAAGTCAAGATTGATAATTCCGGATTCCGAAATCAAATCCGAAATACCCTGCACACCGAGACGAAGAACATCGTCTGCTCTGTAGAATGCATCTTTTACAGATGTTGTCTTTTCGGATATCTGAAGGAGCTTATCATTCGGAACAACGATAAGTGAATCAACATGCTGCTTTAACAGCCTGATGCCTTCTTCCGCATTGTCTCTTCTTCTTTTGCCTTCAAAAGTAAATGGTTTAGTAACAACACCGACAGTAAGTACACCCATATCCTTTGCAATTTTTGCGATAATAGGAGCAGCTCCCGTGCCGGTTCCTCCACCCATTCCGGCTGTGATAAATACCATATCTGATCCTGAAATGATGTTTGTAACCTCTTCAGCACTTTCTTCTACAGCTTTCATACCAACTTCCGGATTCATACCTGCGCCAAGACCTTTTGTAAGCTTTTCTCCAATCTGAATTTTCGTTTCAGCTTGAGATCCGGTTAATGCCTGCATGTCGGTATTAACAACAACAAACTCCACTCCCTGAAGTTTTGCTTCTATCATTCTGTTTACAGCGTTATTTCCGCCGCCACCGACACCTACAACTTTAATTTTTGCTAAATTTCCCTGATTTTCTTCGAATTGAAGCATAAAAGTAACCTCCTGTTACCATATATATGTCAATAGTATACCACAATAAAAAACAATTTGCTATGTAAAAATTTAATTTTACACACTTTTTTTATAATAATCGCATACTGTACAGTAAAACAGGCTGTTTTACTCCATTATGCAAACTATCATCTTATTAATCAACAAAACCTGACAGCTGACAGATAATTATTCCAATGTACTGTCCTCTACGGCAGCTTCCGGTTTTTTCTCTTCAACCTGTATTATTTCTTTTTTCTCTTTATGCGCTTTGACATATTTGTCTATAAAAAGGCGCCTTATTACTGCTAAATTGTTAAACAGTCTGCCTCCGAACACTATTATTGCGGCATAGTACAGAGGTACACCGAGTTTATCACCCAGCCATGCCAGCAAAGCAGCCAGAGCGGCATTGCATACAAATCCCGAAACAAAAACCAGATTATTATATTTTCCCTCCATATGGGATCTGAGCGCACCGAATACCGAATCCAATGCGGCAAGAAGCCCTACCGTAATGTAAAACGATAGACTTACGGGATAGGCTACATCGAGACAAAGCCCCAGAATTGCCCCGCCGGCCAGACCGGCTACTATAGCAACAACCATATTATTCCTCCTTTATTTTCATGTATTTATTATCAAGCTTATACTTATAAGCAGGAATCCTGACCGCCTTGGATTTTGTCACTTCAAAAACAAAACCATATTCCCTCAGAATATCACCATAGCTGCCCGGAACAACCATTGCCGAATAAAGTGCTGTCGGCTCACCGATTGCTTCAATCCTGAAAGGTCGTGCATGTGTTTTTCCGTTTATTTTAACCGTATGACCGGAGCAGGATATTTCCGTCATCGACACATAACGTTCACCGTTGACAGATATCGCTTCCGCTCCCGCCTTAACCAGATCGTCAATTATTATCATTATATCTAAATCATGCACTATAATGTCATTTGCGTCTTCTCCTTCTTCAAGAATTCTGTCACCGTCATCAAGCAAAACGGAAATCCCGGGCCCGGTTACCGAGGTACACCCCGCAATTTTTTTTGATTCCGCATATTCGCTGTCGACATTGCTCTCGATATCGATAACTGTCATTTTATCTGACTCATACTGACTGAGTTTTTCGTTTGCTTCGTCTATCAGTCCTTTCAGTCTTTCAATTTCACTCTTTTCGGCCTCCATTGAAACTTTATTGTCTTCGAGAACCTGTGCTGAAACAAAAGCATGTTCACTGTTTGTTGTTTTTGTCTGAATCGCAATGCATGCACCCAGAATCACACAGAAAATGAAAATCCCGATTACCCGTAAATTAATTTTCATTTTCTACTCCTCTTCCACCGTTTTTGCATACTCAAATTCAATTACCCCGGTATATCGCGGTATTCTAACAGAGTCTTTTTTATAAAGATGCACAGTAAGGCCGTAGTCATTTTTCATAGAGTATAGAATTCCGTATCTTATTCCCAGTGTCGATTCAAGTGTAGACGGATTTCCTATAGCCCTCACCTCGTACGGAGGAGCCGTCGGAACACTGTTAATATTCACATTACTGCCGGCAAGACTTATTTCCGTGTATGCTGTAATCCTCTGATCATTTATTGAAATGGCCTCCGCATCTGCCTCCCTCATTTTATTGACAAGAACCAGCAGCAATTCATAATTATATGTTATTATGCTATCGCCCGAAACACCGTGTTCAGATTCCGGATCATCGATGGTAACAATAACCCCCGGGCCCTCGACATCGGACATTCCCGAGAACATTTTATATTTTGCTATTTCTTCATGCTTTTCCTGAAGGATCGAACTGTCGTCTGAGACACTGCTTTCATACTCCTTAACCTTTGCCTCAATCTCTTCCAGCTGCCTGCCGAGACTTTCTTTTTCACTTTTCAGCTGTTTAAGCTCCGCAGCCGATGCCTGTGCCTGTGCCAGAGAAATCATTCCTCCGGCATAATCACCTGACTGAGCCGTGGTTTTAATCTGCAGTGCAATCAAAAATCCTATTGCCATTGTAAGAATGCACACCAATACATATCCTGCAATTCTTCGTTTTCTGTCATTATTCATTTCTGTGTATTCTCCTCGGTCATTCTATTTTGGGGCTGAATGAAATATATTCATTATTTCCGATATATATAGTTGCCCTCTCTACTCCCTGAGTCTGAAGAGAATAAAGTATTTCATTAATGGCATCTACATATTTTATCAGATTCTCATATTTACCCTGACATACTATATTTTTTGTAATGTAAAGCCTCGTCATGGAATTTCTGTATGAAATCTTATACACAGACAATCCTTTTTCTGTAAGTGCTTTAAGTAATTCCATAGATTGTTTGAAATTAATCTCATCATCCGCTACAAAGGTTTTTCCGACCTGCGGATCTTCAGGTAAAAAACCTTCTATTATCACCAGATTGGCAGGATCATTTGTCTTAGCCAGTATTGCCAGATCCTTGTCCAGAAGGAAGAAACATCCCCCTGCGTACACCGCATACTTGGCTTCACGCTCTTCTACATGAATTTTCAGAGTATGAGGAAATCTTTTCGTTATCTTAACGGATTTAATGTAAGGAAGCCGTTTTAAATTGTTTGCCAGTTTCCCGGTATTCAATGAAATCAGACCTACGTCCGTCACTGCTTTGGAAGCTTCTATTATGGTTACCGTATCATAATAGGAGTTTCCGGTTACAACTATGGTATTCACATTGGCATATCCTTTTTTGTCAATATAAGCTGCCGTTCCCACCAGAGCCACTGTAACTATTATTGCCAGAATAATTACAATAAACCTGATTTTTTTTCTTTTTCTGGCAGTTCTTCTTGCATTTTGCCTGGCTTCAAACTCGCTCCAGCGTTTTTTTTCCGAACTTTCGCTGTTTTCATCAGCACTGCCGTCAGTTGTCTCCTCTTCCGAAAACACGGTGTCATCGAAACTATCATCATTTTTCCCGCCGAAGCCGTTGTCTTTTTCACTATTGGATTTCATATCTTCATAATTATCTTTATTCATATTATTACGCAATTCCCTTATTAAACAGGAAGAAATTCTTTTATCTGATCATATATCTTTTCGGCAGCATCAGTTTTAGCCAATGACAGACTGCTCTTCTTCATTTTATCCAGCATGTTCGCATCCGATTTAATCTTTTTCACATAATCTATTATTTCATTGTCATTTAAATTCTTTTCTTCCACCAGTAACGCCGCACCGTTATCGGCCATTACCTTCGCATTGAAATACTGATGATTTCCTGTCACATACGGAGACGGTATAAGAATTGCCGGTTTTCCGCTGGCAGTCAGTTCGGCTATTGTCAGTGCTCCCGCTCTGCTTATTATTATATCCGCTGCGCTCATATACTCCGGCATATTATTTATGTACTCAAAGAGTCTGATATTCTGCTTCAGTCCCCCGATATCATTTTCCAGTTTTTTCCTTATTTCTTTAAAATGAATCTTTCCTGTCACAAAATAAATCGAAATATCTTCCGAACCGTTAAACTCAGCTATCATATTCATCATCAGCCGGTTTATTCTGGGAGCTCCCAGACTTCCGCCAAAGCATAGAATTACCAGTTCATCTGACATGATATTCAGTTTACTTCTCGAAGCTTCCCTGTCCGCCAGAACGAATCCCCTTCGAAGCGGATTTCCTGTCAGGCAGGTGACTTCTTCCCGGTTGAAATATTTTCCCGCTTCTTCAAAGCTCAGAAAAATCTTATCCACATATTTTGACAGAAGCTTGTTTGTCATTCCCGGGAAGGCATTCTGTTCGTGAATTGCAGTCCTGATTCCAAGCTTATGCGCAGCTCTTACCACCGGTCCGCATACATATCCTCCGGTTCCTATTACCAGATCCGGCCCGAATTCTTTAATAATTGCTTTCGCCTGAGAGTAACCCTCAACAGCATCTTTTACGGTTTTAACATTTTTCCATATTTTTTTTCTTTTAAACCCGCTGGCCGGAATACTCTTTATCATATACCCGTTAGCCGGCACAATATCATTTTCCATTCCCTTTAATGTTCCAATAAACATTATCTCCGCATCCGGATTTTTCATTTTTATCGTATCAGCTATTGCCAACGCCGGATAAATATGGCCTCCGGTTCCGCCGCATGACATTATTACTCTCAATTTCCGCACCTCTTTTTAATACTGTATAGAGTTTTTAGATATATTTACAAGAATTCCCGCACTTCCCATCAGAATTGCCAGTGTATTTCCTCCGTAACTGATAAATGGCAGTGCTACACCGGTAGAAGGCATCGATGACGTTACAACAGCCAGATTCAATACCACCTGAATTGCTATCATCGCTGTAATTCCGGTGGCCAGAAGCCTTCCGAAGGTATCCTTTGCGTTAAGGGCAATATGGATTCCTCTCCAGATTACTATCGCATATGCCACAATGAGGAAAATGCATCCTATAAAGCCAAGCTCCTCACCTATTATCGCCAGGATATAATCATTCATCGGTTCCGGGAGATACAGTGTTTTCTGAATACTCCGGCCTATTCCCACTCCGAACAGACCTCCTGAACCCAGGGCCAGCAATGACTGCACGGTCTGAAATCCGGTATTCAGTGCATCTCCGAAGGGATCCAGAAATGATGTCCATCTCTGCAGACGATAAGGTTCAACTGCTATAAGAGCCACAATCAAGCCTGCTCCCACAGCTCCGAAAGAAATAATATATTTCCAGCTCATTCCCGCAGCAAACATAATGCAGGCAACAATCAGACAGAGAGTAATTGCCGTACTCATGTTAGGCTGGAGCATAATCATCAGTGCAAACAGTGCCGTCACCCCCAACGGCACAACTATTCCTTTTAAAAATTTATTTATTCTCGCAGGATTGCTGCTGTAATAGTGAGCAATAAATATTATCAAAGCCGGTTTTGCAAGTTCCCCGGGCATGAAGGTAATAGAACCCACTCCGATCCAGCGTCTCGCACCGTTAAGAGAAACTCCCAAAGGTGTCCACAGAGCTACGGCCAGCAGCAGAAAAGCGACCCCCAGTATTATAAGATTTACTTTTCCGTACAATTTGTAAGGAAGAAAACTCGCTGCTATCATCACTAGCGTTCCGAGACCGGCCCACGCCAATACTCTTTTAAGGTAATAATAAGCATCTCCCTCCGAATTCAATGCCGTATAATAACTGGCACTGAAAACCATAATAATTCCGAAAATCACCAGAATTGCCACGGTAAAAATCAGAATGAAATCTCCTCTTTTTCGGTCCGGCATTTATTTTCCTCCTAATGCTCTGACACAATCTTTAAAATGTCTTCCCCGTTCTTCATAATTATTGTACATTCCCCAGCTTGCGCACGCCGGAGAAAGAAGAACCGTATCGCCGGGCTCGGCAATTTCGAAAGCACTTTCCACACATTGGGGCAGATCTTTCATTATTGTGTAATCATGAAAACCTGCCTTTTCACAGGCTTCAGCTATTATCGGAGCGGTAACACCTATCAGATACATATGCTTGACACGCCCTCCAAAGCTCTTGACAAACGGATAAAAATCCTCTTTCTTATCATATCCGCCTGCCAGAAGTATTATGCCTTTCTTCAATGCATCTATCGCCTTACCGGACGCATCAGTATTTGTACCCTTGGAATCATTATAGTACTTTACTCCGTTTATTTCCTTCACAAATTCGATTCTGTGTTCCACACCCTCGAATTCACATATTCCTTTTTTTATTATATCAGGAGCTATTCCGCCGAAATAGCATATTGCCGCTGCCGCCAGTACATTTTCCACGTTATGATCTCCCGGTATACCTATATCACTGCATTCGCAGATCTCAACCTCACCTTTTCCGTCCCGAATCAGAATTCTGCCGTTTTTCACAAAGCATCCGAATTCCGGTTCTTCAAGACGTGAAAAAGGAACAGTTACAGCCGGGCATTTATCAGCAAGAATCCGGGATTCTTCGCAATCCATGTTTACTACAAAATAATCCTCAGCCGTCTGATTCTCAAATATTCTTGCTTTTGCCGCCGCATAAGCTTCCATTGTCTTGTGTCTGTTGAGATGATCCGGAGTTATATTAAGAATTGCAGACACCACTGGTTTAAACTCGGAAACAGTCTCCAGCTGAAAGCTGGAAAGCTCCGCAGAAAACCACGTATCATCATCCGAAACCAAAGCGGCATCTATTACAGGATTTCCGATATTTCCCACAACAAATGACTTTCTGCCGCTGAGCTTAAGTATTTCTCCCACCAGACTCGTCGTTGTGGTTTTTCCGTTGGTTCCCGTTATTGCCAAATAATTTCCTTTTGATAAACGATATGCCAGCTCAAGCTCACCCAGCAGTTCTCCGCAGTTTTTCTTTCCGAATACCGCAATTTCTTCATCCATCGGGATTCCGGGGCTGATTACCATATAATCATATTTGTTATCTTCCTCAGGTATCGCATTCCAAAAACAACTGATATTGTTTTCTTCGGCAAATGCCTTTATCTCCTCCGAAACAGAGTCTTCATCTTTCTTATCATAAAGAGCTATAACGGCTCCTTTCTTCAGCAAAGCTTTTGCCGCCGCCATTCCGCTTTTACCCATGCCCGCAACAAGCACAGTTTTATCCCTGAGTTCCATTGAAATTACCTTCTTTCACATTATTTACCATAAAATCAGTGCGCTTATTACGCATAATATAACAGATGCCAGAGAAAAAATTCTGACTACTTTCCGTTCTCCCCATCCGGATAATTCAAAATGATGGTGAAGAGGTGCCATTTTGAATAATCTTTTTCCGGTGGTTTTATAACTGATCACCTGCAGAATCACGGAAAGTGCTTCTGCCACGAACACAAAACCGGCTATCGGTATTATCAGTGTAACATTCATTAATATAGCAACAGCTGAAATTGCTCCTCCCAGTGCCAGTGAACCTGTATCCCCCATGAATACCTTTGCGGGTTTGTGATTATACACAAGAAATCCGCAGCAGGCTCCGGCTACCGCTCCGGAAAACACGCCGAGGCCCTCGTAAGCATAACCCACCGCCGTCATTCCCAGCAGCAGGCAGACAGGAATTGTAACACCCGAAGCAAGTCCGTCTAATCCGTCTGTCAGATTCACACTGTTTACCATGGCAACAACAAAGAATACTATAAACGGAATATACAATACTCCGAAATCTACATTAATATTTGCAAAAGGAATAAATACGCTGGTGCCGAAGGCCGATACCTTAAGCTGATATACAGCAAGAATCACAGCCAGAATGGTCTGAAGCAGCAGTTTCTGCCATGTGTTTAATCCGAGATTACGTTTAAGAACAACTTTGATAAAATCATCAATAAAACCGATTCCCGCAAATCCCGCAGTTGCTATAATAAGAACAACCATATCAGCGGTAATGCCTTCCACTATCAATGTTGTGACAATCAGTGCCGCAACAATAAAGAGGCCTCCCATAGTCGGGGTTCCGGCTTTCACCAGATGCGACTGCGGACCGTCTTCACGGATGCTCTGTCCCGCTTTCAGCCTTCTCAGTAAGGGTATCGCAGGATATCCGAGAATAACCGTAACAACAAAAGCCATAACTATAGCAATAATCATAGGATAATAATTATGCAATATAAAATCCGCCATTTTCTATCTCCTGTCTTTTAGTAAATACTCTGCAATTAATTCCATTCCCATCGCCCGTGATGCCTTGATGAGAACAGTATCCCCCGATTTCAAAAGCTCATCAGCTTTTGCTGTCATGCTTTCTTTTGTATCAAAATGAAATACTTTATCTCTTCCCAGTATTGAAGCAGCTTCCTCCGAAATATATCTTCCGTCTTTACCCACGGTTATCACCATATCAAGAGCTTTATCAGCCGCATATTTTCCTACTTCCCGATGATATTTTTCCGAATCCTTTCCCATCCCCAGCATATCTCCCAGAACAGCAATCTTTCGCTTTCCCTCAAGAGACAGCAGAACATCTATCCCGGCTTTCATTGAATCGGGGCTTGCGTTATATGTGTCGTCAATTACTCTTATTCCGGATGAGGATTCCGAAATGACAAGACGTTTTTCTGTCTGACTGCACCGCACAATCGTTTCGGCTATCATTTCCGGTGATACTCCGGCTTCCACCGCCGCAGCCACAGCCAGTGCCCCGTTATAACCGTTATGAACTCCCGGAACAGGAATATTGAATTCATATATCTTACCTGAGATTTCCAGTTTCAGAATTATTCCCTTTTCATTCCGATTTACAATTTCCTTTATAACATAATCTGATTCGGAATTCCTGCCGACTTTAACCACGCGATAATTCTTTTTGTTCCAGTCTTCAGCAGCAAGCAGATCATTATCCGCGTTTATAACAAGAACCGATGACTCATCGAAATAATCTGTTATTTCAAGCTTTGCTTTCAGAATATTCTCTCTGCTTCCGAGTTCCGAAATATGTGACACTCCGATATTTGTTATTATACCTATTTTAGGTCTTGCTATATCCGCCAGTAGTGCAACTTCTCCGAAATTTCCCATTCCCATCTCAAAAATAGCCGCTTTGTGCTTCTCTTCAACCTTCAGTGCCGTCAGCGGCATCCCGATATGATTATTGAGATTTCCGGTATTTTTTGCTGTTTCATATTTCCCGCAAAGAGCTCCGTACAGAATTTCTTTGGTGCCGGTTTTGCCGGTACTGCCGGTTATGCCGATTTTTATTAAATCATCAAAACCCGCAATATACGCCTTTGCCAGCTTCTGAAGGGCTTTCAGTGTATCTTCCACCAGAATAAGAGTCACTCCTTCATACTTTTCATATTCCGGCATATTTTTCGACACAACAGCAGCACGACACCCTCTTTCAACAGCCTTGCCTAAATATTTATGACCGTCTGTATTTTCACCGGTCAATGCTACGAAAAGATCCCCTGCTTCTATTGTCCTTGTATCGGTGGATACTCCCGTAACATAATCCGACTCATTTCCGCGCAGAATACTGCCTCCGGACATTTCGGATACTTTTCTCAAAGTCAGTTTTTTCATAATACCCCCGAATAATTACCCTAAAATTTCTTTTATTACTTCTTTATCATCGAAATGAATCTTTTCGGTACCGATAATCTGATAATCCTCATGACCTTTGCCCGCAACAATAATAACATCTCCGGGCTTATATTCGGCTATCGCTTTTTCTATGGCCTTTCTGCGATCTGTTATTCTGTCATAAGGACACTTAGTAGCCGATATTCCTTTTTCTATATCATCGAGGATTCCTTCCGGTTCCTCTGTTCTCGGATTATCGCTGGTAATGACACAATAATCACATCGCTCTCCCGCTGCTTTTCCCATCATGGGACGTTTTGCTCTGTCCCTGTCTCCTCCGCAGCCAAAGACACAGATAAGTCTCCCGGTTTTAAATCCGTTTGCGGTGTCGAGAACTTTAATAAGTGCATCGGGAGTATGAGCATAATCCACAATTGCCACAACATTTTTATCATTACGTACAAGTTCGAAACGTCCCGGTACACCTTTTACGCTTTCTATCCCCTGTGCAATTATCTGCGGATCTATTCCGCTTTCACATGCTGCGGAAAAAGCAGACAAAGCATTATAGACAGAAAAAGCTCCCGGGATATTAATCTTCATCCCGGCAACATAGCTTCCCTTACGGAATATTTTAATTACGGAATGAGTATCCGTTGAATAAGTTACCTCTGCGAAATAATCCGCATTCCTGTCTGCTGTCGAATAGGAAAAAGCTTTAATTCCCTCTTCTTTAAGTTCATTATACATTCTTTCTCCGTATTCATCATCTATATTAATCAGACTACCTCCCCAGGCTTTATAAAACAGCCTCTTTTTTGCCTGATAATACTCTTCAAAATCTTTATGGAAATCCAGGTGATCCTCCGTAAGATTTGAAAATATCGCATAATCGAAAGGAACATTATCCACCCTTCCCATGGACAATGCATGAGACGAGACCTCCATAGCACAGGCCTTGTCTCCGGCATCAGCCATTTCTCCGAACATCTTCTGTATTTCGTAGGATTCCGGTGTTGTGTGAGAAGATTCCACCACCCGGTTTCCTGCTTTATATGATATCGTGCCTATGATTCCGCAGGCTCTGCCGGATTCTTCCAGAATGCTACTCAGTAAATACGTCGTAGTCGTTTTTCCGTTTGTGCCGGTTATACCGAAAATCTGCAGTTTATCTGCGGGATTTCCAAAAAAGTTTGCCGAAATCTTTCCGAGTGCATCCCTGGTATCATCGCAGACTATCAGAGGAAGAATATCCGTATCATATTTCTCTCCCTTTTGAACCAGTGCGCATACCGCTCCTTTTTCAGCGGCATTTTTAATATATTTATGCCCGTCAGAGCTGAAGCCTTTTATGCACACGAAAATACTGTCCTTACCGGCCTTTCTGGAATCATATGCTATTCCGGAAATTTCCGTATTTTCATCAATCACTGTTTCGTATTTTATTCCTTTAAACAGATCTTTTATTTTCACAACAATCCCTCCTGTTATTCTGAATAAATCCGTTATTCTGTATATATATATACGCTTGAATCCCCGTTCACTTTAGTCTGTGCCTTCGGATACTGGTCAATAACCTCCTGTGCGGCAGTGGAGTTTTCCGGCATTACAATTGTTCCCAATCCCAGTTTGCTTAATACAGCAGAGGCCTGTTCCACTGTATACCCGGTGAGACTCGGAACGGTAACTGTCCCTGTACTAAGGTTTGCCGCCTCTGAAGATGTATATTTCGGCTCAACCTGCATATATACCAGAGCATCTTCAAGGAAGTCGCGTGCATAAGGTACAGCCATTGTACTTGCGTAATGGACAGCGCCCGCCGGTTCATCTACAATAAACAGAACAATGATTTCAGGGTCATCCGAAGGTGCGATTCCCAGGAAGGAACAGTATACCTTTCCTTTTGCATATCGTCCGTTAATAACTTTATCGGCGGTTCCTGTTTTTCCGCCTACTCTGTACCCCGGAATATAACCGGCCTTACCTGTACCCTTCGCAACAACGCTTTCCATTATTTCTCTCATTTCCGCAGATGTCTGCTCCGAAACGGTACGTCTGATAACCTTATTATCATTTTTATATATTACATTTCCATCGTCATCCAGTATTTCCTTGACTATATGAGGCTTTCTCAGATATCCTCCGTTTACCACAGAAGACAATGCCGTGATGAGCTGGATAGGTGTAACCGAAACACCCTGACCGTAAGACATTGTTGCCAGCTCGGTAGGCTTAATTGTGTTTCTGTCATACATGAGGGCCGAAGTCTCGCCCGGAAGATCTACTCCTGTTTTTTCAGAGAATCCCAGATTATCAAGATACTGGTAGTACTTCTGGGCGCCTATTCTCAGTCCCAGCGTTACAAAAACAGGGTTGCATGAATTCTGAACAGCTACGCTCAGTGATTCCGCTCCATGAGGATTGTAATATCTCCAGCATTTGAGTACATCTGTATATAACTGATAGTAGCCTTTGCAATAGAAAGTCTCATTCATATTTGTCAGACCCTCTTCCAAAGCTATTGCTGTTGTAATAAGCTTAAAAGTGGAACCCGGTTCATAAGTATCACTTATCAGAGAGTTTCTCCACATTTTATTCCAGTATGCGATTTTATCTTCATTGCTTTGAAGTGCATTATATTCTTCAAAGTCTTTTTCATTAGTCGGGATTCTTGGATTATTCAAATCATATCCCGGAAATATTGACATTGCAAGGATTTCGGCAGTATCCGGATTCATCGCTATGGCCATTGTCCTGCTGGCACCCGTACCGTAATATGCACTCTCCAGTGCATTATCAAGATAATGCTGAAGAACTTCATCAATTGTAAGCACGAGATTAAGACCATCCTCGGCTTCATAGTACTTTTCGGTTCCGTAGGAAATCTGTCTGCCGCTGGCATCCGTATTTCTGATAACTCTCCCCTTTGTTCCGCTGAGATAGTCGTTGTAGAACAGCTCCAGTCCCGCAATACCTTCGTTATCATCAGATGTATGACCAATTACGTGGGACGCAAATGTAGAATACGGATAATACCTTTTCGTACTTTCGTCCACAGATATGCCGGGGAGTTCTCCTTTTGACATGTAAGTTCGGATTTTGTTTGCCTGTTCTGTATCAAGATCTTTTGCAATCCTTACTAACGCAGAATCCTTCTGAAGCTCTGTCTGTATTTCGGCCGCATCTCTTCCTGTGATTTCGGAAAGTATTGATGCCATGCTTTTTACGTCACCTTTTTTATCCTTTAACTCGGCAGGTCTCACCCAGATTGTATATGAAGGTGCATTCACTGCCAGTTCCTTCATATTTGTATCATAGATTATACCTCTGCTGGCATCAATAGTCGTATCTTTTGTCTGCTGCTCTATTGCCTTTGTCGAATACTCTTCACCGTTTACCAGCATTATCCATCCCAACCGGCCGCACAATACCAGCAATGCAGCTACACATGCAACAAACAGAATTAATATTCTTCTTTTTGTATCCACATTTACCTTGCCCGACATTATTACACCTCTTTTTCTCTTAATCCCTTATTATGCATTATTCAGATAAAAAACTCCCTAATCCGAAATCATCGTCAGTATTTTATTATAAATCTATTCCATCCGGTATTCTTTAATACCTTTTGTTTTATTTGGTATTATTGTAAACTCCCTCAGAGAAAGAATTAATATACACATATTGCGATGCCGACGGATATACCATACCAAGCTCATTTATTGCTCTGCTCTCTATTGTTTCCGGGGAGCTTTTGGCCGTTATCTGAAGATTAATATCATTAATATCATTCTTCAGCTCGGATATCTGTCCCTCCATTTTATTAATATTGTACTCCGTGGTTGTTCCGAAAGCAGTAAAGCCCACTATCAGGGCCACCAGAAATGCGCCTAAAAAAAGGGCCTGAAACATTACTTTTTTCTGACTGCCCCTTATGACTGCTGACTTTTTTTTATTCTGTTTATTATTGCTGTTATCGTTCTTTACCTTTTTCATTGTACTTTCTTTACTATATCTCTCTTTTTTATAATCTTCATACTCATGAAAGTCAAAATTCTTCGCTGCAGTCTGCATATTTCCTCCAAATCTAAATTTTTTCCACGACTCTGAGTTTCGCACTTCTGGATCTGGGATTTTCTTCCAGTTCTTTTTTCCCCGCGGTTACAGGTTTTTTTGTTATTTTCTTCAGCAGGGGTTTATTTCCGCACACACACACCGGCAGTCCCGGCGGACAGGTGCACGGATTCACATATTCTGAAAATGTTTCTTTTACAATTCTGTCTTCCAGAGAATGAAAAGTAATTACCGAAAGCCTCCCTTCAGATGACAGCACTTTAACAAAATCTGTTGCAGCCTTTTTCAACTGTCCCAGCTCATCATTTACTTCTATTCTTATCGCCTGAAAAGTCCTTTTTGCCGGATGCGGTCCGTCTCTTCTTGCTGCGGCAGGTACCGCCGCTTTAATAACATCCACTAATTCAGATGTGGTTTTAATTCTTTTGTCACGTCTTCTTCTGACAATAAAATCCGCGATACGTGAGGCCCAGCGTTCCTCTCCGTATTCACGAATTATTGCAGTCAGTTCTTCAGCAGAGTAATCGTTGACAATATCCTCTGCGGTAATTTCGTCATTCCTGTTCATTCTCATATCAAGAGCGGCATTCTGCATATACGAAAACCCTCTGTCCGGATTATCAAGCTGAAAAGACGATACCCCTAAGTCAAGCATGGCACCGTCAATACTGTCAATATTCAGTTTTTCAAGTATGTTTATTATGTTCGAATAATTATCCTGAACAAATATTTTCCTGCAGCTGTATTTTTCCAGAGCTGCCGAAGCCGCATTCAGAGCATCGATATCCCGGTCGATACCTATCAGCAGACCTTTTTCCGACAGGCGACTGCATAATTCAGCAGCATGCCCCCCTCCGCCCAAAGTTCCGTCAACATAAATACCGTCTTTTTTTACATCAAGACCGTCCACCGTTTCTTTCAGCAGCACCGATATATGCTTAAATTCCATGTTTCCTCTATATCTTCAATCCGGGGATTTTCTCCGCCGCAGCCAGACATTCTTCAATGTCAGAAGCTGTCTCATTAAGATTTTCCCGGCTCCATATTTCTATCTTACTCCGGTTGCCCAGTACAACAGCATCTTTTCCGAGCTTTGCATATTCTCTAAGGTGCTGAGGAATAATCACCCGGCCCTGTTTATCAATCTCGCACTCCACAGCTCCGCCGAAAAACCATCTTTCAAAATTTCTCATGGATTTTCCGCCGTTTTCCATTTCGGCAAAGTTTTTTTCAATCTTATTCCATTCTACCAAAGAATATGCATTTAAGCAACCATCCAAACCTCTTGTAAGTATAAAGCGCATGCCCATTTCTTCCCTGAATCTGGAAGGAATTATCAGTCTGCCTTTAGCATCAATAGAATGCTGATATTCACCGATTAACACACACTCACCCCACTTTCATAATGTACCACCACTATACACCACAAACCCCCACTTTTCAATAACAAATAAAGAAAAAATGAAAAATGTACAAAATTCATGGAAAAACCCCAACCTGCCTTTGCGGCAAAGTTGAGGTTGAGCTAAGTATGTCTGTTTAAATGCTGCTGTTTTTTCTGTTTTTTCTGTTTTTAATATAATATATTACCGCACAAAGCAAAACTGCTGCAATACTCACAAGCTGGGCGGTCTTAAAAACTCCTATATACAGACTGTCCGTGCGTAGAGCCTCTACAAAAAAGCGCTCCACAGAATACAGAATTCCGTAAATAAGAATCAGCTGTCCGTCAAATTTTCGTCTGTCAGTGATTATCATTAAGAATATGAACAGAATAAAGCACCATATTGATTCATAAAGGAACGTCGGATGAACCATCTGTCCATTCACCTCTATTGCCCAGGGAAGGTTTGTCGGTCCCCCATGAGCCTCGTGGTTAAAGAAATTTCCCCATCTGCCTACAGCCTGCCCCAGGGCAATAACCGGGGCGGCAAGATCCATAACACGCCAAATGTTCAGTTTCCATTTTCTGCACAGAATCACGGCAGTAATAATGGCGAATATCAATCCGCCGTGAAAAGCAAGACCTCCCTGCCGAACATTTATTATGGCCGACCAGTCTCCTCTGTAAAGTTCATAATTGAACAGTACATACCACAGTCTCGCACCTATTACCGCTGCCGGGAAACAGAACAGACAGAGGTCAATTACCCTTTCCTGTTCGATTCCGAATTTCGGCGCTCTCTTATACGAAATTGCCACTCCCAGTATCATTGCTGCGGCAATAAGAACACCGTACCATCGGATTTCCTGTCCGAAAATAGTAAAAGCAACCGGATTCATAAATCAGCCCTCTTTTATGCATACAATATCCGGTAAATCCCGGAATTTTTCATCAACATCCAAACCATATCCTACAATAAACCTGTCTTCAATGATAAAACCCAGATAATCTCCCGTAATATCAACTTTTCTTCCGGAGGGCTTATCCAGCAAGGTGCATATTTTAAGAGATTTAGGATTTCTGTCCAGCAGGATTTTTCTCAGGGCGGACAAAGTAACACCCGAATCAATGATATCCTCTACAATAAGAACGTTTTTCCCCGCAATATCTGTTTCCAGGTCTTTTATTATTTTTACTTTCCCCGAAGTAACCGTTCCGGATCCGTAGCTTGATACCGACATAAAATCAATTCTGGTATCAATTCCCAGTTTTCTTGAAAGATCCGCCGTAAAAACAAAGCTTCCTTTTAATATACATATCAGGAGCAGCGTTTCCCCCGGATAATCCCTGTTATAATCTGCCGTTATCTCATCAGCAAGCTCCTCTACCCGCTTAAGTATTGTTCCTTCGTCAAGCATTATTTCTCCGGGTTCAAAGTTACGTTCACTCATTCCGTTTCTCCTCTTTTTCGTTAACTATCTCAAAGTCATCTACATCAATTACAGTCTTTCTTTTATGTTTTCGGGTTCTTACATTAGAAGCTTTGCTGCTATCCGCGTCATCGCTGCCTTTTCCTTCATACTTCGACAAAGGGCCGTTTAAATATGCAATAATCACAGCCCATATTACAGCATCGTCTATAATGCACAAGCCCAAAATCGGAGCCGGTATCAGGTCCAGAGGCCAGACAAGGTATATTATCCCGAATATTACCACTGCCTTGTACCTTTTGGGAGCGTTCTTATCCTTCATCAGGCGAATCAACGCCCTGAACTTGGCTGCAAGCCATTTTAGCGCTATCCGTTTTTCCATTGAGAAATCAGCTCCTCAAGAATCTCCATAAGCTCTCCGCAGCCGGTCTTTTTAAGAGATGAGACCGGAACAAGAACGTCATCCTGTCCCATCCCAAGTTTCTTTCTGATTATTCCTTTATTTTTTGCCCATTCATTTTTTGAAATTTTATCTGCTTTTGTAGCAACAACAAGACCGTCCAATTCATAATGCTTCAGCCACTCATACATCTGAACATCCTGAGCCGAAGGCTCATGTCTGCTGTCAACAAGCTGGACAACAATGGCCAGATTATCCCTGACTTTCAGATATGTTTCTATCATTTTACCCCAGTCGCTGCTGACACTTTTTGAAACCTTGGCATAACCGTATCCGGGCAAATCGACTATTCTGAATTCGTCGTCATTCACCTTGTAGAAATTAATGGTTCTGGTCTTTCCGGGATTACCGCTGACTCTTGCAAGATTCTTTCTGTTCAGAATAAGATTAATCAGAGACGATTTACCCACATTGGAACGCCCCGCAAATGCAATCTCCACCACTTCTTCATCGGGATACTGTTCAGGCTTTGCCGCAATACAAAGCAGATCGGATTTTTTGATTATCATCACTTACTCCTTAATCAATGCTTCGGAAATTACCTGGTCAAGATTATCCATAAATGCAAATTCGAGTTTTTCTCTCACATTTGCCGGAATCTCATCTACATCACGTTCATTCTCTCTCGGGAGAAGAACCTTTTTTATTCCGGCCCGATGTGCGGCCAGAACTTTTTCTTTAATTCCCCCCACCGGCAGCACCTTACCTCTCAATGTAATCTCACCTGTCATTGCGAGATCATTTCTTACCGGTGTTTTTGTCAGTGCCGATATTACCGAAGTGCACATTGTTATACCGGCCGAAGGGCCGTCTTTCGGAATAGCTCCTTCCGGAATATGAATATGAATATCCTTATCCTTATAAAAAGCTTGATCGATTTCAAGTTTGTCCGCAATGCTTCTGATATAACTGATTCCGGCTTTCGCCGATTCCTGCATTACATCTCCCAGCTTTCCTGTCAGTACAAGCTTTCCCGTGCCTTCCATTACAACGGTTTCTATGGACAGCGTTTCTCCGCCCACTCTTGTCCATGCAAGGCCTGTCACCATTCCTATTTCCGGTTTTTCTTCTATTTTATCATACAGGAATCTATGTCTGCCGAGATATTCGATAAGGGTTTCCGGCGTAACCTCCACCTTTTCGCATTCTTTCTGTACTATTTTCCGTGCAGCTTTACGGCACACATTGGAAATTTCTCTTTCCAGATTACGCACTCCGGATTCTCTTGTATAATAATTAACAATGTCTCTCAGGGCATTTTCTTCAAAGGATATCTGATTATTATCCAGACCGTTTTCCCCGACCTTTTTAGGGACAAGATGTCTTTCCGCAATACTGAGTTTCTCTTCTTCCGTATATCCCGATATCTCTATGACTTCCATTCTGTCAAGCAGCGGAGCGGGAATTGTGTCCGTTGTATTAGCAGTAGTTATAAACAGCACTTTTGACAGATCAAACGGAACTTCCAGGAAGTGATCCGAAAAATCTTTGTTCTGCTCAGGATCCAGAACCTCCAGCAGAGCTGAAGAAGGATCTCCCCGATAATCATTTCCCACTTTATCAACCTCGTCGAAAAGGAAAACAGGATTAGAGGATTCCGCATCCCTTATTGATGAAATAATTCTTCCCGGCATAGAACCGATATAGGTTCTTCGGTGACCTCTTATTTCAGCCTCGTCCCTGACTCCGCCGAGTGACATTCTTACAAATTTTCTTCCCATTGCATCCGCCACGGATTTTGCAATTGAAGTTTTTCCCACTCCCGGAGGTCCGACCAGACATAATATCGGTCCGTTCATATTTCCCGCCAGCTGACGTACCGCAAGATACTCGAGAATTCTTTCTTTAACTTTATCGAGTCCTGTATGATTCTCGTTTAACACAGCTTCCGCTTTTTTCAGATCCAGCGAATCTTTGGTGAATTTATTCCACGGAAGCGAAAGAATCCATTCAACGTAGGTACGAATCACGCCTCCTTCTGCGGATGACAGTTGCACAGAATATAAACGCTTTATCTCAGCTTCTACCTTTTGGAAGCTCTTTTTGGGCAGTTTAAGCTTTTTAAGCTTTTTGAAATACTCGTCCACCACCATATCAACATTTTCTTCCTGCCCCAGTTCCTCCTGAATAGCTCTTAACTGCTCTCTGAGATAGAATTCCTTCTGATTTCTGTTTATCTGTCCTCTTACCTTGTTGTTAATGTCGCTCTCAATTTTAAGAATTTCAATTTCATCATTGAGGATTTTTATTACCTTTTCCACTCGTTTTACTTCATTGAAGCATTCAAGTACTGCCTGTTTTTCTTCAATTCTGACATTTAAATGAGTAATGATAGCATCAGCCATATCGGCAGGGTTTTCAATTGAATCTACAGTTGAAAGTGCTTCCGGAGGTATTCTTCCATCCATTCCAATATATTCATCGAAAGCCTCTATAAGAGACCTGGAAAGAGCCTCATAATGAACCTCATCCTCAGCCTCATGAACCGAAGGTTTTTCCTCTACCATACAGTTAAGGTAAGGCGTCTCCCGGAGAATTTCGTTTATCTCACCTCTGCTGAGACCTTCCACCAATACTCTGACAATATCTCCCGGCATTTTAAGCATCTGCTTTATTTCCGCAACAGTACCTATTCTGTAGTAATCATCCGGAGTCGGCAAATCTATTTCGGCATCTTTTTGTGTTACCAGAAAAATAGTCTGCCCGGTAATCATTGCCTGTTCGAGAGCCTTAACAGATTTTTCTCTGCCTACATCAAAATGGATAACACTGTTCGGAAACACCGTTACTCCTCTGAGAGGGATAACCGGCAATTCTCTTAATTCAAATTTCTGGGAATCTGTCATAATACACCAACTCCTTTAAGTTTAAAAGGGTGTCCCGAATCCGACTTCAGCCCGGGATACCCTTATTTTCTATTATTAATTGCGCGCCCGATTATTAAGCCGTTTCCTCACTGTCCGTAATCCCGTTCTGATCTCCGGGATCTTTTTTTATCAGAACCGGTGCGGCATTTTTATCATCTACCATTTCTCTGGTAATGATGCATTTTTCTATATCATTCTGTGCCGGAATTTCATACATTACATCCAGCATAATGGCTTCTATTATTCCTCTTAATCCTCTGGCTCCCGATTTTTTCTCCAGAGCCTTCTCGGCAATACGTTTTACAGCTTCTTCTTCAAACTCAAGCTCAACGCCATCCATCTCGAGAAGCTTTTTATACTGCTTAATAATAGCGTTTTGGGGTTCCGTCAGAATATGCTCTAATGCTTCTCTGTCCAGCTCCTCAAGAACAACCATTACCGGAAGTCTTCCGGCAAATTCCGGTATCAGACCGTACTTCAGCAGATCCTGTGATTCAACATTGCTTAAAAGTGCCTTTTCTTCAATATTATTCACCTTCTGCTCGGAATTGAATCCGATAACCTTTTCACCTATTCTTCTCTTTATTACCTTATCTAAACCCGCAAATGCACCTCCGCAGATAAACAGGATTTCATTTGTATCTATTTTAATAAATTCCTGATGCGGATGTTTTCTGCCGCCCTGAGGTGGAACATTTGCCACTGTACCTTCAAGTATTTTGAGAAGTGCCTGCTGTACACCTTCTCCGCTTACATCCCTCGTAATGGAAGGATTATCTGATTTACGTGAAATTTTATCTATTTCATCCACATATATTATGCCCTTCTGCGCTCTTTCAATATCAAAATCAGCAGCCTGCAGTAATCTGAGCAGGATATTCTCCACATCTTCTCCAACATATCCGGCTTCTGTCAGAGCTGTTGCATCTGCTATAGCAAAAGGCACATTCAGAATTCTGGCCAGTGTCTGAGCCAGCAGAGTCTTACCCGAGCCGGTGGGTCCTATCATAAGAACATTGCTTTTCTGTATTTCCACACCGTCAGAATCAGTAGCAGAAGATATTCTCTTATAATGATTATATACTGCCACCGCCAGTGCTTTTTTGGCATCCGCCTGTCCTATGACATACTGATCCAGAATTTTCGTGATTTCTTTAGGTGCGGGAACGTTTATTTCTCCGGCTGCCGGTTTTTCGTCGTAGCATTCTTCATCCAGAATATCCATACATAGTTCTATGCATTCATCGCAAATGTACACTCCCGGTCCCGCCACCAGCTTTCTTACTTCGTTTTGTGCCTTTCCGCAAAACGAACACCTAACTGTCTTTTCATCTGTTGATTTTGCCATATAAAATTATAACACCTTACTTTCTGGATTTTACAACTTTATCAATAATACCGTATTCCACAGCCTCTTCCGGAGTCATGAAATTATCACGGTCTGTATCTTTTGCCACCTGTTCAATAGTTTTTCCTGTATTTTCACTGATTATTCTGTTTAATGTTTCCCTGATTTTAAGAAGTCTTTCTGTGTGAATTCTGATATCCTCAGCCTGACCGCGTACTCCGCCTAAAGGCTGATGTATCATTATTTCGGCATTCGGAAGTGCATATCTCTTTCCTTTTGTTCCCGATGAAAGCAGAAATGCACCCATACTTGCAGCCATACCGATACAGATTGTCGAAACATCACATTTAATGTACTGCATGGTATCGTATATCGCCATTCCCGCACTCACAGAGCCTCCTGGGCTGTTGATATACAGACTGATATCCTTATCCGGATCCTCCGATTCCAGAAATAACAGCTGTGCCACAACCAGACTGGCAGTGTGGTCATTCACCTCTTCTCCCAAAAAAATGATTCTGTCCTTTAATAATCTTGAATAAATATCGAAAGAGCGTTCTCCTCCTGATGTCTGTTCAACAACCATTGGTACTAAAGGCATTGCAACCCCTCCTTTTTCTTTTAAAATGTTCCGGAAAAATCTTTCCGGAACACAATATTGCTTTATTTAATTACAGCCGAATCATAAAGGAACTGAATAGCTTTTCTGTTAGTGATATCCTGCTTAATAAGTTCGATATTATCCGCATCAAACTGTTCTTTTAACTGTTCGAATTCTATGCCGTAATGTTCTGAGATTCCTTTGATTTCGTCATCGATTTCTTCCTGAGTTGCTTCGAACTTTTCAAGCTTTGCAATCTCGTCGATGATGAGTCTTGTCTTCATCTTCTTATATGCATCCGGTTTGATTTCATTCTTATAATCTTCAATAGTTTTGCCCATATACTGGAGATAATCCTTAAGCTTAATGCCCTGATACTGGAACTGCATGTCGATTTCATCCATCATTTCTTCGGCCTGGCTGTCAACCATATCTTCCGGAACGTCCAGCTCTGTATTCTGATATACTGCTTCGATAATAGCATTCTTCATATCGAATTCAGCTTTGTTTTCGGCATCCTTCAAAAGCTTGGCTTTGAGATCGGCTTTTAATTCATCAAGTGTATCAAATTCGCTTACATCCTTTGCAAATTCATCATCAAGAACAGGTTTTTCAGTTTCCTTTACCTTGTGAACCTTAACCTTGAATACCGCTTCTTTTCCGGCAAGGTCTTCTGCATGATACTCTTCAGGGAATGTAACCTTAACTTCCACATCATCTCCGTTTTTTGCTCCCACAAGCTGGTCTTCAAAGCCCGGGATAAATGTGTTTGAACCCAGTTCAAGCTCCTGATCTGTTGCTGTTCCACCTTCAAACTGTTCGTCACCGATGAAGCCCATGTAGTCAATTGTTAATGTATCACCCATTACTGCCGGTCTTTCAACGTCAATTATTCTTGAATTTCTCTTCTGCAGGTTTTCGAGCTCAGCATCTACATCCTCGTCCTTAACAACAGCTTCGATTTTTTCAATCTCGATGCCTTTGTATTCACCCGGTGTAAATTCAGGTCTGACTGTAACCTTGATTGATACTGTGAGATCCTCACCTTCATTGAATTCTTTAATTTCAATATGCGGTCTTGCAACAGGTCTGATAAGAATCTGGCTTATTGCTTCAGGATATGTGTCAGCAATCATTTCGTTTACGGCATCTTCCATGAAGATTCCTTTTCCGTATCTTGCTTCGAGCATTTTTCTCGGAGCTTTACCTTTTCTGAATCCGTCAATTACATATTTTGATCTTTCTGCAAGATAAACTTTATTAATCTGTTCTTCTAATTCTTCGTGTGTGAAAACCATTTCAAACTCAACAACATGGTTTTCTTTACCGATAAGTGTTGCCTTCATTATATATTTCCTCCTAATATTAGAAAACTGCGTCATTATATTATATCATTTATTATTCATTTGTAAAGGAAATTATGAAAAATGCCTTCAGAACATATGTTTACTTTTTGCTTTTTTCATGATAAAATGGCATTAATATCATTGACCCGAAAAAACGGCTGCTTCACAGATAATCACCCCCTCATCAGGGAGAAAGGAATATCCCGATTTTGTTCCGGATAAACATTCAGATATGAATACAGATACAACATTAACAGAACGTGAACAGAAAATACTTGATTATATGCGCCTTCAAATCAAATTAAAGGGCTACCCCCCTACGGTCAGGGAGCTTTGCCAGTCCCTGTCAATAAAATCCACTTCCACCGCTCATAAGGATATCGAAAACCTTGAAAGAAAAGGTTTTGTTCGAAAGGATCCTTCAAAGAGAAGGGCAATTGAAGTGCTTGATGTAAACGAATCCACCGGTTCCTCACAGATTTCCGCCGATTCCGAACGCGTGGATATAGTGGATGTTCCCGTGGTCGGCAGGGTTGCCGCCGGAATGCCTATACTTGCGGAACAGAATATTGACGATTCATTTCCGGTTCCCGCCCGCTTTATCGGTACCGGCAGCCATTTTATGCTCAGCGTAAAAGGTGACAGCATGATAGATGCCGGAATTTTCGACGGAGATTATCTGCTCATTCGTCAGCAAAACACCGCTTATAACGGCGAAATAGTTGTTGCAATGGTGGACGGTTTTGAAAGCGAAGCCACTGTAAAAAGATTCTATAAAGAGAACGGGCACATACGTCTTCAGCCGGAAAATCCGTCAATGAGTCCTATTATCGTTAAAGATGCCCATATCCTCGGACTGGTTAAAGGTGTTTTTCGCTATCTGTAATACAGCCGTCAAAAAACCTGTGCCCTACATGCACAGGTTTTTCCTTTTTCATTGTCACCACCGAAATAAGTCTCTATTCCCCGGCAGCAGCCTTTTTCTTCTTTTTAAGACTCATCCTTACGCAATTAAATGCAATAACACACAGCATAACAATAATCTTTATCCATACCTTTACGGGTGCCAGTATCGCCAGCAGCAGGAGCCCTATTCCTACCAGTCCGTGCGTCAGCCAGTTTCTCCAGTCACTCAGATATTTTACAACACCGCGCCCGGCAACCTTAACCGGATTCTTTCTTTTATTCTCATTAGTATTATTCTCCAAAATACTGCCTCCGTTTCATATTCTTGCCATATGCTGATTATTATATCATGTATATTATTATTATTCAAGCATCATCAGGAGGCTTTAAATCTCTCCTTGTTAAGGTTCGACCTACCTTTGATTCTCTTGTGCCATCATCAGGAATATTTCAATACATCTCATGTTAAGGTTCGACATTAAAAAGGCCCGCTATTTATTATCATTAGTATAAACCTCAAAATGCCGACAAAAGCACATTTATTAAATTACATATTATTCTTCGTTTCCACAAAATTCAACACAAAGCGTTATGAAATTGCCTGTCGGAACAATTCCCGATGCCTTATTTGACATCTTATTTCTTTCCGGCGGTTTTCCATATATAGTTTGCTGGCAATACAACATGCACATATTTGTAGTTCAAATAATTGTCAGCAATTAAATTGCGTGTTACAATAAAACTACGTGTAGGATAAATTTAAAATGGCGAATCATATTTCCGACATACGAGTCAGGGTTCCGGGAGAAATAGCCGGTTTCAACACGAAACAGTTGACAACAAAACCCGGTGTATCAAAGGTTATTTCACTGATTAAGGGACAGTAGGATACCAGATTGCGTAAATATGCAACGGCTTTGAAAAGTCCGGAATTCTGAGGAGCCGTAATTATTTTCCCATTCAGGATCAGACTGAAAAAGTAAACATATGCTAAGCAATCTCCTGAACATTGCATGTGTAAAATATTAGTTGGAAACTGAAGAACGTTAAAATTACATTTTTTAGAAAGAGAGGTAATAAAAAATGATTACCAAAAGAATTTTTATTTTCCTGTTATTATCTGCAATGATTATGTTAAGCCTGACCGGTTGCAGAAATGCTGAAGCTTCCGGGCAGAAGACAGATGCTTCTCCTCATTATAACTATACGCAGAAAAAAGCAGTCGAAGTAAACGGAAGACAGGGTATTGCCGTAGAAGGCGACTTTTATTATGTAAGCGGATCAACAACACTTACCAAGTATGATAAAGAATGGAATGTTGTGGTCGAAAACACGGATCCGTTTTCTTCCGGCTATTCGGATAAGGTAAACCATATCGGCGATATCGATGTATATCAAGATGAAATATACTGCGGTGTAGAGCTTTTTATGGATGGAGTCGCATCCAATATTCAGATTGCAATCTATGACGCCGATACACTTGAACTGAAAAGAACATTCCCGTTTTCTGCCGAAAGCGGTCAGACGGAATGCTCGGGAATCGCAGTCAATCCGGATAATAAGACTGTATGGATGTGTTCCTGGGCAGATGGTGAGTCCGGCCGATACCTATACAAATATGACTTGGAAAACGGCAGCTATCTTGGAAGGATTCATATGCACGCAGTGCCTCAGTGGATTCAGGGTGTTGCCTATTATAACGGAGCGTACTATGTCACAGCAGATGACGGAGATGCAGACTTCGATGAACCGGATCATATTTACCGATTCGATATCGAAGATGACCGGACAGAAGCAAGCTGCGTAGAAGAATTGGCACTGAAAGATGTGATAAAACAGGGTGAAATTGAGGGGCTCAGCTTTGATAGGAATAATAAGGAACTTCTGGTCCTGTACAACAGAGGTGCCAAGATCATTCAGGGAATGCCCTCAGGCTTCTATAGCGGATACGATAAAGAGATCCATGAAGTATATCTTTACGGAATAAAAGGTAAATGAAACAAGCAGGGATAGCAGAACTCTCACCCGCAACAACTATGCCCCGCCCGACACATATGAAAAAGAGGCTCTATAATATATGTTGGGGTGGCTAAATGCCACACCCAACTTTTTTTACAAAAAAAGTTGGGCAAATGCAAATCCTCGGTTACAATTAAAGCGACCAAACCCAACGTAAGGAGGATTGCCATGCCCAATAATGATTATACAGAAAAACTCTTAGGGATTAAAGACTTAATAATAACAAATGTTAAAAAGAGACCGTTTCAAGTTTTGTG
>DCHZ01000027.1 GCA_002315385.1 Firmicutes bacterium UBA1739 | reverse complement strand
ACCACGATCACGATGAGCATGAGCATCATCACCACGATCACGAATGCAGCTGTGGATGCGGACATGACCACGATCACGATGCGGATGAGATTTTCGACAGCTGGGGAAAAGAAACAGCGGAAAAATACAGTAAGGATGACTTAAAGGCAATACTGGAAAGCTTTGAGGACGAGAAATCTTATGGAATGATAATAAGAGCAAAGGGAATAGTGGAAAGCAAGGACGGAGGATTCCTTCATTTTGAATATATCCCGGGTGAGATAGAAATCAGTGAAGGCGGAGCGGCTATTATCGGAAGAATCTGTGTAATAGGTGCCGGCATCAACAGTGAAAATATACAGAAACGTTTTGAGGAAGTGAAATAATGGAAATACAGGATATTCCGGCTTACCTGTTTACGGGATTTTTGGAGTCCGGTAAAACATCTTTCATTCAGGAAAGCCTGGAGGATGAATACTTTAACAGCGGAGAGAACATTCTTCTTCTTCTGTGCGAAGAAGGAATTGAGGAGTATGACAGGGAAAAATTTGCTTCTCCGAATGTCTATATCGAAGTAATAGATTCACCGGAGCAGCTGTCAGCCCAAAAGCTTCATGCATTAACCGAAATGTGCAATGCCGAAAGCGTGATAATAGAATACAACGGAATGTGGGATATCCAGACACTTGTAGATAATACACCGGAGGAATGGCTTTTGTATCAGAACATGTTTTTTGCGGATGCTTCCACAATAATGACATTTAATTCAAATATGAGAAATCTTGTAGCGGATAAAATGAAATTCTGCGATTCTGTCGTTTTTAACCGTTTTACAGATGAAATGGATAAAATGGAATATCATAAGCTGGTCAGAACCTTCAACAGAAGAACGGATATTATGTATGAGTATTCTCCGGAGAGGGTTGAGCTTGACAATATTCCCGATCCGCTGCCATACGACATGGATGCCGATGTAATTGAAATTGATGATGAAGACTATGCGGTATGGTACAGAGATGTCAATGAGGAAATCGAAAAGTATATCGGAAAAACCGTTGAGGTGAAAGGAAGGATTCTTCTCGGAGGCGGTTTGCCCGGAAACAGTTTTATTATAGGCCGTCATGTTATGACCTGCTGTGTGGAGGATATTGAATTCTGCGGTGTTGTATGCAAGGCTTCAAGAGGCAATCGCAGGAACATTAACGCATATGAAAACGGAGACTGGGTTACGGTCAAAGCGGTAATCACGGAGGAAGAACACAAGGCATATCACGGCGAGCCGGGGCCTGTTCTCAGTGCGGTGGAAATTGTTGCTGCACAAGAGCCTGAAGAAGACGTGGCGGTATTTTACAGGTAGAATATGATAAGAATCACGGAAAGTCCATATTAATGTATGGACTTTTTTAAGACATGTTCCGGAGGAGGCTGCGGCGGACCGTTTTTTCTATCTGATGTAACAGCATTTACAGATCGGAAAAGACTGTGAACGGGAACGCAGGAAAAGAATCCGAGTTTGTTTTTTTGTGTCTGTAATGGGGGAGGTTGACGAATGGAAGGATTAAGTCCTTTGATACTGGATCTGGCACTTATTCTTGTGTCTGCGGGAATAATAACGGTTCTTTTCAGATTAATAAAGCTTCCGGCGGTGCTGGGATACATTGCGGCGGGGATTCTTATAAGTCCTAATATTAAATTCCTTCCCACCGTAGCCAATACAGCGGATATTGATGTCTGGGCCGATATCGGAATAATTTTCCTGATGTTTGCACTGGGGCTGGAGTTCAGCTTTCATAAAATAACCGAAGTCGGCAAGAGTGCACTTATTACAACTTCGGTAGTAATGATTTCCATGCTGGCAACAGGAACAGTCGTCGGCCGGGCAATGGGACTGTCGATGATGAACTGCGTGTTTCTCGGAGGAATGCTTTCGATGTCATCGACTATGATTATACTGAAGTCTTATGAGGATCTGAAGCTTAAGGAGGAAGGCTTTGCGAAAGTGGTTCTGGGTGCCCTGGTTATCGAGGATATCGCCGGAATTTTCATGATGATTGTGCTTACCACACTGTCAGTATCAAAAAGCTTTTCCGGAGTAAAGCTGGCGAGTGAGCTTGGAATCCTTCTTTTGATACTGGTGGTAATTCTCTGCCTGGGAATATTCATAATACCCACATTGCTGAATAAAATAAAAAATCTGGTAAATGATGAGATCCTTCTGATTATATCTCTTGCATTATGCATGGGAATGGTTGCATTGTGCACAAGATTCGGATTTTCCGAGGCACTGGGTGCATTCCTTGCCGGCTCAATTATTGCCGGAACCGGGTTTTCGGAGAGAATAGAAGTCATGATTCAGCCGGTTAAGAATATGTTCGGAGCAATTTTTTTCGTATCGGTGGGCATGATGGTGAACCCTCCGAATTTCATCAAATATATTGTGCCGATTCTGATTCTGACAGCTGTCACGATGGCAGGTCAGATGTTTTTCTCCGCTCTGGGAGCATTTTTGTCGGGACAGAATCCGAAAACCTCCATAAAAGTGGGTTTTTCTATGGTTCAGATAGGCGAGTTTTCTTTTATTCTGGCAAGTCTGGGTACCTCACTGGGGGTAATGGATAAAAGACTGCATGAAGTTATCATTTTCGTTGCTATTTTAACAATTTTTTTCACCCCTGTTTTCATAAAAAACGGAGAGCGTGTGTCGGAGGCAATTACCGGAAGGATTCCGGAAAAATGGATGCATTTTCTCAATCAGTATTCAAAAGAAAAAACATTGTCGGCAGAAAAAGACCGGGATTGGAATAAATTTATTAAAGAAAATCTGATTAATATGATAATCTGTTTATCGGCAATGGTGATAATCTATCTGGGAGGGAAAAATGCGGTTCTGCCTGTACTTTTGAGGTACAGCAATGACATTATTGTAAATATTATTCTCGCCGGACTGATGATTATGTGTATGGCGCCTTTCATAAACATTTTATGCAGAAAAAAGAGTGTTACATATCAGCTGCTCTGGAGAAAAAACAGTGCAAATAAGATAATTCTTATAGCACTGAGAGCTTTGAACAATCTGATTTCAGCAGTATTTGTCGGGCTTGTAATCAAAAATATACTGATTAAGGTGCCGGTGGCGGCAGTATTCATTGTTGCGGCGGTGATTACCGTATATTTTGCAAAATCCGATTTGATGAGAGGAGTTACTCTGGATATCGAGGCGAGATTTATTTCCAACTTTAATGAAAGGCTGCTGGCGGACAGGAAAAAAGAGAGAACAGGACGAAGCGGGGATTACGGAATTCCGGAGGATGTGTTTGTCATCGAATTCCCTATCAGAGAAGAATATGATAGGAGAAAGGTATCGGATCTGATTCTTGGAAAGTATTTCAGAATATCACTGATTCAGATGGTAAGAGCTGACGGAAGCTTTGTTAATCAGCTTAATGGAGATACTGTAATCAAAGCGGGTGACGTTGTTTCGGCTGCGGGAAGCAGAGACCAGATTGATGCCTACAGAAAGCATCTGATTATGGATGGATATGATGAAAGCTCTGTTGCCGGTCCCAGATCATTAGCGGAACATATTTATTCTCAGGTTTTTAATAATGTGGACGCTGAGAACCAGCTAATATGCGTGAAAATTCCCGTGACAAAGGAAATGAGCATGTACAGGACTCCGATTAAATCGAACAATTTCAGAAAGAAATACAAAGGCTCGATAATCGGAATTGAAAGAGGACACCTGCCCATTCTGTCGCAGAATCCAAATTTCAGATTTATGGAGGGGGATATTATCTGGAGTCTGGGAACAAGAGAAATGATGGATGTGCTGCTGAAGGAAAAGCTTATCAGCGAGAAGGATATAATATAATAAACTCAATAACTGCGGAGGGTAATACCGATAATAGAACCGGTAACATAATCTGGTAACATAATCTTTCAAAATAAAGCCATTTTTTGCTTGCACAAATAATGGCTTTTGTGTTAGAATAATTAATCATATTTTTGACCGGCGGGTCATTTGTGACTGAGGCGGTTTTCGAAAGGAGAATGAAATGATAAAAAGATTAAGCAAGTGTGTGAGGGAATACCGGAAAGACGCATTTCTTACTCCTACATTTGTAGCGCTGGAAGTTATCATGGAGGTAATTATCCCTCTGCTAATGGCAAAGCTGATTGACTTGGGAATAGATGCGGGAAATATGAATGCGATAGTTAAATATGGCGGTATACTTATTGTGGCGGCACTTCTGTCACTTCTGTTCGGCGCTCTGGCTGCCAGATATGCGGCGGCGGCTTCGGCGGGTTTTGCAAGGAACCTTAGAAAAGATATGTTTTACAATGTTCAGAAATTTTCATTTTCCAACATTGATAAATTTTCAACGGCAAGTATTATCACAAGACTGACGACAGATGTTACAAATGTTCAGAACGCTTTTATGATGATAATAAGAGTTGCGATAAGATGTCCTTTGATGCTGGTGTTTTCTCTTGTAATGGCTTTCAGTATCAGCGTGCCGATTTCACTGGTATTTCTGGCTGTTCTTCCGTTTCTGGCAGCGGCATTGTTTATTATTATCAGAAACGCACATCCGATATTTGAAAGAATATTCAAGACATATGACAGACTGAACAATATAGTCAGAGAAAATGTCAGAGGCATAAGAATGGTAAAGGCTTATGTGCGTGAGGAACATGAAATTAATAAGTTTCAGAAGGTTTCACAGATAATTTTCAGGGACTTCTCAAAAGCAGAAAAAATTATTGCATACAACGGACCTGTCATGCAGCTGGCTATTTATACATGCATGATAGGAGCTTCATGGCTTGGTGCAAAGCTTATTGTCGGTGGCAGCCTTACCACCGGAGGACTGGTAAGCATCATTACTTATGCGATGCAGATTCTGATAAGTCTCATGATGCTGTCGATTGTGTTTGTAATGATTACAATTGCCAGAGCTTCGGCTGAAAGAATATATGAAATTCTGGAGGAAAAATCAGATTTAACCAATGGAGAAAACCCGGTATATGAAGTGGCGGACGGATCCATCGTATTCAAAAATGTCGGATTCAGTTACTCCGCAGACCCGGAGAAGCTGTGTCTGTCGGGGATTGATCTGGAAATCAGATCCGGGGAGACAGTTGGAATTATCGGCGGCACCGGCAGTTCAAAGTCTTCCTTCGTTCAGCTTATTCCGAGATTATATGATGTAACCTCCGGAGAAATCCTGGTGGGCGGAATCAACGTAAAAAATTACGATCTACAGACACTTAGAAACAGTGTGGCAATGGTTCTACAGAAGAATGTTCTGTTTTCGGGAACGATAGAAGAGAATATGAGATGGGGAGACAATGAGGCTTCGAAGGATGAAATCAGGGAAGCCTGTGAAATAGCTCAGGCCAATGAATTTATCAGTACATTTCCCGATGCTTATGATACATATATTGACCAGGGCGGAACCAATGTGTCCGGCGGACAGCGTCAGCGTCTTTGCATTGCCAGGGCTCTTTTGAAAAAGCCTAAAATAATGATTATGGACGACTCCACCAGTGCGGTAGATACAGCAACGGATTCGAAGATAAGACAGGGCTTTAGAGACTGCATTCCTGATACTACAAAAATAATAATAGCACAGAGAATATCTTCGGTAGAGAAGGCGGATAAGATTATTGTGCTGGACGGTGGCAGAATCAACGGAATCGGTACTCATGAAGAGCTGCTGAAAAGCAATATTATCTATAGAGAGGCTTATATGTCTCAGACGAAAGGAGGTGCCGGACTTGGAGAACAATAATGAACGCGAATACGACAGAAGTATGGAGAAGCGTCCCGTCGGGCACGGCCACGGACCGGGAAAAGGAGTCCGCATCAAGGGAAGGGGCGCCAAAAATGTCAAAGCAACGCTGAAAAGACTGGCATCATATCTGGGAAAATATAAGTTCAGACTGACGGTAGTGGCAATTCTGATTCTGGTAAGCTCTCTGGCCGGAGCCGCAAGCTCACTGTTTCTGGGAGTCCTGATTGATGACTATATAGTGCCACTTACTAAAATGGCAAATCCCGTATACACGGGTCTGATAAGAATACTATGCGTGATGGCGGGAATATATCTGGCTGGAGCCGCAGCCACCCTGTTCTACAACAGAATCATGGTTGTTGTTGCCCAGAGCATTCTCAAGAAGGTAAGAGACGATATGTTTTCGCATATGCAGAAGCTGCCTCTCCGTTATTTTGATACGAATCATTACGGGGATATTATGAGCAGATACACTAACGATACCGATACTCTCAGACAGATGATTGCACAGACTCTGGCCCAGTTATTCTCGTCGGCCACAACGATTATTGTAATAGTTGCATCCATGATATATCTCAGCATACCCCTGACGGTTATTATTGCAATAACTGTATTCGGCATGCTGAAAGTCAGTGCTCTGATAGGAAGTAAGGCCGGCTCGTATTTTGTCAAACAGCAGAAATCTCTGGGAAGTCTGAACGGATATGTTGAGGAAATGATTTCCGGTCAGAAAGTGGTAAAAGTATTCTGCAGGGAAAAGGAAACCATCGAGGGTTTCGATAAATTAAATGATGAGCTTTGCGAAAATGCCACATCGGCTAATAAAATAGCAAACATGATGATGCCGGTTATGGCAAATCTGGGAAATCTGCAGTATGTGATTATTGCAATTGTAGGAGGCTTTCTGGCAATCAGCGGTTTTATGGGAGGAATAACTCTCGGAATGATTGCTTCATTCCTTCAGCTTACAAAAAACTTTACCATGCCGGTAACCCAGGTTTCACAGCAGATAAATGTAATTGCGATGGCGCTTGCCGGAGCGGAGAGAATTTTCGAGCTTCTTGATGAGGAAATCGAGGAAGACGAAGGCACGGTTTCTCTTGTAAATGCCGAATTCAGAGGGGGGATTCTGTGTGAATGCGAAGAGAGAACCGGAATCTGGGCATGGAAGGAAAATCTTGAAGACGGCAGTGTAAGGTATACACAGCTAAGAGGAGATGTAAGATTCAACAATGTTGATTTCGGCTACAGACCGGAAAAACAGGTACTTTATGATATCAATCTGTATGCAAAGCCGGGGCATAAAATCGCTTTTGTCGGTGCCACAGGTGCGGGAAAAACGACAATAACCAACCTTATCAACAGATTCTACGACATTTCCGAAGGAACGATAGTTTATGACGGAATTAATATTAAGAAGATTCATAAACCGGATTTAAGAAGGTCTCTCGGAATAGTGCTTCAGGATACGAATCTTTTCACCGGAACCGTAATGGAAAATATCCGTTACGGAAGGCTTAATGCGACGGATGAGGAGGTTATCGAGGCGGCGAAGCTTGCCAATGCTCATGATTTTATTACGAGACTGCCTCAGGGCTATGATACGATGCTGGACGGAGACGGCTCGGGACTGTCTCAGGGACAGCGTCAGCTGCTGTCTATTGCCAGAGCGGCGGTAAATGATCCTCCTGTAATGATTCTGGATGAAGCAACTTCCAGCATCGACACCAGAACCGAGGCCATAGTGCAGAAGGGTATGGACAGTCTTATGAAAAACAGGACTGTGTTTGTAATTGCCCACAGGCTTTCAACTGTCAGCAACGCAAATGTAATTATGGTTATGGACGGCGGACGTATAATTGAAAGAGGAACACATGAAGCCCTGTTAAATGAAAAAGGAAGATATTACAGACTGTACACCGGTGATTTCGAACTGGAGTAGGGAAGCCTGAGGTGATATGATAAAGGAGACTGAGAACTATGATAAAGACAAATGCGATGAGGATTCTGGACAGGAACGGAATAGATTATAACGCAGTGGAATATGAAGTCGATGAAAATGATGTGAGCGGGGTTCATGTTGCAGAAACGGTGGGGGAAGATGTGGATCGTGTTTTCAAAACCCTTGTGGCTCGCACAGAACCCGGTGGGATACATGTTTTCTGCATTCCCTCTGCCGATGAGCTTGATTTGAAAAAGGCAGCAACGAAAACCGGAAATAAGAGGGTGGAGATGATTCATGTCAGGGAATTGCTTGGACTCACCGGATACATCAGGGGCGGCTGTTCACCGATAGGAATGAAAAAAAAGTATCCTACATTTATTGATGAGACGGCTGTTCTTTTTGACAGGATTTTTGTAAGCGGAGGTCAGCGGGGAATTCAGGTGGAAATAAATCCCGAAGTGCTGGCGGAATTTGTGGATGCCGAATTTCTTGATTTGACGAAGTAACCGTGCAGCTTCAGGAGAGTGCTGAGCGGAAGACGGAGAGTGCGGAATAAATGTTGCGGAATGTCACAGGTAAGTTGTAATTATATTATATGCCGGTATAGCAGAAGATTAAAATGAAATCATTATATTGCAGGAACTTTGACAATTTCTGACTTTTGACGACTTAACCCTGCAATATTAAAACCATACTTTCGGGAAAAGCCCTGTCGCTTGTTTGCAGAACTCCGGCTGCATCTGGATTTGCACGATACCTGCCGGCGGACAGCATTATTAAACCGGTGCAGATTTTAATTCATAAATAAAAAAGTGCGGTTATCAGAGTGGAGTATTAACTGACAGCTGCACTTTTATTACTTTATTTAAAATGTAATGCCGAACAGTGTAACGGCAAAACCGGCGGCAACGGATACCACAAACAATGCTCCGAGTATTTTGAAGTTTTCTTTCATGTTTGGATTCATCTTGAACAGAACAGCGAGACCTACGCCCGAGTTCATGATGAGACCGGCAATCATCGGACCCGGAGTAATCAGTGAATCCAGATACATCTGAGTAATGACCACCGAAGAAGCACAGTTCGGAATCATTCCGATAGCGGCAGCCGCAATTTCACCGATAACCGGAGTGCCGAAAAGTGTTTCGGATATGAAATGAGTGCCGATAAGGTTAATCAAAACGGAGAATATAAGCGAAATTACGAAAATAAAAATGCTTATATTCAATGTATGACGTACTGCCGAACTGAAGATACCGCTTCCGTGACAGTTGCAGTGCTGCTTTTCGCATAGCGGATGGATATCCTGCTCGTGCTCATGACTGAGCTTTCTTCTCAGAATGAGATCAATGGCAAACCCGGCAGCCACGGCTACTCCGACTTTGAAAAGAAGTATCCTGGCTATTGAACCCGCCGGAAATGACGAAGCGATAAGAATCGGAAGCATTTCATCAGACGTAGATGCAAAAATCGCAATCAGCGTGCCGAGTGTAATAAGTTTTCCGGCATAGAAATTTGCAGCCACGCTGGAAAAACCGCACTGGGGTATTATTCCCAGAACACCGCCCAGAAGAGGCCCGGCCTTTCCGCATTTTTCAATTGCGTTTTCAATTTTATTATTTGTTTTATGTTCAATATATTCCATGAACAGATATGTCAGGAATAAAAACGGAATCAGTTTCAGGGTATCCAGCAGGGAATCCAAAAGTAAATCAATCATTATTATTTTCCAATCTTTTTAATTTGACTTTTTATTATCTCATAATATGCAGAGTAAGTCAAATGTTTTCGGAGATTGTTTTTTTTATTTTCTGTAGGATTACAATACTTCTGTTACATTTGAAAAGAGTTAAATGTGGAAAACCGGGCTTGATTTTTGCCCTGTTTGCCGCAACCAGACGTAACTCAGGATATTTCCCTATTTCCCGCAGGCGAGTACGGGCACGCCGAAACCGGGACGGGCACCGTCTTTTCAGAGGATTACAGGCGGATACGGGTGGATTCAAGGCTGTTTCAGGAGTAACTCAGGATATTTCCCACAGGCGAGAACGGGCACGCCGGGTTCCGGCACGGAAACAGCGAAACGGAAACAGCGAAATTTTTGACGGTTTCAGTCCGGTTTTTAGTTTATCGGAAAGTCAGATAAAGTCAAAAACTAAATCTCAGCGGAAATTTCTCCACATTTAGACTTTTTCAAAAAAATGGAGACATAATTAAAAAAAAGGCGGTTTCGGAAGCAAATTTACGCCCGATTTACCCTAAATTTTACCATATTTTAATTATTAATTAAAAACAGACTCATCATTTATATCTAGAATCACAAAAATGTCTCCACATTTTGAATTTTCTGCAAATATGGAGACATTTTACGTGAGATTTGATTTTTGACGGTCAGGTTCTTTTTGTGTGTAAATTCATATCGCGGATAATGCCGGATTTATTCCACGGTCTGCTTTACAACGAGCATCTTTAAACTATTATCGAAATGTGGAGATAATTAGCGCGAGATGTGAATTACACTGCATATTATCTTTCAGTAAGCGGAAAATATCTGACTTTATGCCTGTCCCGGACCGGCTTTCGGTGATTGCGGAAGCAATTCGCATCATCATCAAAGTTTCTAATCAGGAAACAAGAATATCTTTATTTCTCGCAGCAAGAAATTTTTGCGAAAAGTTATTGACAAATGTCATTATTGTGGATAAAATATAGACAGCAAATCAAACAGAGGGTTTGTTATAAGAGAGTGTATAGGAAGTTGTTCCGAACGATTTCCTAAGCGGGTTCTGCGTAAGAATCCGCTTTTTTTTAGCCGGTTTGAGTATTTTATCAGAAATAAAAAAACTATGTCAACGGATAAAAGTATTAACGACATATATTTAAAAATGACTAAGAAAGAAAGAATCCGGGATTCGATTCCTGGCTGGGGTGATGCTGTTGTTTGGAGGATCAGCAGGAAACACTAAATCATTTAACAAACGGAACCGGCTGCCAACACACTTTATCCCGAAATCCGAAAAAAATGTGCTGCCGCACCTGCAGGTGCGGCAGCACGTTCTGTATCAGATATTAAATAAATGTCTGCTCATCCTGCGAACTGTTGATGGATTTCAGGAAAAGTGAATTGGGTCTGTTGATAAAAAACATGTTGTAGTTTTCCAGAAACTGGTGCTCGGGAGACTGAAGCTTGATTACATCCAGCAAATCGCCGTCTTCTTCAAGAATCTCTTTTGAAGCAAGAATTTTCAGGGCTACGGGGCCGAAAAACGGGTTGCTGGCAAGGCCGGAAAGCATTCCTATTGCCGGAGAGTTCGCATGAAGCGGATTGAAAATACATACATACATTTTTTCCGTATTGTTTATCTGGTTTGTAAGAATAAAATGAGTAATTGTATCGTATGAAATCATATCTCCCATAAAAACATGCTGAGCTTTTTCGGGCCGTTCAAAGGATTCTATTCCCTGATACATTATGACTCTGGTATTTGCCGGTTTGTCCCCGGGAGAAGCAGGCAGCTTGCATATCAGAGTTTTAACAATCTTATCGGTTCTACCGTCGAAGTAGTACATATATATTTTAGAATGGTCGAAATAAATGTTTTCGCATTGAGATATTTTGTTGTCTGCTGTAACAGTGTAATCAATAAGAGAGACAATATCAACGTTCAGTGCTTCGGCTATACTGTTGAGCGTATTTATGTCAATGGATACAGTTCCGTTTTCATATTTTGAAATTGTTGCCTTGCTTTTATTGACTTTATTGCCTAATTCTTCAATAGTCAGATGTTTTTCTTTTCTGTATCTTTTTATCCTTGATCCTACGTAGGTCGAAATGTCGGGCATCGGGATACTCCTCTCTTTAAATATTAATCTTAGCATTACTATTTTATCACTATCGGGAAAAAAATCAAGGTATTGTTTCTTTTAATGAAAAAAATAAATGTAGCTTTAATGAAAAAAATAAAAACTGTGAGCGATATCTGTCATTCCGAGAATTGTATCAAAAAAATATTTACTTTTTTTTGATACAGGAGTATAATGAGCTCAGTTGAATCTGTTTCAGGGCGAGGTGGAATTCCTCACTGGCGGTAATCTGTTTATCAGCGAGTCCGCGAACCGAAAGGCCGAATCGGTGAGATCCCGATACCAACGGTATAGTCCGGATGAAAGAAACAATTGCAGCAAATTTTTTTTGTGTGCTTTTTGCCCTGGGATTGTTCCCGGGGTTTTTTGTTTCCTGACAGACTTAATAATTTTGCAGAGCCTGATGTACGGGCAAAAGGAGGAAATCAAAATGGAAAAAACAAATGTAAGCAAAACAACGACGAAACTGGCCAAAATGGGGCTTCTGGTGGCGATATCGATTGTGCTGGTATACCTTATTCACTTCCCGATATTTCCTGCGGTAGCTTTTCTGGAATATGATCCGGCGGATATTTCAATCATGATCGGAACATTTGCTTTCGGACCGCTGGCGGGTCTGGCTTTGACAGTTGTTACGGCAGTTATTCAGGGACTTACGGTAAGTGCGTCCGGAGGTGTATACGGAATCCTGATGCATATTATCGCAACCGGAACCTTTGTACTTGTTGCCGGAAATATTTACAGAGTGAATAAGACTAAAAAAGGCGCCATAATTGCTCTGGCAGTGGGTGTTGCTTCCTGGGTAATAATAATGATTCTGGCAAATCTTGTTATTACGCCTTTGTTTATGGGTGTAACCAGGGATGTTGTAGTAGGTCTGATGCCGTTTATTGCTGCATTTAACTTTATTAAAGCCGGAATAAACTCAATTATTACATTCTTCCTGTATAAGAGAGTATCAAAGTTCCTGCACAGATAGCGGGAATGGCGGAAGTCACCGGATGTTTATATTATGAATTTATAAAAATGGGGCATATTTACAGCATGCCCCGTTTTATTATGCAGCAAAAAATTTTTTCGGGTATTCCGCATTTTCAAATTATATTGTATAATAAAGATACAAATTATTTAATTGGAGGAATCGAGATGTATATTACTTGTTTGGATATGGAAGGCGTACTGGTACCGGAAATCTGGATTGCATTTGCTGAGGCAACAGGTATCCCAGAACTGAAGAGGACCACCAGAGATGAACCTGATTACGATAAACTTATGAATTACAGGCTGAATATTCTTAAAGAACACGGACTCGGACTTAAAGAGATTCAGAATGTAATTGAAACAATAGATCCTATTCCGGGAGCAAAAGAATTTCTGGACGAGCTTCGTTCTCAGTGTCAGGTTATAATTCTCAGCGATACCTTTGAACAATTTGCCAGCCCGTTAATCCGTAAACTCGGAATGCCTACTATTTTCTGTAATACTCTTGAAGTTGCGGAAGACGGCAGTATCACCGGATATAGAATGAGAGTGGAAAAATCAAAATATACTACAGTAAAAGCTCTGCAGTCCATCGGATATGAGACAATTGCCAGCGGCGACAGTCACAACGATATGGGTATGATCAGAGCCAGCAAGGCGGGCTTCCTGTTCAAAAGTACCGATCAGATCAAGAAAGACAATCCTGATTTAGAAGCTTTTGAAGAGTATGATGACTTATTGAATGCAATAAAAAAAGTGATGGCAGAGTAGCAATGTGAGTATAATGCATTGAGAAGTATTTCAGATACAGCCGAAGGACTGGTGTTCTTCGGTTGTTTGCGTAAAACATTTTTGAAAAGAGGGGATTCATTTGGACAATTTACAGGCAATTATTCTCGGCCTTGTGCAGGGACTTACGGAGTTTCTTCCGGTCAGCAGCTCCGGACATCTGGCAATATGCCAGAAGCTTATGGGTGTAGATGAAAGCAATATTCTGTTTTTTGCGGCTACGCTGCATCTGGGAACGCTGGCTTCTGTTTTTGTTGCATACCGGTCTGATATTGCCGCGTTATTTATTGAACTGTTCGGAGCTTTTAAAGATTTATTCACGGAAAAAAGCTTTAAGATCAACAAAAACCCTACCAGAAGACTGGGATTTATGATTGTTGTGTCGGCAATACCGACAGGTTTAATAGGTTTTATTTTTAACGACTTTTTCGAGACTTTGTATTCGAAAATGGCAGTTGTAGGTATCAGTCTCATCATTACAGGTACGATTCTTCTTCTGGCCGAAAAATTCGGAACAGGCAGAAAAGGCGAGTATGAAATGAGAGTAAGAGATGCGTTTTTCATAGGCCTTTGTCAGTCAGTTGCAATTGTTCCGGGAATTTCAAGATCAGGTTCTACGCTGGTCGGAGGATTATTCAGCGGTCTTAACAGACCACTGGCGGTAAAGTTTGCATTTCTTATGTCGATTCCTCCTATTGCGGCATCGGGCCTGCTGGAAATGAAAGATGCCGTAAGCATAGGCCTGAACGGAGTTTCGCCTTTGACAGTTATTCTGGGCTGTCTTGTAGCATTTTTTTCGGGGCTTTTTGCTATAAAATGGATGGTTAAAATTGTAACAGATAAGAAATTAATCGGATTTTCAATATATACATGGGCTGCCGGTGCTGCAGTGATAGTTCTCAGCATTATAGGAATACTTTAATCCGATAATATGGAATTGGAGTGAATTATGGCAGAAACAAAGGGGAAAAACAGTTTAAAGACAACTAAAAGTAAAAAATCCCCGGCACCGGCGAAATCGGGGTCGGGAACTAAAACCGCAGCTAAAAGAGGCAGACCGCCGGGAACTAAAACCGCAGATAAAAGAGGCAGACCGCCGGGAACAAAAAATGCTTCTAAGACGCGGATGACTGCAGCCGAAAGGGCGGCAGCTGAAAAAGAGCGAATGGAAAACTATAAAAGAAACAGGATGATTTCAGCTGTAGTGATGGCTGCACTTGGTGTTTTCATGATGATTTCGATTTATACCAGGCTTGCAGGTGCTTTGGGAAGAGGGATCTGTTTTGCGGTAATGGGATTATTCGGATTCGCGGGATTCTTTCTACCTTTTTTCTTCATAGTATTCGGTATCCTGATTTTTGCCGAACGCCGTGAAGATACAGGCAGAATGAAAACAGTTCTGCTTTTGCTGGGAATATTTATTATGTTTGCGGCAACAATTTCAATAGAATCCGCGGGAAACGACGCTGCCTTCAGCTTCGGAACAGACTGGCTTAAAGCCTGCTTTAATAACGGAGAGGCAGGTCAGGGCGGAGGCCTGGTGGGAATGCTTACCGCGTATTTGATGGTAAAGGTAATAGGACGGGGAGGAGCATATTTATTTGCCGCATTATGTCTGATCGTTCTGCTTATTTTCACTTTATATAAGCCGGTAAAACATCTGTGCGAGAGGTATAGGGAAAAAAGAGAAGCCGGGGCCGAAGCGAAATATGCGGCAGTATTGAATTCAGTTGAGGAAGAACAGGAAGAATACTGCGAAAGAGGCGAGCAGGACCTTATTCAGCTGCAGATGGATCTGGAAAGACTTCGTGAACTGGAAGCTCTGCCCGTATCCGGCAGGAAAAAATTCAATCCCGGGAAAAAATTCAATCTTCTCAGATATTTTCAACAGGATGATAAGAATATGTTTGAAAAAAACAGGGAAGAGGATGCTGTGGGTACAGACGGAGAAAATCATAATTCTCACGGACTTGGAGGAGAAGACGGTTTGTACTACAAAGACAGTAATACCCCTGACTGTAGCGGCGCGGACGGTCAGACCTCGGATAAGAATACGGATACGGATGTGACAGAGGTGCCGTTAGATGAAATATATAAAGCAAATGACATTTTCGGGAAAAAGAAAGCCGATGAGGCCGGAGTTCAGGCTCTGGCGGATGATATGAAGCTGGCTCCGTCTCCGTTTAAACCGGATAAGACAAAAAACAATGCTGCCTTTTTCCAGAATATAGGAGATAGAAAAGAAAGGGATACGCGGGAAGAAATACTCGAAAAAAGTGATTCTTTACCACAGGAGCGGGATAATTCAGACAGCAGTTTTGCTGAAATGACTTCGGAGGGCTCCTTTGAAGATATTTTGGAAAAAAACGATGAAAACGAAAGCTGTGCGGATGCGGAGATTAATGAAGAAAATAATAATAATGAAGAAACAGATGACAGCCGGACGTCATCGGCAATAAATACCGCGAAAACGGATTCTGCCCGCAATAATGCCGGAAAAGTATTAATGGGAAAAGCGGTTATTTCTCAGATAAACAGAGACGGTAGCGGAGATAATCGAAACGAAGATAATGTGAAAGACGGTAATGATGAAAAAGACCCGGATTCGAAAGCGTCGCCGGTAATATCTGATGATAATTATGAACTGCCGGAGCTTTTCCTTTTGAAAGATAACGGAGACGTAACCGTAAGAGGCAATGACCGAGAGCTGAGACAGAAGGCTGAGCTGCTGGAAAAGACTCTTAAAAGTTTTAATGTTGCTGCCACTGTTAAGGACGTAAGCATGGGTCCGACGGTAACCCGGTTTGAGGTGCAGCCGGCAGCCGGGGTAAAGGTAAGCCGGATTAAAAATCTTCATAATGATATTGCATTGAATCTTGAAGCGAAGAGCATCAGAATAGAGGCCCCCATTCCGGGAAAAGCCGCAGTTGGAATAGAAATAGAAAACGATACCAAGAGTCCTGTGTATATCAGAGAAGTCATTCAGTCTCCGGAATTTAAAAACAGTACGTCTAAGATAAGCTTTTCGGTGGGAAGGGATATTTCGGGTAACCCGGTTGTGGCAAATCTGAAAGAAATGCCTCATCTTCTGATTGCCGGTTCCACCGGATCGGGAAAGAGTGTATGTGTCAATAATATTATTCTGAGTATATTATATAAGGCGAAACCTTCTGAGGTTAAATTCATTCTGATAGATCCGAAAATGGTTGAACTGAGCAATTACAACGGAATACCTCATCTGCTTATACCTGTAGTTACGGAACCTTCCAAGGCCGCGGCAGCACTGAGCTGGGCGGTTAAGGAAATGGATGACAGATACAGGAAGTTTCAGGAGCATGGAGTCAGAGAACTGGCAGGCTATAATAAAAAGCTCGCATCAGAACCCGGTTTCATCCCCATGCCTCAGATAGTAATAATAATAGACGAGCTGGCTGATCTCATGGCAACCTCGCCCCAGCAGGTGGAAGATGCTATATGCAGACTTGCACAGAAGGCCCGGGCCGCCGGGATGCATTTGATTGTGGCCACTCAGAGACCGTCGGTGGATGTAATTACGGGAGTTATTAAAGCCAACATTCCTTCGAGAATTGCATTTGCCGTATCTTCGGCCATTGACTCAAGAACTATTCTTGATACGGGAGGCGCGGAGAATCTTGTCGGAAAAGGTGACATGCTTTTCAATCCTATAGGACAGAGCAAGCCTCTGCGGGTACAGGGTGCCTTTGTATCGGATGATGAAATTGAGGCGGTAATCAGTTTTGTATCCAACCAGGGGCATGAGCAGATATTTTCAAATGAGCTTATGAATACCCTGTCTTCGTCAAAACAGAGTTATTCCGAAGAGGAAGTGGACGAGTTTATGCGGGATGCTGTGGAATATGTTGTGATTCAGAAGCAGGCGTCTGTTTCAATGCTGCAGAGAAAATTCAGAATAGGTTATAACCGGGCTGCCAGAATAGTAGATGCTATGGAAGAAAGAGGAATTGTCGGACCTGCGGACGGAGCAAGACCCAGACAGGTATTTTTGAAGGTGGAAGACCTGGACTACATTGATGAATGTGGAAATTTCATCCCACGAGAGGATGAATTTGATGATCTGAACAGTTGCGCGGAGGAATACTCTGATATTAGCGATAGTGACAATGGAAACAGTGGATATTACTCAGATGACCAGGGTACGGTTTATGAACCTGACCCGGAACCGGAGGAAATATGAAAATCTATGTTGAAACCCTGGGATGTCCCAAAAATGAAGTGGATTCCATGATGCTGAAGGGCGTCCTGAAAAAAGCAGGGCATGAAACGGAAGCTGACCTTGCAGAAGCGGAGATTATAATAGTTAACACCTGTGCGTTTATTCAGGATGCAAAAGAGGAATCGATTAATACGGTTTTTGAGCTTTCCGGATATAAGGAGAATAATTGCAGACTGCTTGCTGTAACGGGATGTCTGGGACAGAGATATAATGAAGAACTGTTTAATGAGCTTACGGAGGCCGATATTATTACAGGAGTGAATGACTATTCGAAAATACCGGAGCTTATTGAGGCTGCTTTGAAGGATGGGCGTCAGCACATTTGCACCGACGCACCTGAATGTTTTGAGGATTTTGAAGGTTTAAGAGCGGAGGTGAAAAATTCATCGGCATATCTGAAAATTGCCGAAGGCTGCAATAACAGATGTACATATTGTATCATTCCTCATATAAGAGGTAAGTACAGAAGCCGGTGCAGGGAGGATATTTTGAAGGAAGCGGAGGCTCTGGTTGAAAACGGAGCGGAGGAGCTGGTTCTTATTGCTCAGGATACGACAAATTACGGCACCGATATGTATGATGATTACGGGCTGCCGGAGCTGCTGTCGGATCTGAAAAAGATAGAAAAGCTAAAATGGATAAGGCTTATGTATTGTTATCCGGACAAAATAACCCGCCGTTTAATTGAGGAAATAAGGGACAATCCGAAAGTATGCAAATACATTGACATGCCGGTGCAGCATGGAAGCAATGCTGTGCTGAAAAAAATGAACAGAAGGTCTTCAAAAGAAGACATCATACGGGTGATTTCCGAAATGAGGCAGGAAATTCCGGAAATAGTAATACGTACCACCATAATAGTGGGTTTCCCGGGAGAACGTGCTCCGGAGTTTGACGAACTGTATGAATTTGTTTCGGATATGAAATTTGACAGGCTTGGCGTGTTTTCTTATTCAAAGGAGGAGGGAACTCCGGCTGCGGAGATTAAGCCTCAGGTCAGAAGTGATGTTAAGGAGAGAAGACGTGAAGCAATCATGCGGCTTCAGCAGGGGATTTCTCTTGAAAGCAATATCCGTAAAATAGGAAATATTTATGAAGTGCTGGTGGAAGAGGGACCTGATGAAGACGGAGGATATATAGGAAGGACTCAGTTTGATGCGTCAGAAATAGATAATTCCGTGATTTTCGTTTCAGACAGAGCTTTAAAGCCGGGAGATTTCGTAAATGTAAAAATAACCGATGCATTTGATTATGATTTAACAGGGGAGGTAGTTAAATAATGAATTTACCTAATAAACTTACTACATTAAGAATTATTCTGATTCCTGTGTTTATGGTTCTTCTAATGACCGGACACAGCTATATTTCAGCCATTATTTTTATTGCGGCATCAATTACAGATGCTCTTGACGGACATATTGCAAGAAAATACAATCTTGTAACTAATTTTGGTAAAATAATGGATCCGCTGGCAGATAAACTGCTTGTTACATCGGCACTTTTATGCCTGGTTCAGCTGGGTCATGTGGCTGCATGGATGGTATTCGTGATTCTGGCACGAGAGCTTCTGATTGTAAGTCTCAGAGCGGTGGCAGCCAGCCAGGGTATAGTTATAGCAGCTTCAAAGTGGGGAAAAGCAAAAACTATTTCTCAGATGATTGCTGTAATTCTGTTGCTTATCGAAAACTGGCCTTTCGGATGGGACGGCTTCCCGCTGGCAGATATTTTCCTGTGGATTGCGGTAATACTTACTGTTATTTCCGGTATAGATTATGTTGTTAAGAACAAGAATGTATTCAAAGGGTAGATGCGGTGAATGATTCTGAGCTGTGCATGTCGTAAAACCTGCAGGCTGCCGGAACGGTAATAAAGTGATTGCCGGTCCGCAGGCAGCAGTGCTTTGAAAGTCTGAGGAGAAATAATATGAAATCTGCAATTTTGAGTGTGGGAACCGAACTTCTGTTCGGGCAGGTCACCAATACAAATACCGTATATCTTTCGGAAAAGCTTAATCTGATGGGGATAGATGTGCTCTATCATGAGACTGTTGGAGACAATCCGGACAGGGCACGGATGACGATAAAAAGAATGCTGAATGAAGTAGACCTGATAATAACTACGGGAGGACTGGGACCTACGCAGGACGATCTTACCAAGGAAATAGCCGCAGAGGCAATGGACTGTGAATTACGGTTGGATGTGGCCTCTCTTGCAGCGATAAAAAGCTATTTTATCAAAACGAACCGCCGGATGAGCGGAAATAATATTAAACAGGCTATGCTTCCTCAAAAAAAAGACGGAATAATCCTGGACAATCATGGGGGAACTGCTCCGGGCTGCATTTTTCTGAAAAACGGAAAGATGATTATATGTCTTCCGGGACCGCCGAGAGAAATGAAAAAAATGTTTGAGGAATCGGTAGAACCCTATCTGAAATCGATGAGCAATGAGGTAATTTATTATAAAATGCTCAGAATATTCGGAATAGGTGAAGGACAGCTGGAGAGTATGCTGCAGGGAATCATTACAGACCAGACGGATCCCACTATTGCCACTTACGCGAAGGAAGGTGAGGTAAGTGTGCGTATTACATCTAAACGCAGTACCAGAGCCGAGGCTGAGGCGGCGGTAGAGGAAATGTGTGTTAAGGTCAGGACAATTGCCGGAAATGCAATTTACAGTGAGGATGACGAAGACCTTAAAACAGTAGTGGCCGGAAAGCTGATTGACAGTAAAATATCAATATCCTGTGCAGAGTCCTGTACCGGGGGCCTGTTTGCGGCAACACTTATTGAAACTGACGGAATTTCATCGGTATTTGAACGGGGACTGGTTACATACAGCAATAATGCAAAACAGGAGGAGTTGGGAGTAGGAGCCGAAACTCTGGAAACATTCGGAGCGGTAAGCGAGGAAACTGCCCGAGAGATGACTGCAGGACTCAAACGGAAAACAGGAAGTGATGTCTGCATTTCTGTTACGGGAATTGCGGGCCCCGGAGGAGGAACAAGGCTTAAACCTGTGGGACTGGTTTATATATGTGCAGATTATAAAGGCAGAACGGTGTGCAGAGAATACAGGGTAAGACCTGTAAGCAGAAACTGGATAAGAAGCTATACGGTTATGCTTATGCTGAATATGGTAAATGAACTGATTTCGCAGCCTTATTAAAAAGCTGATGATATAGGATTTGTCGGCGTAAATTATAAATAATATGAAGGAGTTGGTTTTATGAAAAAAAGATTTTTGATGGTATTAACAATCGCCGTATTGATGGCGGCTGCTGTCGGATGCGGAAATAAAGCGGCTTTCAGTGCGGTAGTTACTCCGGCTGACGGTTTTGACAATGCCGGTTACACCGAATTTGAATGCACTGAAACAGGAAACTATATTTTTGAGGCGAATGATGTATCAGACAAGGCAGGAATAACATGGAATGTTTATGTGTTTGATAAGCCTTTTGAAGATGCTTTCAGGTTTATTCCCCAGTCTGGAGAATTTGAAGCGGCTATTTCCGGAAGCGGAGGAGAAATGGATATCAAAAAGGGTCAGTATTACTATGTTTACTGTTCGGAGAATGGATTTACACTGGGCGGCAAAGACGAAATTACTAAGGGTGCAGAGCTGAGTATCGGAATGAAATAGCAGTTGTATCCGAGATTAATTATGCAGGGAGCGGTTGTTTTGCGTTATTTAATTAACAATACAAAATGACTGCTCTTTTTCTAAAAATGCTTGTTTTAAGCCCTATATTGTATTAAAATATAAATATGTTATCAACTAATATTTAAAACAAGGAGGAAAAAAAATGAAAAAAAAGGTAATGGCAGTTTTACTGAGCCTGTGTATGATGCTTACTCTGGTTCCCGTAACCGCCTTCGCACAGCTTTATCTCATATCACTGGAAGCATATCCGTCACAGATTGAGCTTGGCGAAACCGTATATCTGGACTGGACTGAGGATTATGGTGCAGCCTACTACAAGGTTCTGGTAAACGGAGATACTGTAGCTACTGTTTACGGCACCTCATATGACTATCAGCCACGTTCAGAGGGAAGCTACTCTTTCCAGATTGACGTGTTTGCTGAAACCAATTCCGGAGATATAGAGTATAAGGGATGTTCAAATAAAGAATTTGTTGAGGTTAAATCCGACTCTCGCGAATCTTATACGCCTGAAATAATTTCCGATCTGAGCAGCTCGAAAAAAGTTTCTTTAGGCGATTATGTAACTATGTCAATTATTGTCAGCATTCCGTCACAGGCAAGCACTGTGTACTGGACACTTTATGATGCAGGCCAAAGCGGAAGAGGAGATGATCCTATAGATTCCGGTAAGCTTACATATCCGGGGACTCAGACTATTTCTTCGACGTTCAAGCCTACCAGTGATGATAATGGCAGCCAGTATATTTTTGAACTCAGATATCAGGGAGACAGCGGTACCGAATATCTGCACTCAAACAGATGTACTTTGACTGTAAAGGATTATTCTCCCGAAACACCTTATGTTACTATTACACAGTCTTCAAAAACTCTCGCACCGGGAGCGGCATTTTCTCTGAAAGCAAAGGCTAATACCAGTGACAGCGGAAGACTCTCATATCAGTGGTATTACAGCAAGAAGAGCACTTTCTCATCCGCTACAAAATTAAAGGGTGAAACAGACTATATATATTCAGGATATGCACCTTCAGCTACCGGCACATATTATTATTTCTGTGAAGTGACCAACAGCAGAAGCGGTGAAAGCGTAAGCGACTGGGCAAAGGTTTCTATTGATGTAGTAGGCGTTACACCTGTTGTTCCGACCAGCGGCAGCATGAATAATTTCAAAACAGTAAACTCTTATTACAATGGAATGTTCATTGATGTGAAAGCTACAGACTGGTTTGCAAGCTCTGTTCAGAATGCATATCAGCTTGACCTTATGAAGGGTTACAGTGCTAATATTTTCGCACCTCAGGGGACATTTACAGTAGCCGAAGCTATTGCGGCTGCATGTCGAATCCACAGCATTTATTATACCGGAACTTCAAACTTTGTTCAGGGTTCTCCTTGGTATCAGGTATATGTAAATTATGCTCTCAACAACGGAATCATCAGATCCGGTGATTTTGTGAATTATACGGCAAATTGTTCAAGAGCTCAGATGGCATATATATTCTCAAACTGCCTGCCTGCTGCCGAATTCGGTGCGGTTAAGTCAGTAAAATATTTACCGGATGTTAATGTCAATACACCTTATTACAACAGCATTATGGCATTATACAATGCGGGAATCCTGACAGGAAACGATGCCGCAGGTACATTCAAGCCTTATAACAGCATTACAAGAGCTGAAGTTGCTACAATTATCACAAGACTGGCACTTCCTAACACAAGAGTAAGATAATTTATAAAAATTATCTTCTGTAAAAATAACGAATAGTATTTTATGCTCTGAAGGATTTCGGTTATGAAATTTATGAAAAACAGAGCCGAGAAATTAATAACAGTATTTTTTCTGCCGTCGGCTGTATCAGCCGGCGGCAGTTTTTTGGGTATCCCACATTAATGGTGGGAACCCCGACATAAATGGTGCCCACCATTGCCGCCCATCATTAATGTCGGATAGCCGGAAATCCCGGGACAAAATTCAGCTTTTAATAAACTCCGGCAGAAAATCAGAAGTGAACATAATGCAAAATATCCGGAAAAAGCAGATTATACAGCTTCAGATATTATTCAGGATTCTTATTGTTGCGATAATCAGATTGAACATAAGGCAAATGTTATTGGTGAAAAAAGCAGGGCTTCAGTTAATATGATTTGCAGAGTATCCGGTTCCGGAATAAGCTGAAATAGATTCACTTACACAATCGTAATAAAAAACAGAGTTGGACAGAAAATCTTCACTGCTCACAGCGGTGGAATTAACTTCTTTGACGGTTTTCAGTATGAATTTTATATCGGTGATGCTGTCAGTGGATGCGGCCAGGATTTCATGGCGGCTGGAGGGGATGAGATACAGGGATGAAGAATTGAGATATTCAGCAACCTTTTTTATGAATTCGGAGGAAAGCAGTACACTGCTTCCGTCGGACCAGGCAGGCTTAGATAAAACGTAAAGACCTGTAGTAACAGGGCCGTGATTATCAGAAAAACCGGAAAGTTCATTTTCAAGGATTTTTTCTATGGGAACGCAGATATATTTATCATTTCGGGTGTTCTCATCAGCAATTTTCAGAATATCGAGGGGAGACATGTGAAGCTCCTCAATCATTCTATAAGAAACCAGTACGGAGGTGCTGTCATCTATTCTCCAGCGGGGTATGGCTGCAAGATCATGAAATTCTTTATAGGGACATTTTTCTATCACTTTCAGGTTTTTCTCGCGGTTCAAAAGAGAAAAATAAATTGCTTCCCGTGCATTTTTCTCGTCAAAAACCGGTATGGAAGGCTGATTTTTTATTGCTTCCGAAACCGTAGAGGAGATTTCACTGAAAATCTGTTCTACGGAAATGATGCCGCATTGTGAATAGTATTTTTGAGGATATATTATCGGTGAGAGTGAAAAATCCTCTGAGTGAATGACTATGCCGTCAAGCTCTTCGTTGTTTTTATAAACTGTCTGAGTTTCGAATGAAAGGTTCAGATAAGAGAATTCCCGCATTAGAAATTCCTTAAGATTAGTGCAAAAATCAGTATAATTCATGAAATATCTCCTTGATTGGTATATTATAAATATCTGTGTGAAAAGAAATAATTGAAATGGAAAACCGTATTAACAGTATATCCGGCTAATATGGCAGATTTAAGTATGATTCGGATAAATACTGACAGATTTTTTGCTTTTTTTGAATACAGGCGGATTGTTTTTTATAGAACTGATTTAAAGTAAAAATGATTAATGTATCGCCCGGAGGATTTGTGAACATAGTGTTAATTTGATGAT
>DCHZ01000010.1 GCA_002315385.1 Firmicutes bacterium UBA1739 | reverse complement strand
TGTCAGAAACCGCTTCCAAGGCTTCTGCCGATGAGATTTCCGGCTGAACCTTTTTAAGGCAAATGCGGCCTCCGGAGAGATACCTGTAAAATACTGTCACATCCCTCACATACTTTTCCACCGTTGCCCTGCTCTTTTCCATATTAATAAGATGCTTCTCAAAATCTACTATCATGCCGACATCCATTATTCTTTTTTCCATTGCTCATACAACCTTTCCTGCTGTCAACCGTAAGTATCCGGAAGTCTCCGTCGAAGACTTACGTTAAGATAAATTTTCCGCTTTGACATATATAATACTGATTATATCAAGCCTAATATATTTATCCTTTAACAATGGAATTTTATACGCAAAAAAGCCGGTCAGATACGAAAATTCCAAATCTGTCCGGCATATACCTAGTTATACAATTATCTCTGTTCTATTATCAGTTTAATAGCGGTTCTTTCTTCTTCCTCTATATGTATATCCGTAAATGCAGGGATACATATTTTTCCTCCATTTTTTAATTATACAAATTTCGAATTTTTTTCAAACATTTTTCATTAAAAATTCATAAAACACTTGATTTTTTTGACTTTTTTGATATTATATTAGTGTGGTTATCCCCTGATAACCTCATTAATCTCTAATCCCAATACCCCTTTTGACAAGACAAGCCTTCCCCGGCTTGTTTTGTTTTTGATTAAAAAAACAAGGTTGCCAATATGAATGTAATAAAAAACTCTTTCCGGACCGAAGCCACTCTGCTCCCCGAAAGCAGACTGTATTTCTCCGGGCTCAAGGCTGCGGTGATTGATATAGAAACCACAGGGCTTTCACCCGAAAACAGCTTCATTTATCTCATCGGAGTCATGACCGAATCCGAAAACACAATGACTGTCACACAGTTTCTGGCATCAGATTCAGAAGATGAAGCCATAGTGCTGACGGAATTTTCAGACTTCATCAGAGATTATGACGTTCTTCTGAACTACAACGGGACCTCCTTTGACATTCCTTTCATCAATAGAAGATGTGCAAAAACAGGGATTCCCTTCAGCATAGACCTGTTCCGGTCCATAGACTATCTCAGAATATTCAAAGCTTCATATCTTCCCGAGATTACCGGAAACCTGAAGCTGAAAACCGTCGAAAAGTACGCCGGTATTTTCAGACAGGATACTATCAGCGGTAAAGAAGGCATCAGCCTGTACAGGGAGTTTTCCGAAAATCATGACAGAGAGGCCGGCAGAAAAATTCTTCTGCATAATTATGAAGATCTTACCTGCTTTACCGGTCTTAACAGCCTTGCCGGAAAAATCAACCTTCATTACGCACTATATAAAACAGGATATCCGGTAAAATCAGGTTCACGCATTTTCTTTATCAGAAAAATCAATGCAAAAGCTTCCGGAATATCTGTTTCCGGCACGGTAACCGGCCTTGAATTTGATTTTGCTGTATATGAAGAGCATTTTTCTCTTGTTTCGGAATCTCTCGGTGAACATTTTGTCCTCAATGCCGATTATTCCCTCATGCGTAACAAAACAGGAGCAGCCGAGGGCAATATTAATTCCTGTATAATAGGGATACTGGAAAATATCTGACAGAGGCGGGGCTCAGGCCCTCAGCCTCATATTTTTAAATGTAATGTTTCCGTCAATTTTCATCATCATCAGTTCAAGCTCATCTACCGGAACTACAAGTCCCGAATACCCAATCATCTTGATACGTCTCGCAAATCCTCTGAGAAAATCCATCGCATTCAATCTGTCCACACTTCCGGTTACTTTAAAACTGCTTTTTATCTCATATGTAATATTCTCTTCATGTTTATTTTGCATAGTATTTGTGATATAATTATTTATCAATTTTCAGATAACGGTTTTAATATATGAAAGGCAGGAAATTGTTATGAATAATAATCACATGGTAATCACCATTGCCCGTGAGTACGGTTCCGGGGGAAGAATTATCGGTCAGAAGCTCGCAGAAGATCTGGGTTATTCGTTTTATGATAAAGAACTCATTGAAATGGCTGCTGACAGAATGGGTTTTTCAAAAGAGTATGTTAAGGAAAATGAGGAAAAGAAAAAGTTTTCACTTTTCAGCAACTTTTACGGGGTATCCGGAGAACTTCCTGTTACCGACCAGATATTTATTGCCCAGTCAAATGTCATCAAAGACATTGCGGCTAATGAAGACTGCATTATTGTAGGCCGCTGTGCCGACTACGTTCTGTCAGATTGCCCGACATGTTTCAAAATTTTCATACATGCTCCGATTGAAGAAAGAACAAAAAGAGCTGTTGACGAATACAACGAAGAGGTTCCGAACATCACTTCATATGTTCAGAAGGTCGACAAACAAAGAGCATCATATTACAACTATATGACCCAGAACAAATGGGGAAATGCGGGGATTTATGATTTATGCATTAACAGTGCTTTGGGAATTGATCTGACTATAGATATTATTAAAGCTGCAGCTGCAGAATTCTATAAAAAGAAAGGATGAAGCAAAAACTATGACAATAAACGAATCGGAAAATCAGCCTGTACGCAGAGAAAATAAAATGGGTTATCAGCCGGTAAACAGGCTTCTGCTGACCATGTCGATTCCCATGATGATTTCTATGTTAGTACAGGCATTATATAACATCGTAGACAGTATTTTTGTTGCCCAGATAAGTGAAAACGCTTTGACAGCGGTTTCACTTGCCTTCCCGATTCAGAATCTGATTATTTCTGTGGCGGTAGGTACCGGTGTCGGTGTAAATGCCTGTCTTTCCAAAAGCCTCGGTGAAAAGAATTTTGCGATGGCAAACAAGGCGGCAAACAACTCTCTGTTTCTGGCAATAATAAGCTGGATACTTTTTATTTTTGTAGGTATTTTCTTTTCAAGACCGTTCTTTTCCATGCAGACTGACGTTGTGGAAATAATAAACTACGGCGTAGAATACATGGGTATCTGCTGCGTACTGTCTCTCGGCGTATTCATGCAGGTCGCAACCGAGAGACTTCTTCAATCGACAGGAAAAACCGTACATTCCATGATTATCCAGATAACGGGTGCAGTGGTAAATCTCATTCTTGACCCTATATTGATTTTCGGGCTGCTGGGTTTTCCACGTCTTGAAGTTAAAGGGGCCGCTATTGCAACGATATGCGGGCAGATGGTGGCAATGGCTGTCGGCATCATTATTAATATAAAATGCAACAAAGAAATAACACTGAAAATCAGTGAAATGAAGCCCTCCGCACCGGTTATCAAAAGAATATATTCAGTAGGTGTTCCGTCAATAATAATGAGCTCTGTCAGCTCTGTAATGATATTCGGAATGAATAAAATACTGATTTCCTTTACCACCACCGCCACTGCGGTATTCGGTGTATACTTCAAGCTGCAAAGCTTCATATTTATGCCGATATTCGGTCTGAATAACGGGCTGGTGCCTATCATCGCATATAATTACGGTGCAAAACGAGGAGACAGAATGATAAACACATTAAAATACGGTGTTCTGTATGCTGTCAGCCTAATGCTTCTGGGCACGCTGGTCTTCCAGTTCCTTCCGAAGTATCTTTTACTTATGTTCAAGGCTTCTCCCGATATGCTGGCAATAGGCATACCATGTCTGAGAATAATAAGTATCAGCTTTGTGTTTGCAGGCTTCTGCATAGTTGCCGGTTCCTCTTTCCAGGCTCTCGGGAACGGTTTTCTGAGTCTGTGGGTATCCATAGGGCGTCAGCTGGTTGTTCTGCTTCCGGTGGCATTTCTGCTGTCAAAGCTGGGAAACGTGAATTATATCTGGTGGGCTTTCCCGATTGCCGAGATGGCATCTCTTACTTTGAGCAGCCTGTTCCTGCGCAGGATTATCGTCAGAAAAATACTGCCGGTGGTTCCTCCCGCATCGGATATTTCCTGACAGAGAAAATCCTTTATAAGTTATTATCTATAAAAAAGCATAGTCGCAAAACGACTATGCTGAATTTTTTTGATTCCTGTTTTAATATACCACAACAGTGGTTCCGTTCGGTACATAATCATACAGCCACTGGATATCGTCAGCCTGCATTCTGACACAGCCGTGACTCAGCGGATATCCCACTCCGTTATTACCGGATTTAAGAGTCATTGTTCCCGGCTGATAGAGCCTTGAATGGAAGGCATAACCTCCACCGTAGAATCGGACTATAGGCTTAACCGTATATGTGTCAGTTGTCCAGTTTGACTGCTTATATGTAGTCTTGAATACTCCCCTCGGGGTACAGTCATTCGCGCCGGTACTTACCAGACCGCTTCTTACCAGCTTCCAGTTACCCTTACTTCCGAGAAATACCGAAGTATACTGGGTTCCGATATTTACCCATATCAGATACTTCGTGGCACTGGAATATCCTTTATAGTTAACAAATACTTCTTTTTCATAATTGCTGAGATTATGGTCAATCGCCCACTGAGTAGTTCTGTTTCCTTTATAATAGGTTGTTACCTTGGCAACAATGCTGTCAAAAAAGCTGCTGCTGCTTTTATCATATGTTACGGTAACATCCTGAGCCGACACTGTCTGTTTTTCGTCATCAAAGGTCGTATATTCCACTTTTGCCGATATTTTGCAGGATGCCGGCATGGACTCACTGTATGCAATATATGCGGAATAAGCAGAGGCCTCAGAGGAATTAAGGGTAATGTTTTCATTCTTTACTTCTTTACCGTCTTTGTACCAGATGACCTTTACTGTCTTTCCGGCAGGGTAATTCGAAAGCTTCAGCTTTGCAGTAAGAGTATTTCCCGGAACCAGCTTGACCGGTGCGGATATCGAAGCCGTCATACCGGTTATTCCACTGTCCGTCTTATCCGAAACATTGCCCTGATTAATATCTATATTTGATTTTGAAGTGTAAAGAATCACATTCTCCGCCGTTCCCAGACCGGAAACAGTATTTCCTTTTCCTTTAATTACCATTTCTCTGACGTAAGAATCAACTTTTACAGTATTATTCTGTCCGAGAATATTCAGTTTTTCCACATCCGCAGATGAATTTACGGTGATAACATTATTATTTCCCGATATTGAAAGCTCTGAAGCAAGTTCATCCAGAATAACATTTCTTCCGCTGCCTGTAACTTCCACAATATTTCCCCGGGGGCTCAGATACACATTTCCCGTTCCGGATCCTGCCACAACTCTGGAAATACCGCTGCAGTTAAGATTCACATCTCCTCCTCTTGACGCAAGCACCAGTCTGTTCAAAGTGCTGTTTTCAATACTGAGTTTTTCCAGCACATCTCCCCGGATTACTATTTCCGAGGCTTTTACATTTTTCATATCCACACTGCTTATTCCCGCTCCAAGCCAGATTTTCTGAGGAATATTGCAGTCCTGCGCTTCAAAGGAACTGCCGTTAAGAACGGTTCCGCAGGTTAGGGCGGAATAATCCGTAACATCGGATGTATTGAGATAGTTTCCCGCAACTCTGTAAAGCAGCGTGATAAACTCCGCTCGGGTAATGTCATTTGCCAGCATAAGGCTGCCGTTGTAACCCTGAATATATCCTTTGTTTACCAGAGAGGCGAATATTATTTTGTACTTCATGCTGAGTGTATTAAAATCCGAATATACCTCTGCCTTGCCGAAATCCGGATTTGCGTCGCTCAACTGGAAAGCATCGGACATCATCGCACAGGCTTCTCTTCTTACCATTTTTGTATCGAGAGTCGCGACCTGAGAAGGCTCGATTATACCTAGAGCCAGAGACTCGGCGGCCGCATCTCTGTACCAGCAGTTTGACGATAAATTATAACCCGATATATCCGCTTTTTCCTGAGTATTCAATACTCTTGTAATGATGGTTACCATCTGGGCTCCGGTAATTTTAGTGTCGGGACGCATCGTTCCATCTTCAAATCCGCTTAATATCCCATCATTGTACGCACGGTTCAAAGTATCTTTAGCCCAATGGGACTGAGCATCTTTGAAACCGGAAAAAGGCTTCACCACATTATCTGTCTGATCAGACATCTTTTCCTCCGGTAAAGCCGCCATCAATGCTGAGTTATTCGATTCTTCACAATTCACAGACGGTTCCTGAGAATCCGGAATACAGGTTTCTGTTTCGGCAAAAACCGCCGAAGCACTTCCAAAAAATACAAAAGCACTCATAATAAGCGCCATACCTTTTTTTATTCTTATCAATTATTCTGACTCCTGTTCTGGTTAATTGTATACAACTTCCTTATATTCTTAATAGTAATCAAAACGATGCATAAAGTCAATATATAATCAGTTAAAATAAAACCTTTTCATTTCAGTTTGATAATATCTTGACAATTAACCCTTCCGATGGTAAAATTTATTTTACTGATTCGCTACTATGGCTCAGCTGGTAGAGCAGCTGATTCGTAATCAGCAGGTCACCGGTTCGAATCCGGTTAGTAGCTCCAGTAATAAACCGCTAAAAACTCCGGTATCCGGTGTTTTTAGCGGTTTTTCTTTTAATGTGTTTTTCCCTTCCGGAAAAACAGCCGTCAGCTCAGATTATTCACGTAACGACGATGTCGTTGGTGACAGTTCCCACTGACAGTTCTAATATACTCTTGTATTAGGAATAGCCACTCTTGAAATAATTGCGGCAACTTCACTTCTCTTTATGTTTGAATACGGATTGAAAGTACCCTTCGCATCACTTCCGGTAAGAACGCCGGCATTATATAATGTGTAGATTTCTGCCGAATATGGTGTAGCTGCGTTTACATCCGGAATAGATGTTACTGATTTTACTGCTCCGAATTCATTGGACGGAAGGCTGTGAGCGAAAATATACGCCATCTGTGCTCTGGTGCAGTTCAATGTATAATTCACAAAATCTCCATTTTTGATTATTCCGTTTGCAATTGCGTAGTCAACATAAACCTGATACCATACCGCACCCTGATTAAAGCCGGCCGAGCCTGTGTAATAAATACTGTGCAGTCTGCAGGCTACTGCCAGAGCTTCGGCAACTGTAAATGAACCGTCAGGCTGGAAAGCATATCCCTGAGGTGTGGAATATCCCTTTATCAAATCAATCTGGTATGCTGTCTGTACAGAACCTGCGAACCAGTCTGTTGACTTTACATCAACGAATAAACCCGGATAGTATGTATTTACCGCTCTGAAATTATTCATGCTTCCCGCAGTCGGTGTCGGAGCTATCGTTCCTACGGATACTGTTGATTTTGCCCAGTCACTTGCACTCTGTCCGTTCAGTGTATTTGTTACTTCACAGAAATAGTAATATGTTCCTGCTGTTGCCGGGGCATATCCCGAATAAGTGGCACTTGTTGCTCCTACGATAGCAGTCGCATATGAAAAACTGCTATTTGTTCCGAAATACCACTGATAGGTAAGGTGTCCTCCGTCATAGCTTCGGGCATTTGCCGAAAGTGTAATGCTGTTTCCGACATAAGCATTTGTATAGCTCGGGGAAATGCTGATACTCGGAGTATCAACACTTGAATTAACTGTCAGAGTACAGCTCTGTGAATATAGATTTCTGACAGTTCCCTGTTTATCAACATACGATACTTTAAAATAGTATCCGTTTCCGTTGTCATCAATATTGGCCTTGAATGCCGATGAAATGCTTCCCCCGGTGTATACTTTACCCGAATCGAGCTTCGTTGAAGAATGTCCGGTTCTGGTATTCTCATAGAACTCCCAGGTCACTTCAACTCCGTCGGGATTATAAATCACTATATCAAATTTTGCATTCTCACCGGAGTTCACCCTTTTAGTAGACGGTAAATCTGTCGTTATTTCGGGTTCGTCATAGCTTTCTCCCACACTTACCGTTACTGTATCCGACTGCCCCATGAATTTGTACTTCCCGGTGCTGTAGTCATATCCGTATGCCTCAACCTTGAAAGTATGATTTCCCGGAGTTCTGAGCGTATACGTTGTTGTTCGTCCATATATCCACGTCTGAACAGGATTATCATCCATATAGAGAGTATAATATGCAGGTTCTTCCGTTCCGCCGTAATACCAGCTTATTCTTGCCGTATCACCCTTATCATAGTAGTACTCATTTGTATAAATAGTAATCGGCTGATATACAACCGCAAAGGCTGTAGCCGGTATCATTGATACTATCATACAAAAACTCAATACTGCCGCTAATACTTTTTTCTTCATATTGTACTTCCTTTCATCAATTTTACAAAACTTCAGCTTATACAAATATTTTAAATTACATATATAAAAAAAGCAAGCATAATTAAATCGGGCCTTCCGCACAGACTCTTCAATTTCAGTCAGCGCGGTTGTTGTTTATATTTTATTACAATATTTACTTATATTTCCATCAGCTTTACATACAGAACGAATTATTGTAAAATGTCTATATTCAAGGAGGTATTATATGAATACAAATTCAAAAAACAACCGGGAGCAAAATACTATTCTTACTTCGTTGATTCTTCTGCTTTTTCTGTTATTATTTCCCGTCAGTGCCGATGCTGTCACTGATCCCGCTCCTGAAAGTGTACGGTTGGAAACAGTGTCTTCATCAGAGGACAGTATTACTTCACCCGAAATTCATCTGATAATTGTCAACGGGCCTGAATTCATCCGGGCTACAGATGAAATATCCGAAGAATTAACCGCCAAAGATGATTCGTTAAATGGCGTAACCCTTGACATTCAGGTGAATATTGATAATTCCGTATGGAAACAGTATGATCCCCCCGCCAACATGTATTATAACATCAAAGATAATGAATTTGATCTGCGTCTGTACAACACCGGAGCGATTGACCTTTCCGCGCACACACTGTATGTAAAAGTCAGATATGCCTGGTGCTCATCCACAGGGTCAGTATATTACGGGAGCTGGTCCGATGTTCAGGTCATAGGATTGAATGCCTCTGACCCGGAAGATGCCGTCTTAAAGGAAAGACCTGAATTTAAATCTGTAAGCTTCATTACAACTCAGGAAGGATTTCCGCGGATAGATGTTACTTTCAGCAGAATCGCAGATGAAACAGCTTCATACATGACAAATCCGACAGGGACTCTCATGTTAAACATCATGATATCGGAAAGCGGCGGTCCGTATCGAAGCATACGTTTCCAGCCTGTTTCAAACATAAAAACAGACCAGGCTCTGTCCTGCTCAATTCTGAATGATTCAAACACTTACAAACCCGGACTGCTTCTTATGAAAGCCCGTTATGAATGGTATGAAGGCGGCACTCTATACTATGGAACTAAAGAACCGGATGCTGTTTCCCCATGGTCAGAGGTAAAATCAACCACTGTATCTCTCTGGTCAGATGCATCACAATGGGCATTGCCGGATTTAAAAACAGCTGAGGATTTAAACCTTATTCCTTCCGTTCTCACGGGAAAGGATTTTAAACAGAAAATAACCCGTGCGGAATTTGCGGCTCTGGCAGTTAAGCTGTATGAAGCAATAACAAACAGAGAAACGGATAACCCCGGGGATTCCCCCTTCGACGACTGCAGCGACGAAAACGTCCTTAAAGCATATTCCGTCGGAATCATCAACGGTAAAGACAGTCATACCTTCTCTCCCGATTCGTTTATCACAAGACAGGAAGCAGCTGTTATGCTGACAAGGATTTACAAAGCCGCAGTATTTGACAGCTGGACTTTGTCCCGGGATGATTCTTTCCCGCTAACGTATGATGCTCTCGTCAGGTTTAATGACGCAGACAGGATTTCGCCCTATGCCGTCGAAAGTGTGCATTTCCTTGCATCTCAGGGTGTAATCAACGGGCTGCCGGGTAATGTTTTTGCGCCGAAAAATACTACTCCGGAAGAAGAGGCCTCCGGGTACGCCAACACTTCCAGACAGCAGGCGATTATCATGGCCCTCAGGCTATATAATCTTTTTGCAGATTAATTCCGGCAGATGATTAAACCGACACAAAAAACCGGCCCCTTATCATATCAGGCTATGATCAGGGAAGCCGGTTTTTTAATAATTTCAAATACCCTCAGCAAATTCAGGATAATTATGCTCTCCAGAGTCCGTGAAGATTGCAGTAAGCATACACGGCTTCTACTTCATCTCCTTCACATATGGCAAAGCATACTTCAGGCTTCTGCCCCGGAGCAAGAGCTTTTCTCTGGTTTCCCATTTTGGTCTGCAGAGAAACCCACTCGATATAATGCTCTTCCTGCATCGGATGTTCTGCCGAACCTACAACAACCTTAACCTTATTTCCTTCAACCGAATAAACAGGAACATGCTTTTCCTGAGCCGCATCAGTCGTGTTTGCCACGATTTCAGTCATTTTCTGACCGCAGCACATTACAGGCACACCCTTGTTTTTTACCATAGCAATAATATTTCCGCAGTGTTCGCAGATAAAGAATTTCTGTTCCATTAAATTATCCTCCCTTAATTATGTCTTATTAATTCTGTTATTATATCATATCTATGTAATAATTAAGTGACAACATCACATAATTATTACAATTGCAGCTGTTTTTTCCGCCGGGCTCATTTTTTGTCTCCCGGCACCTTCAGACATCGCATAGCATTCAGCACCGCAATTATCATTACTCCCACATCGGCAAAAATTGCAGCCCACATTCCTACCAGTCCCACTGCTCCCAGCAGGAGACACAAACCCTTGACCGCCAGAGCGAAAATAATGTTTTCGTAAACAATTTTCATTGTTCCGGTGGAAATCTTCATTGCCAGAGGTATTTTTTTAAGAGAATCATCCATTAGCACAATATCAGCTGCTTCTATTGCGGCATCCGAGCCGAGAGCACCCATTGCAATTCCGATATCCGACCTCATTAATACCGGTGCATCATTAATTCCGTCACCCACAAATATCAGCTTTTCGTCATCCGGTTTTGATTTCATCATGGATTCCATCATTTCCACTTTATTTTGCGGCAGGAGTCCGTATCTTACATCTTCTATTCCCAGTCGTTTTCCCACCGGCAATGCGGCTTCTTTACTGTCACCGGTAAAAACCGTAATTTTTTTTATTCCGAGAGCCGATAATTCATAAACCGTATCCTTCGCATCATCTTTAACTGTGTCTCCAAGAACAATACAGCCCCGGTATATTCCGTTTTCGGATACATGAACAACAGTTCCGCTGATTTTCGTTTTATCAGTCCCGGAAATATCTATCCCGCAGATTTCCATCAGCTTACTGTTACCTGCGGCTATTATCCTTTCCCCGACCTTAACCTCAGTTCCTTTTCCCGCGATTTCCTTTACGTCCGATATCAGTTCTTTCTCTATCTCTTTTCCCCATGCTTTCCTTATGCAGCGGCTTATCGGATGATTAGAGTTGACCTCCGCATAAACGGCAAGCTCCAGGAGCCCGTCTTTCGATATTCCCTGAGGATGAATTTCAAGTATTTCAAATTCTCCTTTTGTCAGAGTTCCCGTTTTATCAAATACAATTCCCGAGGCTTTTGACAGTCCTTCCAGATAATTTGAACCTTTTATCAGAATTCCCGCCGAAGAAGCTGCTCCTATCCCCCCGAAAAAACTGAGAGGAATGGAAATAACCAAAGCACACGGACAGCTTATTACAAGAAAAGTAAGGCCTCTGGTAATCCATTCGGCCCATAATGGGACATCCGACAGAACAATTATTCTGAACAGCGGCGGAATAACCGCCAGCAGTGCCGCTCCTATGCAGACTGCCGGGGTATAGTATTTTGCAAATCTGGATATAAACTGTTCGGATCCGGATTTTCTGTCTGCCGCACTTTCCACCAGTTCGAGAATTTTCGCTACGGTTGAATCTTCATACAGTTTTGTCGTCCTGATTCTTAGAAGCCCGGTCATATTTATGCATCCGCTAATAACCTCATCCCCCTGTCCGGCTTCAACAGGAAGGCTTTCTCCGGTCAATGCCGAAGTATTAATCACGGAATTTCCGCTCTCTATTATTCCGTCAACAGGAATTCTCTCACCCGGTCTTACCACAATAATGCTCCCGACTTCCACATCCTCCGGATCAACCTCTTCCAGCTTACCTTCACCGGTTTCTATGTTCGCAGTCTCCGGAGCAATATCCATAAGCGCAGCTATGCTTTTCCTGCTTTTATCCAGTGCTCTGCTCTCAAACAGCTCCCCCACCTGAAAAAACAGCATCACGGCACAGCTCTCGGCATAATCTCCAAGAAGTACCGCACCAAGAGTTGCGATTGACATCAGAAAATTCTCGTCAAACACCTGTCCGTTAATTATTCCCAGAAAAGCCTTTCGGAGAATGTCATATCCTATTACTATATATGCCGTCAGAAACAATACAGATTTTATCAGTCCCGGAGCCGGTATCAGAAACGCAATTATACATAACATCCCGCTGATAATTATTCTCATCAGGATATTCTTTTCCTTTTTTTTCATCACAAACCCCTTTTATCTCTTTATAGTAAACAAAACTTTCGAATTTTAAAAAAACGAATAAGCCTCATTATTTCCGCTACAGATAAATTTCACTGTCCGGTTCGATTTTTTTGCATGCCTTCACAACTTTTTTCATTACTTCATTTTCATCCGCACCGTCATCAAATTCAACCTTCAGTTTCTGAGTGAGAAAACTGACAGATGCACTCTTCACACCTTCTATCTTATTTGCCTGATCTTCCATTTTTCCCGCACATACAGCACAGTCCACTTCAATTTTATATGTTTTTTTCATCTTTCTTCTCCTCCCCGGAAAGGATATTATTATCCTCTCGCATCTTTTTCAGTTAATCATCTTTACTATTGTTCTTATTGCATACGCAGTAACCATAATCAGTGCCGCCGGTCTGATTATTTTTGCTCCGTTTTCGACCGCCAGTCCGGATCCCACATAATTTCCCAGCATGTTGAATAAAACTGCAGGCACCAGCAGGAACCAGTTGACATCTCCGTTATATATATATATCGGCATACTGAAGAAGCTTCCGCAGGTCATTGCAAGCTTCACCGTACCATTGGCTGCTCTGACATCATAATGCAGAAACAAACACAGCAGCAGCATTCCTATGGTTGCACTGGCGGCCGCCACAGTCCCGGAGTAAATTCCGGTAACAAAACCCAGCAGAACGAGAATAGCGTAATCCTTAAAGCCTTCACACCTGTTTTTTACTTTTTCGTAGCTGAAGGTTCTTTTCGAGACAAGAAGTATCAACGCCGCCACCGGCAGCACAGCCGTCAGAAACAGTTCGAAGTATTTTTCCGGAACGGCGTAAACCAGCGCAGTTCCCGATAATTCCCCTACTACTACGGATACTGCCAGAATAATGCCTGTTTTTATATCTACAAAGCCTTCTTTTCCGTATCTGTAAGTCGAAACACAGCTCCCCGTAAATGCCATTATTTTATTGGTGCCAAAAGCTGTTCTCGGTGAAAGCCCCGCCATCAGATACACCGGAAGACTAATGAGTCCTCCTCCCCCCGCAACTGAGTCTATTACGCCTACCAGGAACATGGCAGCAGATACCATCAGCAGAATTTCTATGGACGGCACTTCTTCACCTTATGATACGCAAGTCTGGGGGAACCGTCTTCAATATAAATTACTCCGCATTTCACAAATCCGTTTCTTTCCAGAACGTGCTGCATAATCTGATTGTCCTCGTGGGTATCTATTCTGATATTATCTGTTTTTTCCAGCGACCAGTCATAACAAATGTCCGATGCTCTTTTTATGCCGCCTGCCGAAACAATTCTGTGAATAGTCATATACGCCGAATCATTCAGCCATTCTCCTTCATATATTTCTTTATAAGTAGGATCTTCGCCTGCTATCAGTGAAAAGACTGCGTGAATTCTGTTCCCGTCTTCCAGAACATAGCTGTTTCCGTTTCCGATATCGCTGAGAATCATCTCACGGGTGGGATAGCCGACCCATTGTTTTGTGTTTCCGCTGTCTCTCATAATCTTCCTGCCTAAAGCATATATTCCCATAATTTCATCTATTTCATCTTTTCTGGTATGTCTGATTTTCATTATTATACTCCGGATTATTTGAATCTTACTATTGCATTAACACCACCGCTGTTTTCTTCCTGTATCGTAATAATATGCTCATCATCGGCTCCGTGATAATAACATTTCAGCCTGTCATTCAGCTTCAGTTCTTTTCTGTACATGATTTCAAATTCATCGAACAGACCGTTGGCAAACACTTCATGAGGCATTGCCTGGTATGCAACATCCAGATAATAAATATTGTTCATGTGACCGTTCAAATCAATCATAGTGCACGGAACTGTAAAATCATAGGGTTTGGAATAATCCTTCGGATCTTTTATTCTTTCCATTTTGCAGTCTTCCGCAAAATAGGATTCATGGTTTTCGCCATAGTACTCGAATATTCTGTCCGGGGTATCAATCAAACCCTTTTCCAGGTGAGTCAAAACCCATTTGCTTGATGCCGCCGCCACCAGATTTCCCTCTTCGTCCAGGAAGCTGAATTCTCTGAATGTATATTTCTTTTTGTATCCGGATATCCATGTTCTGACAGTAATTATTTCTCCGTACTGTACACGTCTGTACAGTTTTACACGCCACTGAATAATTATCCAGGATAATCTGTTGTCTTTTACCGTGGCCAGTCCGCATTCGGCCATATCAGAATGCATAGAGCCAATATCCTCCATCCATTCCAGAATAGTTCTGTTTTTTATATTCAGTTCAGAATTTACATTGCTGGCCTTAACTTTAAATTTATACTCAAAAAATGACATATCTTCCTCCCTCTATAAATAACTGAAATTTCTGTATATACTACCCGACAGCTCTGTTCAATGAACTATCCTGACGCCCACAGCCTTTTTGAGTGAATTGTAGAATCCGTATTCTGCTTCAGGCGGGCTGAGAGTACTGACTGTTATGTTATCCGAATCATTCTGCCGGTTACCGTATTAATTCTACTTCAAAAACCCGAGAATTTCAATTGAATGGCAGGTATTTTATTCCGGTGTTAATAACAATTATAAAAATAATATAAAAAAACTGTCAAAAGCAAAATAATCACTTCCGGCAGTTCTGTTTCAAATACTGTATGGCGCGCCAAGAGGGATTCGAACCCCCGACCTTCGCATTCGTAGTGCGCTACTCTATCCGGCTGAGCTATTGGCGCAGATGCCTTACAAAAATATATTATATCCTATTTTTACGTTTTTGTAAAGCAAATTTTAATGCCCGACAAAACCTCAATGCTCTGCCGGGCTTAATTCAGAATTTTCTGCTCAACACCCGGATTAATTCATTGAAAACCCTCTACTATGGAACCCAGATTCTGTTGATCTCTGCAATTTCATAGGTTATAAGTAAAATTCTTGTGTTTCCGACAGACCAGCTGTCAGGGGAGTTACTCTGCATATATGTCCTGTAATTGCTGTAATCCGCCTTATTATCGGTTTTACCCGGTTCTCCGCCGTAAGCATCGGTAAGCTTAAGCTCCTTGGATACTTTCAGCACCTGTGGTTCACCCACTGAAAAATAATTCGGATATCCTCCCGCAGGAGTCGTACTTCTCCAGCTTACTCCGCCTTCCGTGAGTTCGATGTCAATGGCATTATCCTTTCCGGACTCCAGACCGCCGTTTATCAGAATGTATCCATCCCTGAGCTTTTCTATTGAATCAACAGTGATTACTTTTCTGCAGTACTGTATGGTATCGCCTACAGACATTTTGGCTATGTCATCGACATCATAAATATCATAAGCATAGAACTGAACCTTCATTGTCTGAGTACCGTCGGCATTTTCGGTAATTGTTTCAGGGTACAGCTTTACGTCATACTCGCCTTCCTGCATAAACCGGGAAGCTTCAAAATTACCCCAGTGGCTTACAATTGCCTGATGACCGGATGCTTCCCCGTTATTACCCGGAGATGTTATGGTAACTGTTCTTGTTGCTCCGTCCCAGTCAACAGTGCAGTCCAGAGCTTCCGAAACCGCTCTGAGAGGCACCAGAGTTCTGTCCTTTATTATTCTGGCACAGGGTTCAATACTTATAACAGCGTCATTTACCTTCATTTCGGGCGAATTGATTTTCAGCTCGATTCTTTTATCTTCTTTTACGGCTGTAACATGCTGTCCGTCAGCATCCTTTGAATAATCAACAGTGCAGCCCAGAGCTTCAAAAATTGCTCTGAAAGGCACCATTGTTCTGTCACTTTCAATTATCGGGTTTACATCAAAACTCATCTGCGTTCCGTCTAGAAATACCTTTATTTCCTTTTGCGGAGTGTCCGCAGCAAAAACTGTTATTGACGATGCAGCCAGCATCACGCAAAGCATAAACATGCCCGCACATTTAACAAATCTCTTCATTATTTCCTCCTTTGTTAATAATCCTGCCTGATTCTTCGGTATTACCGGTCCGGGTTTTATCCGTATAACTATTAATAATGTAAAGAATCATCTGACATAATTATCTTTATTATATCATATTTGAATCAAAAATCAAAAGAAACACCGACAGGCACCGCACTAATAACCTCGCGGCGCCCACCGGCGTTATTAACTGTCTGATATTCTATTCCGGACACTGCTATCCGGTTTTCTCAGGCCGCATATTTAATTTTCGAGTAAAACAAAAGGGAGAGAATTAAATCTCTCCCGAAATATCAATTATTTACCCTGGTTCTGAGCCTGTACAGCTGTCATAGCAACTACGCCAACGATATCGTCTGCATAGCATCCTCTTGACAGATCGTTTACCGGCATTGAGAGCCCCTGAAGGATAGGACCGTAAGCGTTAGCCTTAGCCAGTCTCTGAACGAGCTTGTAGCCGATGTTGCCTGCTTCCAGGCTTGGGAATACTAATGTATTGGCATGACCCGCAACCTTGCTGCCCGGAGCCTTTAATTCGCCAACTTCCGGTACTAATGCAGCATCGAGCTGAAGTTCGCCGTCGAGAGCGATTTCAGGCCACTTTTCGTTTGCAATCTTAACAGCGTCCGCAACCTTGGTAACGTCATCATGCTTAGCGCTGCCCTTTGTTGAATATGAAAGCATAGCAACTCTTGGTTCGCCGCCAACGAAATTCTTGAATGATTCAGCTGAAAGGTAAGCGATTTCCGCAATCTTTTCAGCATCGAAATCTGTGTTTACAGCGCAGTCGGCAAAAATGAACTGACCGTTTTCGCCCATGTCACAGTTAGGAACTTCTACGAGGAAGAATCCGGATACGCCGCTGATTCCGGGTCTTGTCTTTAAGAGCTGGAGAGCAGGTCTTATTGTGTTACCTGTTGAGTGGCATGCACCCGATACAACACCGTCAGCGTCGCCGCACTTACACATAAGGCATGCATAGAACATGTAGTCTTTTTCCATCTGTTCCTGAGCCTTTTCAGGTGTCATACCCTTTTTAGCTCTGAGTTCTACAAACTTATCAATATATTTCTGCTTGTTAGGATCATTGAAAGGATCAACGATTGTCGCACCTGTAATGTCATATCCGGCACCGTACTTTTCGATTTCTTCCTTTGTTCCGATGATGATCAGCTTTGCAAGACCTTCCTTTAAGATCTTTTCAGCTGCATCGAAAGTTCTCTTGTCCATTGATTCCGGCAGAACGATTGTCTTCAGATCCTTCTTAGCCTGTTCTTTCATTTTTGTTAAAAAATCCATAGTATCCTCCTGTATATTTTTCTGATTTATAAAAGTCGGTATTTGTTTGCCACTTAATATTATAGCATATGAGTTTTTTTCAGTCAATTAAATAGCATCCATGCCGGCTCTAAAAGCCCTGATATTGAGTTCCTCGAAGCCTTTTTTTACGTTTTCGGAAATATATCTGTCCCAGTCCATTGCTTCAAGTCCGAGAGCTTTAACCAGTGCTCCCAGAAGTACGATATTCATTGCCTTAGGATTTCCGAGTTCTTTTGCGATTTTTGCCGCTTCAAAAACCGACACCTCAGCTTTTGAAGATAATTCTTCGATTATTCCCTGAGGATATTCCGCAGAACCTACAAGAATAGGTGCCGAAGGAATTTCAAAATCATTTATTACAACCTTTGCATCAGGTTTTACAAACTCAATCCATCTGATAGCTTCCATTTTTTCGAAGCATACCATAACGTCGGCTTCGCCTCTGCCGATGATAGGTGAATATACCTTTTTGCCGTATCTTATCTGAGTGGTAACACTTCCGCCTCTCTGAGCCATTCCGTGTACTTCACTCATTTTAACATCATAACCTGAATCTACCAGTGCAGCCGAAAGAATCTTACTTGCCAGAATAGTACCCTGACCGCCGACTCCGACTAATAAAATATTTTTAATATCCGCCATACTATTCACCTGCTTTCTCTATTGCATCGAAAGGACAAACCTGACCGCAGACATTACAGCCTGTGCAGGATCCCTGATCGATTACCACTTTTCCGTCTTTTGCAAACAATGCCGGGCAGCCTGTCTTCAGACACATCTTGCAGTTTCTGCACTTATCGGCATTGACCTTACAGGTTTTTTTGCTGAGATCAAACTGCTTTTTGTCATGATCCGAAGGTTTTTTCAATATGCACGGCCATTTTGTAATAATTACCGACGGGCCTTCTGCTGCCAGAGCCTTGTCCAGTGCAGCATCGTTCTCTTCCAGATTATTCGGATTTACAATGAAAATATTTTCGGCTCTGATTCCCATCGCAACACAGAGGGCCGGGATATCAACCTGAGGTGCCGGTTCTCCCATGAGAGTATAGCCTGTGCCCGGATTCTGCTGATGTCCTGTCATACCGGTAATCCTGTTGTCGAGGATTACAGCAACGCTGTTTCCTCCGTTATAAGCCGCACTCATCAGACTCGAAACTCCCGTATGCAGGAATGTGGAATCTCCGATAACGGATACGACTTTTTTGCCGGGTTCGGTCTTTTCGAAAACCTTAGCGGCGCCGTGACCTGTACTGATGCTGGCACCCATGCAGATTGTCGTGTCAATAGCATAAAGAGGTTCCGCATTTCCGAGAGTATAGCAGCCTATATCTCCTGTAACCATTATTCCTTTACGTTTTGACAGCGAATAGAAGAATCCTCTGTGAGGGCAGCCTGCGCAAAGTGTAGGCGGTCTGTCAACAGCCTTCTTTTCTGTCTTTATTGTATCGTTTTCTTCTCCGAAAACTGCTTTTCTTACTCTGTCGGTATCGAGTTCTCCGATATTTGGAATCACTGCCTTTCCGATGCAGTCAATTCCTGCCGCACGAATCTGGTCTTCCATATAAGGTTCCAGCTCTTCCACTATATATAGTTTATCTACCTTTGAAGCGAATTCTTTAATTAAATTCATCGGCATAGGATGGGTAAAGCCCAGCTTCAGGTAAGATGCCTCTTCGCCGAATACTTCTCTGGCATACTGATATGCAACTCCTGAACTGATTACTCCGATTCTGCTGCCGTTGTATTCAGGTTTGTTGAGGTCTGTGGTGTTGGAAAATTCCTCCATTTTCTTCATTCTTTCCTCAACCTTTACTCTCATTACCTTTGCATATGCAGGTGTTGCAACATATCTGGCAATATTCTTCTCATATTTAAAAGGTTTTGCTTCCTTTCTCTCCCCGAATTCCACAATACTCTTGCTGTGACATACTCTGGTTGTCATTCTGAAAAACACCGGAGTACTCCACTTTTCGCTCAGTTCATATGCTGCCTTCATATATTCCAGAGCTTCTTTACTGTCGGAAGGCTCAAGCATAGGAATTTTTGCAAATTTTGCATAATATCTGTTATCCTGCTCATTCTGTGAGCTGTGCATCCCCGGATCGTCTGCGGAAACAATTACAAATCCTGCTGTTGTCCCCGTGTATCCGAAAGTCATAAGCGGATCAGCCGCCACATTTACGCCTACATGCTTCATACAAGCCAGTGCTCTTCCTCCTGCAATGGCAGCACCGATTGCCGATTCAACAGCTACCTTTTCATTCGGTGCCCATTCTGAATAAACATCTTTTTTGTAAAGCGTTCCGAGATTTTCGAGAATCTCGGTACTGGGTGTTCCGGGATATGCAGCCGCAAACAGTACTCCGGCTTCATATGCGCCACGAGCCGCTGCTTCATTTCCGGTCATCAATTGTTTCATTGCGTTTTACCTGCCTTTCAGTTTCAACTTTTACATCACTCATATTATTCTGCGAGCTCTTTGCCCAATGCATTGTCCAGAATTGTAACCTCATTATCTCTTGTGGAGAAAAATTCGGCCCTTCTGCCGAAATGCTCACATTGCTCGCAATTTGCCTTTTTATCCATAGGCTCACAGTTTCCTCTTACAAACTGTGGAGATTTCATACACTCGTTAAAAAAATCTTCATCCACTTCTGAATTTGTACATGAAAACGTACTCTTAAACTGTCCGGCATATCTAACCGCATAATTAATTCTTTTTTCGCCCATTACAGTGTCTCCTTATTCAAATTCATTATAATATTATACTCTATTCGTAGCCGGAATACAAAGAAAATTATTTCGTCAGACCGATTTTTATGCAAAAAATGGTTACTGTTCACGGCCGTTGGACACAATTATGAAATCACAGACATATCATTTGCAATTTGAATATAGATTGTGAGCAGTAACAGAAAATGCGAAAAATTTCAGCTTTCGAACTGATATACAAAAAAGCTGATATTATCAGCTTTTTTTAATGATAGTTAGACGGTGTATTTCTCCGTGTCTGATTCACACAGCTCTTTTTCTTATTCAACGGGATTGCACCCGGACTCTCTGTCGTCTTTCGATCTCATTATCACGAACCACTCCGCAGCTACTATTCCAGATTCAGCCTGTTTCTGAGTATCACCTCACTGATAATATGATATACCAGAATCCAGACAATCTGTATCAGCATAATTCCCAGAATAAAAGGTATCAGTTTCGGATCGTCAATTCCTATATTCCACTGCCCTTCACATACACCGGTAGTCACCTGAATCAGCTTTACACCGACAGTCCCGATTATGTCCTTAGCAATCGATATTGCCACAAAAGCTACCACTGCCATCAGCATTCTGTGTTTTTCAAAAAGATGTCCAATCGAAATTGAAGCATATACATGATAGATAAATTCAATTATTACCAGTATTCCGATAAAGAATCCCAGAATCACGGCCGGCACAGCCTGTGGATGTGCTTTTATTCCCTCCCCTAAAAAGGCAAACACCTGCTTTAATCCCGGCATACTTATTGAAGGCATCATTACCAGAACAATAGATATTCCACCTACAATTGCACTGATTAACACTATTATTGCGGCAGACAAGCCCTTTGCCGTAATCAGTGTCCTCGGTGTTACCGGAAGCGTGAACATCAGATAACCTTCGCTGCCCAGAAGTCCTTTATTAAATCTCCGTACAATATACAGAATTGACATAACCACTGTTCCGGTGCAGAGTGCGGCATAAATCAGAAACATTATCGTCTGAAAAACCCCGTCTATATTTGTCTGTGCAAAATCCTGCATAACGTAATAATTATCGGATTGTATTACACCGCCTCTGTTGACCAGTGTAAAGCCTCCGATGAGGGCCACAGCCAGTATCGCCGCCCATATTATTGCGAAAAACTTCATCGTTGATTTCAGCTCATATTTCATCAGTTTACCTAACATTATCTCTACCCCCCTGATATGGAACCGTTCTGAATTCGGTTCTGAACAGACTGTCCACTGACATTCCGGTGGTTTCCCTGATATCGTCCACCGTGTCATGACGCATTATCTGTCCGTTGCATATAAAAACTGCTTCGTCCAGTATTTTCTCTATGTCCGAAATAAGATGCGTGGATATTATGACTGTCGCATCTGTATTATAATTCGATATAATAGTATCAAGAATATAATCTCTGGCCGCAGGATCGACTCCGGCAATAGGCTCATCCAGCAGATACAGCTTTGCATGTCTGCTCATTACCAGAATAAGCTGTACCTTTTCCTTTGTCCCTTTTGACAGGGTCTTTACCTTCTGCTTCGATGAAATTCCCAGACGGGAACACATTTTCCCTGCTTTTTCACGATCGAAATCTTTATAAAAATCCGCAAAAAAGCTCATCAGATCTTCAACTGTCATCCAGTCCGCAAAATACATTCTGTCAGGCAGATAGCTTATTATCGACTTTGTGTAAACTCCGGGTTTTTCTCCGTCAATCAGAACTTCTCCGGCATTTGGCTTCAAAAGACCGTTCATTATCTTTATCATTGTTGTTTTTCCCGAGCCATTCGGTCCCAATATGCCGACTATCTTTCCGGAACCTATTGTCAGGTTTACATTGTCAAGTGCTTTCAATCCTCCGTAAGACTTGGTCAGTCCTCTGCATTCAACTAAATTTCCGCTCATTCCATATTCTCCCCTTTCAACAATTCCATAATCTCATGTTCCGAAAATCCAAGAACCTCCATCCCTTTTAAAAAATCTCTGATTTTACCTCTTGCAAGCTCTGTTCTGACCCGAGCCAGAATTTCTCCGTTACCGGTCACACACCTCCCGGTGCTTCTGCCTGTTTCTGTCAAACCCTTTGCATCCAGCTGTGAAAGTGCTCTCTGCATCGTGTTTGGATTCACTCCCGCCTCAGAAGCCAGATCCCTGACGCTTTTAAGCTTTTCTCCCATAGGATACGTTCCCGATACAATTCGCTCCGTCAGCTGCTCGGTAAGCTGTATCCATATCGGTCTATCATCGGTTAACCGCCATTCCATAATGCTCCCCTTTCATAAATTGTTTTAATCTCTGATCTCAATACCAGTCCCCTGATTTTAATAATCCCTGTTTCCTGTACCTCTTTTTGCAATGCCTCCGGAATACCCCTCAGGCTTCCGGCTTCCGGTTTCCGGGCTTTATTTCGGCTTTCAGCATCATTCCCGTTTTGTTTTGCAGTTGCCTAACGATAATACCCGGCAAAATGCATCGCCGTATTGTTGTATTAATGTATTATTTGATTAGTACAGTAATACTGTACTGCATATGTTTCCGCTTGTCAAGAGTTTTTTCCGAATAATGATACCATTGCCCGTCATTACAAAAGAACCGCCTGCTGACATACAGACGGTTCCCTATGTATTATTCATTTATACATTTAAAAATATCGTTTTATACTTTTTCTGATTGTATCAAGAAACTCTTCTTTTCCTTCAACTATATTGCAATCATCCAGCAAATACCTTCTGACTGTATTCATCAGCCACTCCTCATATTTTGCCGTCACTTCATCCTCAGACATGCCTTCTTTTTTGTAAGGGGCGATATCAATTTCCGAAAAATCTGCGGTAATACCCGCTCTTCTTCTTTCCTTTCCGTTCTGAAAATCAAAAATCGAAATGTCCACATAATTCGGGAACGGCTTTCCCATTACTATTTTAATATCTTTCATAATATCTCTTTGCCGGCATATTGTCCTTCAGGCTGTGCCGGTTTTTCCTTTCATCAAAACGAGTTGAAACAAACTACCTGATATAGCCGATTTTCATAAATCAACTGAAGAATTCTTAATTTACACGCTCTTTTTCATATTGTATCATACATAAACCGGAGATTCCATCGTCATTTTTCACATACTCGAAAAGTGATTTTTCACAGCTTCGAAAAGTGACTTTTTTATAGCCTTGAAATATGCCTTTTTTCACTGCCTTGGAGTATTAGCCGGGGCAGTGGCCGCAAACATCAGATTTTCCGGCGATTCGAAGCCTGTTGACTGTTTTGCAAATATGGAGGCATTTTGTCTGAGATTTGATTTTTCTCTTTCCGGGTGTTAGAATAACAGAAACAGATATTTCTGTCCGGTATCTTGATAGATGACCGATCAGTGCAGCGGTAATAAATAACTACACCGGTAAAACAGTTTTTTCACGGGTGCTGTTCAGAGTTTCCGGGCGGTACGACAGCTATTTCCCAATTGCACATAGCGTGAGCTGTAAATCATGCTCAGGATTATTCTGGAATCGATGCACAGTCTCAAACAAATTATATTAAATACGGACTAAAATAAAAAATGAATACAGGAGGATTTTCTTATGCAGAATTTCATATTCCATTCGCCGACAAAAATAATATTCGGAAAGGGCGGCGAAAATAAAGCCGGAGAAGAGGTTAAAAACTGGGGCGGCACAAAGGTTCTTATCGTATACGGAGGTCAGAGTGCCGTGAAAAGCGGCCTTATCGACAGAGTTACCGCTTCCGTAGAAGCTGCGGGGCTGAAATACGCAAAATGGGGCGGAGTCAAGCCAAACCCTCTGTTTTCAGATGTAAAAAAAGGCATTGCATTTGCGAAAGAAGAAAAAATCGACTTTGTTCTGGCAGTCGGAGGCGGCAGTGTAATGGATACAGCCAAAGCCATCTCCGTGGGTGTTGTTGATGACGGAGACCTTTGGGAAATATTCATGAGAAAACGTCAGCCTAAAGGCTCACTTCATGTCGGTGCCGTAGTTACTCTTCCCGCATCAGGCAGTGAGATGAGCAGCTCCTGCGTAGTTACAAGAGACGAGGATCTTGTAAAGAGAGGCTTCTTCTCCGAAGAAAACAGGATGCAGTTTGCCATCACAAATCCGGAACTCACCTACACACTTCCGCCTTATCACACAGCCTGCGGAATTGTTGACATCATGATGCACACACTGGACAGATATTTTTCTCCTGCGGAATACAGCGATCTTTCCGACGGTTTTGCCGAAGCTCTCCTTAAAACTACAATAAAAAACGGATATATTGTAATGGATGATCCGGAAAACTACGATGCAAGAGCTGAACTCATGTGGGCAGGCACTCTTTCACACAACGACATCACGGGAGTGGGCAGAGTCTGGGACTTCGGCCCTCATCAGTTTGAACATGAGCTCAGCGGTCTGTATGATGTTGCCCACGGAGCAGGGCTTGCTGCAATCTGGGGTGCATGGGCAAGATATGTCTGCGAAGCGGATCCTCTCAGATTTGCAAGATACGGAGTGAATGTTTTCGGACTCGAATTTGATTACCTGAATCCACTGAACACCGCATACGAAGCAATAGACGCAACAGAAGAATTCTTCAAAGCCATTGACATGCCGATTACGATGACAGAGCTTCTGGGATTCGAGGTTCCGGACGAGGATATCGAAACAATGGCAGAAAAATGCACCAACGGTCAGACAAGAACCATTGGAACATTCATGGTATTGGATAAAAAGGATATTATCGAAGTTTATAAAATGGCCAGATAAACAGATACAGCCGGGTACGATTGCCGCTTATAAGCAATCATACCCGGCTTCTTTTCTTTTTGCCCGGCGGTAACCCGGCTCCTCTGCCCGATGCCTGCTGATATGAATCCATGTCCATACAGACATTGCAACGGCAAACCTGTTAGCAAAGCTCCAGTTTTGAAAGAATTATGGCATCCGGCAGCAGTTCGCTGACGATTCCTCTGACCTTTTCGGTCTGACGGATATCGCCTTTGGCAAAGCTTTCAAAATCTGTATCTTGCTGAGGAATAAATCTGTCAACAACCACTAAATCAAATTCAAGATTTTTCACAAATTCGATATCCTCGGCAAGCATTTCCGCGGTCTGATACGGCCAGCCCACTGTGATACCGGTACCGATTTTCATCCCCATCTCTTTAATAATAGGCAGAACATTCTTTCTGAAATCCGGATACATGTCCATAGGATGCAGCCTTGAGAAATGATCTTCATTTGCGGAACGGTGGGGAAGAATGAAACCGTCCGCTCCCGCATCATAAAACACCTTATAATCCTCGTATACTCTTTCCTCAAAGGCAGCATACAGCACCGAATCGGGACATTCTTCTTTTATTTTCTTAATGATAGCCGCAATTTTTTCCGCAGTGTAGAAAATGTCAAGTCCGCCGTACAACAGAATGTATTTCTTACCGGCATCATATTGTTTTTTCGCTTCCGCCACGGCTTCTTCCGCAGTAATTCTTTTTCTTTCTATTGTCCAGTTTTCTCTGCTGTATGAACAGTACATACAGTCATTGGAACAGAAACTTGAAAGCTGGATATAGGCAAATTCATCGTCATTATTTCTCGTTTCAAATTCCTCCGGAGCAGAGTTTATTATTTTTTCCACTATTTCTTTTGATGAAATATTCTTTTCTATCGCCATTCTACTTTATCCTTCTTTCTCGGCACAGTTCTGTAGTAAGTCACATCGGGATATCCTATACTGAAAGCTGTTATCAGTTCTTCGTATTCATTCAGACCCAGCATTTCGTTAATTTTCGGCTCCTTCTGTACAGCCCTTTTTAGAAAACCGATATAGCAGGTTCCGAGCCCGTAGGTCTGTGCCACCAGTTCCATATTAGCGCAGGCTATTGAACCGTCAATTGGAGGTGTCATCTGATTGTATTTACTGTTTGCCACAGCCAGAACCACCGCCGGTGCCGAATAAAACAGACCGTCTGTTCCGTTTTCAAAATACTGCCTGTGCATATCCTTCCACATATAAGCATATGCCTTTAGTGCCTTTGGCGCATCCGCATCCGCCAGCGTATCATCTGCCAGCTCATTAAGAGCATTCATTGCCATTTCCGTAAGATTTTTCAGTTCTTTTTCAAATACAATAAATCTGATTTCCTGAGAGTTCATGCCTGTAGGCGAAACCCTCCCGGCCTCGAGAACCGCATTGAATGCTTCCCTGTCCACAGGCTTATCCTTAAAATGCCTGATAGTTCTTCTGAATCTGATCAGGTTCAGAAGTTTTTCGCTGTCAACCTTATAATCCTCCGGCTTCATTTCTGTTACATCTTCGGCATTGCTGTCTGAGCTGACCGCATTTACAGGGCATATTGCCACACAATGTCCGCAGTCAAAGCAGAACTTATTCGAAGGTACGGACTTGCCGTCAGCAATCTTTATTTCGCCCAGCAGACAGTCATCTTTACACAGACCGCAGCCAGTACATTTTTCTGTATCTACTCTTATCATATTTCTGTTCCTTATATTAACAGGCACATATACTGTGAATCAGCAGCGCCTTTTCCCAAAGGTTTACTGCTCACCAAAAGTTTACTTCAATTCGGGAGCGGCAAATCCGAAGCTTTCATCTTCCGCAATACAAAATGCCCGATAGTCATTAGAAAATATTAATTAATTTTTTACTGTTTCCCGTTCAATGCATCGTCACAGTTATACATGCCCGGCTCCCTCAGTTTATCCTTGAGAAACAGCAGTGCGTTTAATGCTCCCACAGCTGCCGCGGCATCCTCATCCTCAATTCCTTCAGCCATTCTTGAAATATTGTCATCCATGAAAATCGGAATTTTTGTTGCCGCAAATTTAATTCTTTGAATATCTTTCTCGTCAAAGCCTCGTGTTCCGATAACAAGCGGTCTTTTATACTCAACGCATTTTTTTATTGTTTCCATGGTTGCTTCGGGCTTTGTAAAATCAATTACTCCCTGAGCAATAGGAATGCAGAATTCAAGTTCGTCATACAATGTAGCACCTACAAATCCTGTTTCGGTTGCCTTTCCGATATCCTGTCTTACGTAAGGTCTTCCTACCGGAACAACTCCTCCGACTATCATAAAATCTATCCTTCTTTTTAATGCTTCCTGTACAACCTGTTTCCCGACTCTGCCGGCAGGCCCCATTATTACTATTCTCATAGATATTCTCCCTTCATTTATGTCAATGGGCTAAAACGCAATCTGATACGTATTTTCCCTATTGTCCTGTGATTCTATACAGCTACGACGCAATAGTTTTCCGTAGCTTCTATGTTTATACTATCAAGAATCATAAAAAACTGCAAGCATATGAATCATTTTTTTCTCCGGTAATACAGTAACACAACCTGCAGCCGGTTCATACATTAACCATAAGGAAAACACACGAAAACAGTGCTGTATTTCCTTAATATAGGTTTCGAGGTGATAAAATGAGCTCTTCTCAGGCGCATTATTGATATCGGCATGATAAAAGGCACCACAGCGGAAGCTCTTTGCAGAAGCCCTTCCGGAGATTCCACCGCCTATTCCGTTAAAGGAGCTGTCATCGCATTGCGTTCTTTTTATATATATAACGTAACGATTGAAAATAATAATATAAAAAAGTACGCTTCTCTGAATTATCGTATGAGTGAAAAAAGCAGCCCGGATTGCTGTCTCAACAGACTTCCGAACTGCTTTTTTCTTCTTTACCAACACGATATTTTAGTATACTTATTTCATCTGTATTCACTATACAATTATTTCGGAATAATAGATTCCCGTCAGATGCTGTACCAGCAGGGAAGCTGTCGTAATTGACATCCAGCAGATAAATCCCAGAAGCAGCGATTTCCCGCCCTTTTTTACCAGCTCAGATAAATTCGTATTCATACCGATGGCACACATTGCCATTGCTATGAATAATTTTGCGATCCATTTTACCGCAGGTACAAATCTGTCAAAATACAATCCTGTCATTTCCGATGGCGGAATAACTCCCATCACAGTGGTTATAACAGCCGCAGCTATGAAATAAAGAATAAAAAAAGGAAATATGCCGCGGATTGAATATGATTTCCCCTCATTTTGGTTCTTCCCGGCTTTCATAATTTTCCAAACTGAAAGAGCGAGAGTTATGGGAATGATGGCAAGAGTTCTTGTCAGCTTCACGGTTACCGCTGCGGAAAGAATACCTTCTACTCCGTAGATATTCTCAGCTGTTGCCGCCGTTGCGGTTACAGACGATGTATCATTTACAGCTGTTCCCGCAAAAATTGCAAAGCCTTCGGATCCCAGCCCTACCGCGTGGCCAAAAGCGGGAAAAACCAGTGCCGCAATTACATTAAACAGAAATATCACTGAAATTGCCCGGGCCACTTCGCTTTCATCGGCATCTATTACCGGTGCCGTCGCAGCTATTGCCGAGCCGCCGCATATTGACGAACCCACACCTATAAGACAGGCTGTTTTTCCGTCAATTTTTGTTATTTTCATAACAATGTATGCAACAATAAGTGAAATGCTGATTGTGGAAATGATTACCGGCAACGATTTTCCGCCGACTTTCAGAATTGTCCCTATATTAAGTGAAAATCCAAGAAGAATAACCGCCCACTGCAGTATTTTCTTAGATGTAAATCTTAATCCCGGCACCATACTTTCCTTTTCGTGAAGTCCCGGCAGAATCAGAGTAATTATCATTCCTATTAATATAGAAAAAACCGGCGCACCTATTACGTCAAAACTGAATGCCCCCACCTTTATTTCCGACAGCATCATCGCTACTGCGGCAAGCATAACAGTTATAATTATTCCCGGTATTTTCTTCTTTATCAAACCAACACGCCTCCTTTCCGTTTGGTCAATAATACCGTGCTGTATACTAAAAAAGCAGATTGCTTTCACAATCTGCTTTTTTATGGAGGCGACACCCAGATTTGAACTGGGGAATAAAGGTTTTGCAGACCTCTGCCTTACCACTTGGCTATGTCGCCATAAAGGATAAAAATGGTGACCCATCCGCGATTCGAACGCGGGACACCTTGATTAAAAGTCAAGTG
>DCHZ01000037.1 GCA_002315385.1 Firmicutes bacterium UBA1739 | reverse complement strand
TGATAGTAATCAGCGTAGTACTGGCGACAATCTCTTCGGAAAAAGAGATATCTGATCAGGGAAAGAATCAAAAGACTGCGGAGGGCTGAACGCAGTAAAGCAGTGATATAGAGGATAATAAGAAAGCTGTACCGGCCTTGAACAGTCATATTCCGGTCTGACTGTCGGGGCCGGTATTGTTTTAGGGACATCTATCCGTTAATACGAATTGTTTTGTCGGAAGCATTCCATGTAACCCCGGCATTAAGATTCTCCGCAATAAATCTCAGAGGCAGATAAGTTCTGCTGTTGAGAATAAAGGAAGCTGCATCAAGAGCTTTCTCCTCTCCGTTTACATATGCTTTGTTCTGACCGACAATAAGCTTTATTGTTATTGCATCGCGGGTAATGAGTACGGATTTTTCTGCCTGATTCCATTCGACCCCGGCACCTAAAGTTTCGGCTATCATCCGGATAGGAAGCATGGTTCTGTTGTTTATAATAACAGGTGCGGCATCCAGAGCCACTGTGTTTCCGTTAATCTGAGCGCTGTTCTTTCCGACAGTAAGCAGGATTTCGGCTGAAGAGGAGTCTTTGTTATTATCGGAACTTATTGCAGCTTTTCCGCTGTAAAGAGAATAAACCGCTGTTGAGCCGGAAGGTGTTCCCAGGAGAATTTCATCGGCAGAATAGGCCGGAATTTCGCAGCGACAGCCGGAATCTGCCGGCACTTCAAAATTACTGTATGAAACTCTTCGCACGTTTTTCAGGCTTTTCTGATCATATTCTTCCAATGTCATATTTGCGGTAGCCGTTTTATCGGAAGCTATTACAAGCGAGTATTTGCCGGAAACCGGGAGAATTATGATATTTTTGCCTTTATCATTCACTGCGGCTGTGATACTGCTGTCTTCGATATTAATCGGTGAACCTGAATTGATGGAAGCCACGCATTTGCCGTTACTGTCATTTACGCTGATTTTCAGGTTATCATCTGAAGTAATTGTGACCGTTCTGTAGTTTCCGGTTCCACTGAAAACTACGGGAGTACCTGTATAATTTGTGCTCATTGACATGAGCCATGCCGCACACAGATACGGATCATGTGTACTGAGTATATACTGAGAGTTGCTTTCGAAGGTAGCTCCCAGATCGGGATACTTTTTATTAAAGTCTGTTGCAAGGTTATTAATTGTGTTCAGCGCATTTTCGAGCCCGGAAGAGGTTTTGTATGAGGCGGAAGTATTCCCGGCGGTATCGCTGCCGTTGTTTTCCGCCACCAGCGTACTTATGACAGAAGACACCTGATTCTGTATGAATCTGGAATAAGAGCCGTCATAAAAGGATAAAAACAGAGTGCAGAAAGCATCCTGATACTTTGCAACATAGTTTTCACGGTTAACAATAAATGATGTGGATAAAGCCGAGCTGAATTCATCCACAAACATACTCATAGGAATACGATAATCCGGGTTATCGATAATCTGTCCGGCGGAATTATCCGGATCAATCCGTTTCATTTTAAAAAGATCTGCCTTATAAGCGGAGGCTTTTTTCCCTGTTAAAGATGAATATACTTCCAGCATTGTCTTAACCTGAGAAGTATAGTTTTCCGAAGTTCTGCTGTCAGGCATACAGAAATCATTTCCGTATCTTGCAAAACCCAGCTCTGCCGGAGCGATTTTTGTAACGATATCGTTTTTGTTGATTATATTCCAGATATTACTGTATCTGGAGGAATCCACAGCTTCGGCATTACGGATTTCCTCACGGTTTGCGCCCATCGGGGTTTCAAAACAGTAGGCAAATAAACTGTCTTTCGGATTGAAGGAGTAAGCGGCGGAGGATGATGTAAGGACTCCGTCATCAAGAGCACCTGCGGTAAGATTAGCAACTGCGGCACTTCTGCTGAAGCCTGTAATCCATATTTTAATTCGTCCTTTAACTGCGTTATCGGCAAGATACTGACTGATAAAGGAAAGAACCTGCTGTTTGGCGTCGGAGAACCCTCGGGCCTGCCCGGCAGTGCCTAATGTAAAGTTGCTTACCCATTCACGCTCATAGTCGCCGCCTCTGACAGCAACAGCAATCAGAGTATAATTACCGTTACTATCGGTGAGAGTCTTTTTCGCTGCAGCAGCACCGATGGAATTTTCTGTCGGCTTTTCGGCAAAAGCTTTGTTATGCATAAAAGAGTCAAATTCAAGAGCCGAACATAAAAAGCTTTTAACATTAGAGTACTTTTGGGAGTAATCTTCGGTTCCGCCGATATTACTGTTGTATGCCGAGTTGGACAGATACCAGGAAAGAATGGCAAGGTCGTTATTATATGTTTTGTTGTCACTCAGAAAATAGTTGCTGCTGAAATAGTATGCCGGCGCAGTTTTAAGTGAATTGGAGTAAGTAAATTCACCCTTTTTTTCAATTACTCCGGATCCGGAAGCAAAGGAAAGCACCGGGAACGAGGTTAATAGCAATACTGATGAAACAATCATACATAATGTTCTGTTTTTCATTTTATCCTCCTAAAAATCATACCGTTCCGGCAATGCACCAAAACGGTATTCAGGTTTGATTTAAGCTTCGTAATATTTTACATTGTGGTAGTTCAGGAATTTTTTAATCACTTCGGCATTAATGCAAAGACCGAGGTTGAGCTTTTCGGGTTCCATTTCGTGATTCGTCATTCTGGAGCCGAACTGCATTCCATAAATATGACCTTTTTCATCAAACAGCGGCGCACCGTTCATGCCCCTCAAACCGGGAGTACTCATTTCTATTCCGAACTTTCCGTTTGCGTCTCCGAGGTATCTTGTAAGCATGCCTTCCAGAGGGAATCTGGGTGAGCCGGGTTTGCCTTCCTGCGTCCATTCGATGGTATCCTGACTTTCATTGTATCGGTAATTAGTGAATTCAGGGAAAGGAAATCCCAGTCGGCAGAGAAATTTTCCCTGTCTGATGTTGTCCGGATACTTTGAAAAGACTGCATGGTTTTTATATTTAAGCTGACCGAAATCATTAAATTTAATAATAGCAAGATCATATTGCGGATGTTTATGGCAGGTATAGCCCGACATTTTATCGATACAGTCAATGAACATATTGCGAGCCTGAATGATTGCCTTGTCTGTATATTTGTATTTCTCTTCAAGTTCTTTTAACCGGGATTCATATCTCATTCCTGAGGACAGGGCGGCTTTTTCTTTTTTGAACTCATTGAAGGTTTTTTCCATCTGACCCGAAGCAATAAGCAGGTCGGCAAAGCTTCGCGTTGTTACCGCATAACCTTCGTCGTTAACGAAAAAAAGAGTTGCGGTAGAAGTAAGAATTTTATTGTCTCCATATGCTCTGAGTACACTGTGTACAGATCTGGTATACTGGGAGACTCTTTCTATTGCATCTTCGAACATAATATCACATCCTTAAGTATAATGTTATTATATTCTAACAGAACCTGATAGAATAAGCAAGATTGTGAAAGGGTTGGAAAAGAATATATTATGTGTTAAAATATAGTTTATTAATCAAACTGAAACTCAGTATTAAATGGCGATTTGCAAATTCAGTTTTGTGTTTGCGGCCAATGCTTTAAATAATTCTATGAGGTGGAAAAATGAAAATTGTTATAGTCGGGGGTGGTGCCTCCGGAATGGCAGCTGCTATAACTGCGGCAAGAAGAGGAG
>DCHZ01000028.1 GCA_002315385.1 Firmicutes bacterium UBA1739 | reverse complement strand
CATCATCCTTCGAATTTATTACACTTAAATCGTTTTTAAATCCGTTTACATTCACCGGTGCTTTTTCTCCCGACAGCATCCTGAAAACATCTTCCTTCAGCCCGTCATAATTCAGGGTAATGAAATCATTGATTGTATCAAAGGATGATGTGTTTTTCCAGTAGGATTTCAGTTTATGATCAACCATAGCCTGATACACAGAATTCGGGTTGTACATATGCTGTCCATTAATAAGGTAGCCGTTGTACCACTCCCTGACAGATTCAAATTCCATTTCATATTTTTCACAGAGTTCTTTAACTTCAACCTCTGTAAATCCGAAATATTGTGTGAGCTGCATGGAGTCAACCATTGTATATTCTTTAAAGTTATTAAGTGCGGATTCGTCCCTGATTTTCTTTATCGGCAGAATTCCCGTAATATATGCCAGTGCCAGAAATCCTCCCGACTCCTCACTCTTAAAAAGAGAATGTAAAAACTGCAGATATTTATGCACCAGGTCCGGCCTGTCTGAATGATTTCTCACCACACAGTCCCATTCGTCGATAATAATAATAAAAGGTATTTTCGACTTTTTATAAATATCATTTATCAGTATATAGGAATCTTTCGCATAGTTAAGCTCATTATCATAAACCTCAAAAAACTCTTCCTTCAGTCTTTTTTCGATTTCTTCCACCAGATCCTCCTTGTGAAAATCCGCCACAGAAGAAATATCCAGATGAATCACGTTATATTTGTTCAGATGCTCCTCAAAATCCGGTGCTGCTGATATTTCTAACTTTGAAAAAATCTCCTTTGAATCGCTTCCGAGACTGTAATATGCATCAATCATCCTCGCTGCCTGAGTTTTTCCGAACCTGCGGGCATGACTCAGCACCACACAATTTTCGGAAGTTCCGATTTTTTTATTCAGTATCCTGAGCATACCGGTTTTATCAACATATATCTCATTATTTGTGTCTTTTCTGAAACTGATATTTCCCGGATTAAAATACGTTCCCATTCTTTCTACCCCCATACCGAATTCTTCATATCATATCAACCTTTCTCTCATGATATCATAATGCGGAGACGATTTCTACAATTTATATCTGACGGCAGGTCATATTTATTCGGCATATCGCTGCTGCGGGAAAGCTTTCGATGCGGTTTGGTTTCCACCAAAATGCAGACACCATTAAAAACCGCCGTCCCGGCAGCTCCGGAGGCGGCGATTTCAGTTACGCAGTATATTCGACTGCTTTCTATTCATTTTTTATGTACGCTCATGTGTCAACGAGAACCGTCCCCTTTGACACGTTATTTAACTACTGTATAGTTTACTATCTTCTTTTCTGTATACTCTTTGATTTTGCTCTGGAAAAGCTCAGCGTCATTTTCCTTGACTTCGGTTTCATACTGAGGTTCAAAGCTGTTTGTACTTCTTAAAAATCCGGAATAAGTTGCCTTCCCGTCTTTGTCAAACTCTTCACAAATATAGTCCTTTACCATCAGTCCTCCGGTTTTCTCTGAAACAAAGTAAGATTCATACATGTGATTTCCGGCAGTATACAGGATACCGTCCTGACATGCAATCGGATAAGCTGTACCTCCACTTAAAGCATTTCCCGAGAAGTAAACCTTACCATCTTCTTTAGATTTGTAGTAAACACTGGTTTCAATGGATGCCATATTTCCGTCCAGATTGTCATATACGGATTCGGCAATTGCCAGCATCTGTCCGTCATATCCCTGCAGCTCGATATATGCATATGCATTACCTTTTTCAAGGAGACCGATTATCTCATCATATGATTCAAACACATCTTTCTTACATTTTTCTTCCAGGAAGTTTTCCGGCATAAAAGCTTCTTCCCCATCGGCATTTCTTTCATTGAATCTCATTAATATAGAAGCAATCTCCGCTCTGCTTGCCGGGTCTTTCGGCGCGATGGCAGTCTCTGTTTTTCCGTTAATTATGCCATTCATTGTGCACCACATGATGCCTTCCTGTGCATACTCTGAAATCTGATCTTTATCTGCATATTCCAGGTTAAACATATAATCACCGGTAAATCCTTCACCAAGGCTCTGAGCATATCTGTAGATTATTGAAGCAAGCTGCTCTCTGGTAATATTTTTATCGGGAGCAAATTCTTTGTCGGAAACGCCCTTAACTATACCGTTTTTTGAAGCCCATGAAACCGCATCCGCATACCATGCACTGTCGGGTACATCGGTAAATGCCGCTTTTTCGGTCACTTCCGGCGAGCCTGCGATTCTGTAAAGCACAGTAACTACCATTCCACGTGTCGCAGTACCTGCAGGGTTAAATTCAGAGTCTGAAATACCATTCATCAGACCTTTTTCCGTAACATAGGCAACAGCCTCCGCAAACCATTTTTCCGCCGAAACATCGTCGAAGGTTTTTGCCGCAGCCGTAACGGCATTTTCTGTTTTTGCAGCCTCATTGTCAGCCGCAAAAGCCAGTGTAGGAATAAAAGATACCGCTAATGCCAGGCATAAGATAATACTTATTAATTTTTTTTTCATTTTTTCTTCCCTTTCTTTTTACTTTGCTGCATTATCTGATTGTTTATATACTATCATAGTTTTAAATCTGTATACAACTTAATTTTTCTGTTTTTCATAAAAACAATGCTGTAATCTATCCGGAATAAACCGGATTCGGCAGGAACGCATAATATCACACTTAATTATATTATTGCTTTAATATCAAACGGCGTGGTCTGATAAACAAAATAATTTGTCCAGTTGGAATATAGCAGATTTGCATGAGCTCTCCACCTTACCACAGGATTCTTCGAAGGATCGTCCTGGGGATAGTAATTCATAGGCACATTTATTTCTTTTCCGGCAGCCACATCCCTGTCATACTCTTTTTTCAGAGTCAGCGGGTCATACTCCGGATGACCCATAATGAATATCTGCTTACCTTCCCCCGCCATGGCGGCATACACACCTGCCTCCTCTGAAGAGGCTATGATTTTAAGCTTTCTGCAGTATTCTATGTCTTCACGTTTTACCATAGTATGACGCGAATGCGGAACAAGAAACTCGTCATCACTTCCCCTGAAAAGAAGATTGTTTTTTTCCTCAATCACATGCGGAAAAACACCGAACACCTTTTTGTCAAGAGGTATCTTGGGAATTCCGAAATGATAATACAGCGCTGCCTGCGCACCCCAGCAGATATGAAGAGTGCTGTGAACGTGGGTCCTGCTCCATTCCATCAGTTCGCAGAGCTCAGTCCAGTATTCCACCTCTTCAAAATCCATTGTCTCTATAGGTGCACCTGTAATTACCATTCCGTCAAACTTTTCGTTTTTGATGTCATCAAAAGTCTTATAGAATGAAAGCATATGCTCCTCGGAAGTATTCTTAGACTGATAGGACTTCATTTGAATCAGTTCCAGTTCCACCTGAAGCGGTGTATTCCCCAGAAGTCTGCTGAACTGAGTCTCCGTATCTATTTTTGTAGGCATAAGATTGACCAGTGCTATTTTCAAAGGACGGATATCCTGAGTATCCGCTCTGTTTTCCGTCATGACAAAAATATTTTCATCGGTCAGTGTTTTATATGCCGGTAATTCATTTGGTATTTTGATTGGCACTGCCGTACCCCCCTTTCCTTTACAGCCCGGATTATGCCGAAGCTGTTAACGAAAATATATTATATCTCTAAATCTGTTCCAGCGCCTGCTGCAGATCGTCTATAAGGTCCTGTGAATTTTCCAGTCCGCAGGACAGTCTTATCAGATCCGGAGAAACTCCCGCTGCAATCAGTTCATCATCATTCATCTGACGATGAGTACTGCTGGCAGGATGTAAGCAGCAGCTTCTGGCATCAGCAACATGAGTTTCGATGGCCGCAAGCTTAAGATTTTTCATCATTTTCTCCGCATTTGCTCTTCCGCCCTTAACTCCGAAGCTGACAACGCCGCAGATTCCGTTCGGGAGATATTTTTCCGCAAGAGCGTGATATTTGTTTCCCTTCAGACCCGCATATTCAACCCAGGAAATCTTGGGATGATTTTCCAGGAATTCGGCAACAGCCTGAGCATTTTCACAATGTCTTTTCACTCTCACATGAAGGCTTTCCAATCCCAGATTAAGAATAAAAGCACTTTGAGGCGACTGAACCGATCCGAAATCTCTCATAAGCTGTACGGTCGCTTTTGTAATAAAAGCTCCGCCCTGTCCGAAGCGTTCCGCATATGTTACCCCGTGATAGCTTTCATCCGGTGTACAGAGACCCGGGAACTTTTCTTTATTTGCCATCCAGTCGAAATTACCGGAATCAACAATAGCTCCGCCTACGGCAGATCCGTGACCGTCCATATATTTTGTTGTGGAATGTGTTACGATGTCCGCGCCCCATTCAAAAGGACGGCAGTTTATAGGTGTCGCAAAAGTATTGTCAATAATCAAAGGTACTCCGTGTGCGTGAGCAGCTTTGGCAAATTTTTCGATATCGAGAACGATAAGTGCCGGATTGGCAATGGTTTCTCCGAACACAGCCCTGGTATTGGGTCTGAATGCGGCATTCAGTTCTTCTTCGGAACATTCCGGCGATACAAAGGTAAATTCGATACCCATTCTTTTCATTGTTACGGCAAACAGATTATATGTTCCGCCGTAAATTGACGAAGACGCCACCACATGATCTCCGCAGCCTGCAATATTAAATACCGCATAAAATGAAGCTGCCTGACCCGAACCTGTCAGCATTGCCGCAGTTCCGCCTTCCAGCTCACAGATTTTCGCAGCCACCATATCACAGGTCGGATTCTGCAGTCTGGAATAGAAATAGCCTTCCGCCTCAAGATCAAAAAGCTTTCCCATGTCCTCGCTTGTATCATACTTGAAAGTTGTACTCTGGATAATCGGAATCTGTCTCGGTTCACCGTTTCCCGGAGTATAACCACCCTGAACACATTTTGTTTCTATTCTTCTCTTACTCATACTCTTTTCTTCCTTTCCGGTTTTATTATAACAAACTGTACCAAAAAACCCCGCCTCAAATATTACTTCGAGACGGGGTAAATTCCCGCGGTACCACTCAAATTGCAGTTAAACTGCCTCCTCAAAAGCTCTGTCAAGCTCTGTGCATTAACGCCGCACCAGCGTAGAACCCTACCTGCTTACGCCATCGAATCCTCTGCTCCGAAGCCATAGATCACTGGGAATTTCACTTACTGCCTCGCACCGTACGGCAGCTCTCTGAAAGCTCCGTGTCCCGATCCTCTTCATCTCTGCATTTATTATGAGATTTGCTTTAGTTTTATGAATTATACCACCGACAGCTCAGATTTACAATACCAAACATGATTATTTTGGTTTTTGAATCAGATGCTGCTATTTTTCTTCTTTTGCCGCATCACCGGAAGCATCTGCATCCTGACCTTCAGCCTTCGCTGCATCTGCCTTATCGAGAGTTCCCGGTTCAACTATATTGGCTTTGTCGAGAAGGAATTCGAAGAATTTCTCCCAAAGGAGACTGCTTTCGATGGTTTCTTTTGTATACTCTTCTTCAAGAGCGGCAATATTCTCAAATCCGAGGCTGTCAACATATTCCTGTGCACCTTCTTTATATTCTGCATTTGAGATTTCAATGCCTTCTTTTCTTGTGATGGCATACATTACCATTTCTTCGGCAACGGAATTCTGAGCATAGCTTGTTGCTTCCTTATTGAATTCTTCTTCAGTCATTCCTGCCATTTCAAGGAAGTCAGCCAGTTCCATCTGATATGTCTCAGCATACTCCTGATAATAATCTTTCATTTCCTGTTCAGCTTCTGCCACTTCTTTTTCCGGATATTTGATAACTGTGCAGTTGCTGAATACGGTATTCCATGCCGCGGACATCATCTGCTGTTTTGCAGCTTCATTAGACTGCTCTTCAAGATCCTTTTTAACAAGAGCTTTATATTCGTCAACTGTCTTGCAGTCACTTACTGATTTAACAAATTCTTCATTTAACTGAGGAACCTTTTCCACTTTAATGCTGTTAATAGTAACTGTGAATACAACATCTTTACCTGCCAGATCAGCATTCTGTTCATAAGGATCAGGGAAAGTCAGCTTAAGCTCAACTGTCTCTCCTACTTTCTTTCCTACGAGACCCGATTCAAATCCATCGATAAAGCTGCCGCTGCCGATAACCAGATCAGCTGCTTCGGCACTTCCGCCGTCAAAAGTCTTTCCGTCGACCTTACCTTCATAATCGATATTAACAGTCTGACCGTTTTCAACGGTTCCTTCTTTTACTTCTTCAGTCGTTGCATTTTCCTGCAGTCTGCTCTGTATCTCCGCTGTAACAGCTTCGTCCGTAACCGCTTCCGGATCAACTCTTTCAACATCTATTCCGGTATACTGTCCGAGAGTTACGTATTCCGATAAATCATAGTTGTATGGTTTTGTACCACCGCATGCAGTCATAGTAAATACCATGGCAAACACTGTTGCCAACACAATTAATTTTTTAGCCATTTTATTTTCCTTTCCTACTTAAATATTTTGCTAAATTATTATTTATTCTATCCCTTTATAACACATTTCCCGTCAAAAAGGAAGTATAATCCTTCATTTTCACAAAAAGTTAACATCTCCTACACTTTACGGCTTTCCCGTGCTTTTATTATCCTGATAACTCCCGGAGCGGCGATTCTGAACCAGCAGGCAAAGTCATCCGGGTATTCCGCCATTTCCCTCTCCAGCTCCTCAGAATCAATCCATTTCATTTCACTGATTTCTTCGGGATCGGCTCTGTATTCTCCCGCATATTCACCGATAAAAACATGATCAAATTCATACTCATAAAGCTCATCATTAAATTTATGCCTGTAAACAAAAGAAAAAACTTCCTCCGTGTCACTGCATATTCCCGTTTCCTCATACAATCTTCTTTTTACCGCTTCGCTGAGGCTTTCGTTTTTTTTCGGATGTGAGCAGCAGGTATTCGCCCACAAGCCACCCGAGTGATATTTATGTTCTGCTCTTTTCTGTATCAGCAGCCGGTTTCCGTCGTAAAGGAAAACGGAAAATGCCCGGTGAAGAAGTCCCTGCCGATGAGCTTTTTCCTTATCTGATGTACCTGTTTCATTATCAAAATTGTCAACAAGAATTATTTCATTTTTTTTGTTAAGCATTTCACATACCGACCTTTTCTGTTATAATAGTTTCGATTATAATTCATTTTTAAGATAATTAACAGTATACGGAGGAATTATTTCATGAGAAATATTATTAAATTGTTTTCAAGCAGAATAATTATTATCGGTTTTTTAATTATTCTTCAGCTGGCGGTAATACTATTCGGAATAGTGTTTCTGGCAAGCAAAGCATTCTATATGAATGCGGCGTTTACAACATTCAGCGTTATTCTTGCCATCTACATCTTAAACAAGCCTGAAAACCCTTCGTATAAGCTTGCCTGGATCATTCCTCTTCTTCTGTTTCCCATCCTGGGCGGTCCTCTGTATTTTCTCATGGGAGGGCATAAAATAGGAAAACATCTGAGAAAAGAGGTTCTTAACGGTGAGCTGGAAACTCAGGGCCTTCTGAACCAGGATCCCGAAATCATGAACGAGCTCAAAGCTCTGGATTTTTCGTTTTACAATCAATGCGTATATTTAGGCACGGAGCACAAAAGCTCCTATAAGGGTGTGGATATAGATTCAACCGTTTTCCCGGTTTACCGCAATACTTCTTCAGAATTTCTCAGTCCCGGCGAAGCATTTTTTGATACCCTGCTGGATGAACTGAATAAAGCAGAGCATTTTATTTTCATGGAGTATTTTATTATTGAAGAAGGACACATGTGGGACAGCATACTCGAAGTTTTACACAGAAAGGCTTCCGAAGGTGTTGATGTCAGACTCATATATGATGACTTCGGCTGTATAATGAAGCTGCCTAAAAATTATCATAATAAGCTCAACGATATGGGCATAAAATGCAAGGTTTTCAATCCTCTTAACGCCCATGCGTTTAACATAGCTTCAATGAATAACCGCGACCACAGAAAAATCACCGTAATTGACGGGCATACCGGCTTCACGGGAGGAATCAACCTTGCCGACGAATATATCAATGTAACTCATCCTTTCGGTCACTGGAAGGATTCGGCTGTAATGCTGAAAGGCGATGCGGTCTGGTCTCTTACAGTAATGTTTATGAAAATGTGGAATTACTGCGGGACTCGTGTCAGATTTGATTATGAGCAATACAGACCTCATGTTTACAGAACTCTTCCTTTTGAGAATGACGGCTATGTTCTTCCTTACAGCGACAGCCCGGTAGACTGGGAAATGCAGGCCGAAATGGTGTATATGAATATAATAAATAAAGCAGACCGTTATATTTACATTACCACACCTTATCTTATTGTTGACAACGAACTGATGACGTCACTTTCCCTTGCGGCGAAAAACGGTGTGGATGTCCGTATAGTAACACCCCGACAGTATGATAAATGGTATGTACATTTCTGTACTCAGGCTCATTATTATGAACTGATACGTGCCGGTGTGAAAATCTACGAATATACACCCGGATTCATTCACGCCAAAACCTTTGTTTCCGATGACGAAACAGCTACAATCGGAACCGTTAACATGGACTTCAGAAGTCTGTATCTGCATTTTGAATGCGGTACTCTTCTTTACAAAACCAAAGCTGTTATGCAGCTTAAAGAGGATTATTTAAAAATGCTTGACGAATGTGAACTGATTACAGAAGACTTCTGCAACAACACCAATATTTTCAAGCGTATCTTCAGGGGCTTATTTAAAGTATTTTCTCCGCTGCTGTAATTAATAAAAACTCAGGGTCGAAAAAAAATAATAGTATTAAAATATTTACAGATTTGCAATCGTTCTGTCGCACAAAGGTCTTTATGAGTACACAAATCTGTCACACGGAAAAACTATTATGTACTTGTAAGAAAAAACCTAACCACCCTATAACAAAACAAATCAGACCATAATCTCCCCCGATTATGGTCTCTTACTTTTTTGAAAAAAAACCGTTCAAAGCTGCTGCCGGCAGTCTGAACGGTTTTTCGAGTTTTACAATATTAATAATACTTTTTCTTCAAATCCTTTTTTGTCAGGCCTTTTTTTTCTCCGGCTTCAATCCACATTTTGTCCGACTTCGCCCTGAAAAGAATCTTAGCCATTCCGACGTTAATTCTGTAAACTTTTTCCGTATCATCGGAATCCTCCCCGCAAATCCGGTCTGCCGTTTTCTTCAGCAGGTTTCCAACCTCTTCCGCCTTCCAGGAATTGAGAATCATTGCGCCGGAGCCCACTGCCACGCCTCCGCCGAAATAAAATCCGGTTTTTCTGCAGAATGTTTCCAGTATCATTATTGCCGCGGTGTTCTGACTGTCTTCCGGAAATCCACAGTTTAAAATGAAATACAGCTCCGGCAGGTCTTCACTTCTCTCTTTCACATACTTTGAGATTTCTTCCATGAATTCAATAACTCCGGCGGGCAGACAATCCACATACAAAGGCTGTGCCATCACTATACAGTCTGCGGCACATATTTTTTCAAACAGAGCCTCGTTAAACTCTGTTTCATACAGATATATTGTTTCCGTAAGCATTCTGTCGCAAATGCCTTCATTAAGCAGACCCAGCAGTCTGTCTGACACAGCTTTTCTCTTTTTAGGGCTGCCGTTCAGCATTAAAAGCTTTTTCATCTCATTAAATCCCCATAAAATCTTTTTATCTTATCCGCCACATCTTCACCCTGTCTGAAAAACACCGGTTTTTCCCAGTCAGCATCAAAATTAATCGCATTTCTCTGTGAAAGCCCCGCAAAAACCAGGGCTTCCTCTGCGTCAAACTCCTCGGCATACAAAGCTGTAACCAGCTTCCTTTTTTTGGGATATCTCGGAGTAAGATGGGTTTCACCCCGGACAATTCTGAGGAAAGGCTGTTCGAAAGGAATTGATCTGTCCAGGACTCTTTTCATTGCAGACGAATAACACCCGAATTCCATCCGGCTCAGCAATATTATCATATCCGATTCGACCATCGCCCTCAGAATCGAATCCATCACATCCTCCTGCACGCATTTTCCCGGAGTCTTATATCTGCAGGCAAAACACCCGGTGCAGTTTTCTATTTTCTCCTCGCTGCAGTTAAAAACCGTCAAATCATACTCCCCGAAAAAATCGATTATCTCTTTTTCGATTATCCGTCCCTGAAGATCCGCAGAATCACTTATCAATACTATTTTTCGTTTATCCATGCTTCATCCTTCGGATCTGCTTTCCATCTTCTCAGCTTGCCCAGTACTTCTTCCTTAATATATCCTTTTTCCGCAGCCACACCTATCAGGACATCATAATTACTCAGAGTTCTGAAATCAACTCCCATTTCAGCAAAATTCTTTTCGGAATCAGGTAAACCATATGTAAATATTGCCGCAACACCTATTACATCCGCTCCGGCTCCTCTGAGCGCATCTACAACAGTCTTAACACTTCCTCCTGTCGAGATAAGATCCTCTACGATTACAACTTTCTGTCCCGGCAGTACCTTTCCTTCAATCTGATTCTGTTTTCCATGCTTCTTGGCATCGGAACGTACATAACCCATCGGCAGATTCATCGAATCCGCTGCCAGTGCCGCCATAGGAATTCCGGCAGTTGCCGTTCCCATAATAACCTCAGCATCCGGATACTCCTTTTTAATAAGAGCAACCATTCCGTCCCTGATGGCAGATCTTTCCTCCGGATAGGATAATACCAGTCTGTTGTCACAATAAATAGGTGATTTTATGCCGCTGGCCCATACAAACGGCTCCTCCGGTCTTAAGAACACTGCTTTAACATTTAATAGAATTTCAGCTGCTTTTTTTTCCATTTTTTTCTCCTTAATCTGTTATTTCAGTCTTCGATATCTTCGGCTGCGGAAACGTAATCCGCAGCTTTTTCATAACAGTTCATACCTTTCTACAATAATTCTTTTGCTATTTCCTCATATGCTTTTACCGGATCCCCGGCCTGAGTAATCGGTCTTCCCACAACTATAAAGCTGCTGCCCTGCTCCCTGGCAAATGAAGGAGTCGCAACTCTCACCTGATCGTTTTTTGCGCTTCCCGCAGGTCGGATACCCGGAGTAATCTTCAGAAAGTCTTCTCCGCAGGCTTCGCTGATTTTTCTGACTTCATGAACTGAGCAGACCACCCCGTCCAGACCGGCCTCTTTTGCCATTAAAGCATAATGTGCCGCCGTTTTCGCCAGCTCGGTTTCTATCAGAAGCTCATCTTTCAGCATCTCCGGACTTGTGGATGTAAGCTGTGTCACTGCGATACATAACGGGCGTTTATCAATTTTTCCTTCCTCGAGGCCCTCGATTGCCGCAGCCATCATCTTCTTTCCTCCTGCAGCATGCACGTTCACAATGTCCACACCCAGAGAAGCAAGATTTCTCATTGCACTTTTTACGGTATTCGGTATATCGTGAAGCTTAAGATCTAAAAATATTTTATGTCCTCTCTCTTTAACTATATTAATAATATCGGGGCCTTCCTTATAGAAAAGCTCCATGCCTATTTTAACATAAACCGGCTGCTGAAATCTGTCAAGAAAAGCGACAGCCTCCTTACGGGAAGGAAAATCCAATGCAACAATAATTTCTGTATTCATTTCTGCCTCCTTTTATCTGTGAGCCTTCCCCGTGGCATCACTGATTTTTTCTATTCCGTAACGATCCATTACCGCCGGAAGGTTTTTTATTATTTCAGGACATATATATGGATTCGTAAAATTCGCAGTTCCCACTGCCACCGCAGCCGCGCCCGCATACATAAGTTCCAATACATCCTCTGCACTGCCGACACCTCCCATACCTATTATAGGGATATTTACTGCCTGATAAACCTGATATATCATTCTCACCGCCACGGGTCTGATGGCAGCTCCCGACAATCCTCCGGTTTTGTTGGCTATTATCGGCCCGGCTGTTTTCAAATCAAGTCTCATCCCCAGAAGTGTATTAATCATGGAAATTCCGTCTGCGCCTCCGGCTTCAACTGCTTTGGCAATTTCCGTAATGTCCGTAACATTCGGTGAAAGCTTTACATATACCGGCACGGCGGATACTTTTTTTACCGCACTTGTCAGGCTTTCCGCAACGAAAGGATTGGTTCCGAAGGCAATTCCGCCTTCCTTTACATTCGGGCATGAAATATTAAGCTCTATCGCACATACACCCTCCGCCCTGCTTATTTTTTCGGCCGTGCGAACATAATCGTCTGTACTGTTCCCCGCCACGTTGGCGATAATACAGGTGTCATACTGTCTGAGCCAGGGAATTTCTCTGCCGATAATTGCATCCACGCCCGGATTCTGAAGTCCGATGGCATTAAGCATTCCCGAAGGAGTTTCCGCAACCCGGGGAACCGGATTCCCGAATTTTTTATTCTCAGTGGCGGCCTTTATCATAATACCGCCCAGAACGCTCAGGTCATAAAGCTCCGCAAATTCCCTTCCGAAGCCGAAGCAGCCACTGGCGGGCATTATGGGATTTTTCAGCTCAAGACCCGGAAGACTGACTTTTAATCTATCATCTGTCATATTTTCACCTGTCCGATTTTAAATACCGGTCCTTCTTTGCATACTCTGTAATACTTTTCTTCATCTTTTTTGTCTTTGCATACACAGGCCATACATGCGCCTATTCCGCAGGCCATTCTGATATCCAGGGATATATATCCTCTGTCAAAATTATCTTCGACGGCCATCAGCATACGCTCCGGTCCGCAGGCATATACTATTTCCGCATTCAGTCCTTTTGATTTTATCAGTTCCATCACATTGCCCCGGAAGCCTTCGGTTCCGTCATCTGTGGAAATAAAGGGCGTTATTCCAAGCTTTTTAAATTCATTCACACCATAGACATCCGCTTTTGTCGGAAAACCCAGAACTGCACTTACTTCAGCTCCTGTTTTCAACAGTTCCTCAGCGGTCTGAACCAGAGGACCCGTCCCGGCCCCTCCGCCTATAAGCACCGCTGATTTTACCGCTTCAATCGGGAAACCATTGCCCAAAGGCCCCAGTGCATATAATTCGTCTCCCGGCTTCATCTCCGACATTTTCCGGGTTCCGTCTCCGAGAACTTTGTATATAAGAACAAAACGGCCCGAAGTCTTATCATATGAAGAAATACTTATCGGTCTTCTCAGTGTATATCCTTCAACTTTAAGGTTCACAAACTGACCCGGCTTCATTTCCGCGGTCAGCCGTCCTTCCAGCACCATTCTGTATGTATCTGCCGCAATCAGTACATTTTCTATTATCTTTACTTTTTCATCTGCCATCATACACAACCCTTCCGTTTACCATAGTCAACATTATTTTTCCGAATACCGATTCTCCGCCGTACGGGGTATTCTTACCCATGGATCTGAATTCTGAAGTATCTATGACATACTCCTTATCTAAATCTATCATAACCAGATCGGCAGCAAATCCTTCCTCAATTCTTCCTCTGTTTTCGAATCCGAAAAGCCCTGCCGGATTTTCCGACATAAGCACGCTCAGCTGCTTCAGCGAAATTACTCCGGTTTTTACCAGTTCTGTATAAAGAACAGGAAAGGCTGTCTCAAGACCTACAATTCCGAAAGGCGCTTTGTCAAGACTCCGGCTTTTTTCCTCCGCAGTATGAGGAGCATGATCCGTAGCAATAATTTCTATTGTTCCGTCCTTTATTCCCTCTATCAGAGCTTCTCTGTCACTTTTGCTTCTGAGAGGCGGATTCATTTTCCAGTTTGAATCCTTAACGTCCTCATCAGTCAGAGTAAGATGATGCGGTGTCACCTCACAGGTCACAGGCAGTCCGTCACGTTTTGCCTGCCTGACCATTGACACGGTTTCCGCTGTACTCACATGACAGACATGATACCTTGATCCGGTTTTTCTGACAAGCTCAATATCTCTTTCCACCTGTTTATACTCACATGCAGACGGAATTCCTCTCAGTCCGTTTTTTTCGCTGAAGCTCCCCTGATGAACACAGCCCTGATTTTTCAGGGAATTATCTTCTGTATGAGCCACGATAATTGTGCCTGTTTTCACCGCTTTTTCCATTGCTTCCCGCATTATTCCGGCAGACTGTACTCCCACGCCGTCATCACTGAAAGCCGCGGCTCCCTCTGTCAGCAGAGCTTCCATGTCCACCACTTCATCGCCTTTTTCGCCCCGGGTTATTGAAGCGTAAGGCTCTGTTTTTACGACTCCGTCTTTTTTAAGCATCCGGATATATTCTTTCATCGTTTCGGCATTATCCGGCACCGGTTTGAGATTGGGCATCGGCATTACAGTCGTAAAACCACCGGCAGCGGCAGCTTCCGTACCGGTACTGATTGTTTCCTTCTGTTCAAATCCCGGCTCTCTTAAATGCACATGTGCATCGATAAAACCCGGCAGCAGCAGCTTCCTTTCACAGTCAATTAATTCCGCTTCGGGAAGAGTCACATTCTCTCCAATCTGCCGGATTTCTCCGTTATCAATTACAATATCTCTGATTTCGGTTTTTTCTTCTGTTATCAGAGCGGCATTTTTTAATAAAATCATTCTGTCACCTCTCCGGCAGCTTTGCCTGAATATAAATATGTTTGCATTATTTTTATTATATCAAATTAGTATCAGATATAACAGCCCCATTTCCATATCACTGCACCATAATATTACAAATTGGATACAAATTGATTATTCCTCTTGATTTTTTTTGTTGTTGGGATATAATGTGCTTGTGATAAATAATAACTACTATATATTGTACGGGGGAGGATAATTATGTTATCAGATATAAAAGTTACAGGGGGAGAGATTTCGCAGGAAGAAATACAGGCTTACATAGACTATTTGGAGGAAAAAAACGGAAGAAAACTTTCTTCTCTTTCCATCGAAACAGATGGAGAGTATGTCAACCTTAATTATAAATTATCTGCTGTTCCCTTTGAAAGAATCCGCAGGATTACAGGATATCTTGTAGGAACGATGGACCGTTGGAATGATGCAAAGGTTTCGGAAGAAGCGGACAGAGTTAAACACTCCACAGCCTCATCCGAAATGGAAAAAGTCTGTTAGTCGAAAAAAGTGAGATGTACAATCGCCATCTCACTTTTTCTTTTTCCGTATTCATTAAGCAAAGCCCGTTACTTTTTCTGAGACTCCTCATCACTGAATTCACTGTAATCATCCACTGATTCCACAACATCCGCCGATAAAGCTTCGTCCTCTTCCGCCTCGGCCATTTCCTTTGCAGCCTTCATCGCAAAGTATTTTTCCTTCTGTTTCTTGCTCATGCGCCTGATCTTGTCGCGTTCTTCTTTCTCCTCGTTCTGTTTATGCAGTTCTTCTCTTCTCTTCATTTCTTCTTCCCATTCGACTGCTTCCTGCTCTTCTTCTTTCAGTCTCAGGGCAATTCTTTCGGCAGCAACTTTTTCGGTATATTCCAGCTGTTCTTCATCCATGAAGGATTTTACATATTTTACCAATGGCTCAATATAATATCTTCCGGACCAGTCAACATCATCATAATATGCCTCCAGAAGCTCTGCCTCCGCTTCTGTCCTGTCTTCCGGATACTTTTTCTCAATGGCCTTCATCAGTCCGCCCATTATTCTCTTTTCCAGGAAACCGAGTCCTATATAATCGAGTCTTCCTCTGCAGTAAAACAGTTCTACTCCGTCTTCGATTTCGCTTTCGGTAAAATTATCATGTAAATGCTCAAGCCGTGTCCCCTCGGAATCCGGATATGAACCCACACAGAAATAAGCAACGTTTTCAACATGATTCTTAATTTTAGCTGCTTTAAAATCCTTTATTCCGTTTATTCCGCCGACTCTGATGTTTCCGCCGTAAATAACCATATCATATCCTGTCATAACGGAAGCCCATTCATTGAAATTCCTTTTTCCGGCCTCCATAACATCTCCGTTAAGCGCATCTGCTATCCAGTTTGCATATTTTTTTGTTGTTCCATGTTGTGTTCTGTATAATACTAAAGTTCTGAATTCTTCCATAACAGCCTCCGTCCTGTTCTACTTATTTTTATTCTCAAATATTTCAAGTATTACCTTTTCAGTTTCATGCATTCCCGGTGAAGCAATGAGTCCCATATTTTTCATTGTTTCCTCCGGTGTCATACCGTTAATTCCGTGTACTGATTCCACATAAGCATTTTTAAGTGCAAAATCTACGGATCTGTACGCGGTATCCACAGCAACAACGCCCTTCATTGTACAGCCTTTATTTCCTCCGTCGCAAATCATTCCCGTCAAAGATGATGCCATATTATTCAGAGCGAAGCTCATCTGAAGAATATTTCCTCCTTTCATATAACAAAGAGCGACAGCAGCTCCTGTCCCCGCCGCTATGGCACATCCGCAGAAAGCCGACAGCAGACCGGAATGTACTTTAATATATATTGTAATAAGATATGAAAGTGCAGTTGCTCTCAGAAGCTTTTCCTTTGAAAGGCCGTTTACCGCATAGCAGGCATAAAGCGGCATCGTACAGAGAATTCCGTGGGCACCGCTCCCCGTTATACTCATAGCCGGTTTGGAAAGGCCGATAACTCTGGCCTCCAGAGCAGTGTTGGTTATAAACTGTGCCGTTGCCTGTTCATTCTCAGATATTCCCGCACTGCCGTTCTGTTCATAAAGAGCATGACCCAGAACAGTTCTGTCGGAATTAAGTCCCTCTTCCAGCAGCTCAAGATTTGTTACATATGCTCTGTCAATAAATTCAATTTCTTCAATGTCAATATCTCTTGCATAATTTACAAGCTCCACGAAAGAATATTTTTTAATCGCATCAGGCATCACTGAAGCTTCCTGTTTTTCCGGTTCCTCCGCCGATTCATCATCTGAAGATTTCTCAAAAACCACTTCTCCGTTTACAGTTATTTTCGTAATGTTTGTATGCCGGTCTTCTATTACCACTTCACATTCATCCGAATCAGTCTTCACGGTTGCCTTCAGATACACATCCGGCGTGATTCGGTGCATAACAACATTGATTTTTCCCTCATCTATCATCTGCTGTGCCCTGTTTTCGGCCTCCTCATCTATCGAATCCAGTGACTGAAGACCTTTTGTATGATCTGCACCGCACACTCCGAGGGCTGCCGCAAATCTGTTTCCCACAGCCGTTGTCCCCGGTATTCCGCAGGTAAATGCCCCCTTATAAATCGAAGAGCTTAAAGCAAGTTCGACCGATTTAACCTCTCCCTCTGTATAGCTTTTTGCCTTTGAAGTAATAAAAGCTATCGCTCCCGGCTCTGTCACGCCCAATGCCGGAACCATATCATTCTTTATTATTTTTGTAAGTTCATGCATTTCTGTCTTCCCTCCATATCGAAAATCCGTGCGCCGGACTCAGTTATTTTTCATTTCTTTTTTTATTTTATCAGAAAACCCGCAAAAATAAAACTGTTTTGAAAAATAGTTTTATTACAAAACCGGGCGTGGCACCATCTTAAACACCTGCGCCGTCACCGGTATCATTACCACCGCAATCTGCATGATGCAGCACAGAAGCAGCGCTCCGACGAGATAAATATCAGACAATAAAACACCCTTCTTACCGGCATTGATATCTGCCGGCAAAAAGGGTATCTGTTCTTTTCCTGTTTTCTTATTTAATTTTATTTCCCAATAACCCGAACTTTACGAAAGCTAATTCTTCGCTTTCTTTTCGAGGTCATTTGAAAGGCCGAGTTTATCCAGAATGAAGAATATCAGTCCGAGAACCATGCCTACAATAGTAGCAAGACACATACCTGTGAGCTGCACTTCTCCGATACCGATGGCAGCACCCGACAGACCTGTTACAAATACTACGGAAGCCAGAGCCAGATTTCTCGGTCTGGAAAAATCCACCTTTTTGTCAACCAGAAGTCTGAGTCCCGAAGCCGCAATCATTCCGTAAAGCAGGAAGCTTACACCGCCCATTACGGGAGCCGGTATGGTCTGGATAAGGGCAGATGCTTTTCCGCAGAAAGCCAGAATCATTGAGAACACAGCGGCGCCTCCGATTACCCATACACTGTATACCTTTGTAATAGCCATTACGCCTATGTTTTCTCCGTAAGTAGTAGTCGGCACCGCACCGCATAAACCCGAAAGGGTGGTTGAAATACCGTCAGACAGCAGAGATCTGTGAAGTCCCGGATCCTTAAGCAGGTCCTTTCCCACAATTTCACTGGTTACAACCTGATGTCCGATGTGCTCGGAAATAACTACCAGTGAAGCCGGAATAATAATCAGTATTGCGGACATTTCAAATTTCGGAGTTGAGAAATTCGGCAGTGCCAGCCATGATGCCTCTGTGACCGGTGAGAAATCCACGAGGCCAAGGCAAAGAGCAACAATATAACCCGCAATTATAGAAATCAGAATCGCTATTGCCGCCGCAAAGCCTCTGAAAAGAACCTGTCCGAAAACAGCCACAGCCAGAGTTACTATGAAAACAACTACAAATTTAGGATTAATCTGTGTATATGTATCAGACAGGATAATTCCTCCGTTAGAAGCAGCTGTTCCCGCAAGCTCCAGACCGATAAGAGCTACTACCGGTCCCATAGCTGCCGGCGGAAGCAGAACATCAATCCAGTCAGTTCCGGCAAATTTTACTAAAACCGCCACCGCACAGAAAATCAGACCTGTCACAACAAATCCGCCCAAAGCATACTGATATCCCATGTTTGGATTTGCCAGAATCAGAAATGTCGGCGAAAGAAAAGCAAAGCTGGAGCCCAGATAAGCCGGTGCCTTGCCCTTGGTAATTAAAATGAAAATCAATGTACCGATACCGTTCATCAGCAGAACTATTGCCGGATTTATTCCGAAAAGCCACGGAACCAGAACCGACGCACTGAACATGGCAAAGGTGTGCTGAATACTGAGAGGTATCCATTTTCCTACCGGAACTCTCTCATTAACCTGAATAATTGTGTTATTTTGCATTGTTCCCTCCATACTATAAAGAAAAAATAAATTATCATCCGTGATAGCATACTCCCTCGACATTATTTTGTCAATAACCGCAACGGATTTAATTCGGGGAACACACACCGGATTTAATTCGGGGAACACACACCGGATTTAATTCCTGATTTAATCCGGCTCCCCGCATCCGAAATAAAACCCCGAGTATCTGCGGATACAGCCGCAGGCTCAGGGTTAAAATTCGATACCGACTCCGTTCCTATCTGGTTCCGAAAATTCTGTCTCCGGCATCTCCCAGACCCGGAACAATATACGAATCCTCATTAAGCTTTTCATCCAGCGCCGCAATATAAATATCCACATCAGGGTGCTCGTCCTGAACAGCCTTCATTCCCTCTGGAGCTGCAATGAGGCACATTAAAGCAATGTTTTGGGCTCCCTTCTTCTTTAACAGCTGAATCGCCGCACAGGATGAACCTCCTGTTGCCAGCATAGGATCCACAATAATCATTCGTCTCTTATCCAGATCTTCAGGCAGCTTGCAGTAATACTCGACGGGTTCTTTGGTTACAGGGTCTCTGTAAAGACCAACATGTCCGACTTTGGCGTTCGGAATCATATCGAGCATTCCGTCAACCATACCGAGGCCGGCCCTCAATACAGGCACTATTCCCAGGTCCGCACCCTTTAATCTCTTAAAGGTTGCCCTGCAGATAGGCGTTTCGATTTCTACATCTTCAAGAGGAAGATCTCTGGTTACTTCAAAGGTCATCAGCATAGAGATTTCCTTAACCAGCTCTCTGAACACTTTCACAGGAGTGTTTTTATCTCTCAATATAGACATCTTATGCTGAATAAGCGGATGCTCGTATAAATAAACTTTTCCCATAACAATTTTCTCCTTATATTTTTTATTTCTAACCGTTTTGCTTTTTATTAATTCTAAAACTTATTTAAGTAAATTACAAGTACCGCCGGCATTTTTCTTTTTTTCATTATTTTCATTGATATTTGAAATCCCTACACTTAAAACCCGGATTCGTCTCAATTTTGTTTCAATTTTGATATATGCTTTTTTTCTATTTTTATTGACATTTAATACTGATACGTCTATAATATTAATGCTATGTTCTGTTGAAGACCAATAGCCCCGGTCGATACGGAACAGACAGGGTGATTCCCTGAGCCAAGGTGGGGTGAAACGCCGCGGCATATAAATCAATAATTACAGACAATTTGATATTATATGAGAGGTAGATTAAAATGAAATCATTTATCGCAAAACCTCATGAAGTTGAAAGAAAATGGTATGTAATCGATGCAGAAGGAAAGAACCTTGGCAGATTAGCATCAGAAGTTGCTTCAATTTTAAGAGGAAAGAAAAAACCGATTTATACACCGCACGTAGATACAGGTGATTATGTTATTATCGTAAACGCAGACAAGATTGCTGTTACAGGCAATAAGATGAAGCAGAAGATTTACAAGCACCACACTGGTTATCCGGGCGGACTTAAAGAAATCACATTGGAAAAACTTCTCGCCAAGAAACCTGAAGAAGTACTGAGACACGCTATCAAAGGTATGCTTCCAAAGGGCAGACTCGGCAGACAGATGTATACAAAGTTAAAGGTTTATGCAGGTCCTGAACATAATCATCAGGCTCAGAAACCTGAAGTATGGAATTTCTAAGAGGGGAGGAAATCATAAATGGCAAAGTTACAGAATTATGGAACAGGCAGAAGAAAATCTGCTGTAGCAAGAGTTAGATTACTTCCCGGAAAAGGCGATATCACAGTTAACGGAAAGAAGCTCGATGACTATTTCGGACTGGAAATCGTTAAGAGAGAAGTAAGAAGACCTTTAGCAATCACAGGAACAGAAGGAAAATTCGATGTTATCGCTAAAGTACAGGGCGGCGGAACAACAGGTCAGGCCGGTGCTTTAAGACACGGTATCTCCAGAGCACTCATTCAGACAGATGCTGAACTCAGACCTATCCTGAAGAAGGCAGGTTTCTTAACAAGAGACCCGAGAATGAAGGAAAGAAAGAAGTACGGCTTAAAGAAGGCAAGAAAAGCTTCTCAGTTCTCAAAGAGATAATCAGACGAATATTTTATATAGATTCCTTTACGGAATCCTGTATCGAAGCATTCTAATTACGAGGTGAAATGAAATGAAAGATGGTATCCATCCAAACTATAAAGACTGCAAGGTTACTTGCATGTGCGGAAACACATTCATGACAAAATCAACAAAAGACGAAATCAGAGTTGAAGTTTGTTCAGAATGCCACCCGTTCTTTACAGGCACACAGAAGTTTGTAACACGCGGCGGACGTATTGAAAAATTCAAGAAAAAGTTCAATATGGAATAATGAAAAAATGACGGTGTCGAAATTCGACACCGTTTTTTTATCTTTATTTCGCTGTATCATCGGAAAGAGTTCCGCTGCCGCCGGTTATCATCTATAGTCTCCCTGTACCACAGAAAACCTCTTCCGGAATTTCCCGCTTTCACTTTCTTACTGCCTTTACCACCCGGTCCAGTCCGGCAAGATCTTTAATTACAGTTATCCCGTCATAGTTTTCGTTTTCACTCAGAAGCTCCGAGACCTCCCCTCCCTGGTCGAATCCGATCTCCATCATTAAAATGCCTCCGCATTTCAATCTCAAACCGGATTCACTTACAATCTTCCTGTAAAAATCCAGACCGTCTTCGCCTCCGTCCAGAGCAATTCTCGGTTCAAAGTCTTTCACGTCAATCATCAGCTTTTCTATTTCCTCCCGCCTGATATAGGGCGGATTACTGAGAATCATATCGAATTTATCATATTCCGGAATTTCATCAAACAAGTCACTTTCGATGAAACCGACCCTGTCCGCCACTCCGTTTTCACAGGCATTGAGCCGTGCAATCTCAAGGGCTTCCGGACTGATATCCGCAGCAGTCACCTCGACTTCCGGCAGATAATATGCCATGCTTACCGCAATTGCACCGCTGCCGGTACACATGTCCAGAATTTTTATATTATCGTTATCTGATTTCCGGTTGCTTAAATTCACACCGGATTCTTTTTCTTTCGTACACAGTTTTTTCTTCGTATCGGAAATTATTTCAGGTTTCGGTTCAGAAATACTGTCCTCGGTTTTAATATTCCGGCAGCATAAATTTTTTGCTGAATTTTGCATCCTTCCTCCGTCGCTGCCGCCGAAATTTTTTTCCTTTATCAGCCTCAAGGCCTCTTCCACCAAAGTCTCCGTATCCGGTCTTGGAATCAGGACCTCTTCCGAAACCACAAACCTCAGTCCCATGAACTCTTTTTCCCCGGTAATATAAGAAACGGGCTTTCCCGAAGCCCGCTCACAAATCATGTCAAAATATTTCTTTTCTTCGGAAAAAGAGAGCTCATACTGCGGTGCGGTAATAATGAAAATTCTGTCCTTTTTCAACGCATGAAGCAGAAGAACTTCCGCATCAAGACTAAAACTCTCTATTCCTTCCGAGCTCAGCCTTTTTCCCGCTTCCGCCAGCGCAGCTCTTAATCTCACTTTTCTTCTCCTTTTCGCTCAATGCTTACTTTTCTTCCGCCCCGGTATTTTCTGCTTCCGCTGTAACTGTTTCCTGTCCGTCAGGTTCGTTCAGCTCGCCTTCGTCTCCGGATTCATTCTTTTTTCCGCCTAAATACGGGGACAGAATCTCATCCGATTTGTTATTGTCCGAAACCGCAGCATCCTCACCGCTGCTGTAGTTTTTACATTCCTCAATGATATATTTCTTCTTTTCAGCGTCGGCAGCCTCTGCCGAAACGTCCTTTTCTCCCGGCTCGGAAGCGGTCTCTTCAGGTTTATCCTGCTTTGAAGTATCAATATTAAAATGTCTTGAAGGTTTAAAATATCCCTTCTCGATTCTTATTTCCGTATTCTCTTCATCACTCTTTTCCGGATCATACTCCATGGATGCCTTCATTGATGCAATGGCTATTTCCAGCTGGTCATCCTCCGGCTCATTTGTGGTAATCTTCTGCAGAAGGATTCCCGGATAGCTCAGAATCTTTACAAGCCACGAATCACTTCTGCCCGCATACTGAAGAACCTCGTATGAGATTCCGGCTATTACCGGCAGCAGCAGCAGTCTTGAAGTTATTCTCCAGAACAGATTCGGCCATCCCAGAAACGAGAAAATCAGCAGTGCAATTATCATTACGAATACAAGAAAACTGGTTCCGCATCTCGGATGCAGTGTCGGAAAGCTTCTGCAGTTCTCCACGGTAAGCTCCAGACCGTTTTCATAGCAATGTATGGTTTTGTGCTCTGCACCGTGATACTGGAACACCCGTTTAATATCCTGAAGCTTTGATATCAGCACCACATACAATATGAAAATCGCTATTCTCAGAAGCCCTTCTATCAGGTTCAGAATTATTGCATTTTCCGTAATACGCTTTGCCCAGTTCACCGCCACCGTAGGCAGAATAATAAACACGCCTATTGTGAATACCAGTGATATTATTACGGAAGAAAAAATCGCAAAATTGTATGCGGCCTTATCGCCGAATCTGGATTCCAGCCACATTTCAAATTTTCCCTTTTCCTCCTCCATTACACCGTCTTCTTCCAGTACTTCAGCCGAATACATCAAAGTGCCGGTTCCGACTACCAGTGAATCGATAAAAGCTATTACCCCTCTGAGAAACGGCACCTTTGCCCAGGAACCTTTTTTCTTAACAGTATACTTTTTTGTATGAATATTGCCGTCGGCTTTTCTGACGGAAATCGCAATCTGGCGCTGATTTCTCATCATTACACCTTCCAGCACAGCCTGTCCGCCGATTTTGGTAGGGCAGGCATTTTTAATAAAAATCTTATTTAAATCCATAATTACCTCTGTTAAAACTGTTTCATCTTCTCCGCCTGGTAATAAGTAATCAGGGCATCAATTACTTCATCGAGATCTCCGTCGAGGAAATAATCGAGTTTATAGATTGTAAGACCTATTCTGTGATCGGAAATTCTTCCCTGAGGGAAATTGTAGGTTCTGATACGCTCGCTTCGGTCTCCGCTGCCTACCTGATTCTTTCTTTCCGCTGCCAGCTCGTCATTCTTTTTCTGCTGTTCAAAATCATATAATCTGGCTCTCAGCACCTTGAAAGCTTTTTCTTTGTTTCTGAGCTGGGATTTTTCATCCTGACAGGTTACCACCATGCCTGTCGGAATATGAGTCAGCCTTACCGCAGAGTCCGTAGTATTTACGCACTGACCGCCGTTTCCGGAAGCTCTGTATACGTCAACTCTTACATCTTCGGGCTTAACTTCGATTTCAACATCATCCACCTCCGGCAGAACAGCAACTGTAGCCGCCGATGTATGGATTCTTCCGCTGGATTCCGTTTCCGGAACACGCTGTACACGATGTACACCGCTTTCATACTTAAGTCTCGAATACGCACCCTTACCTTTGATCATGATAATCGCTTCTTTGATACCACCGATTCCCGTATCGTTATATTCGATAATCTCGGTTTTCCAGCCTCTTCTTTCGGCATATCTTGTATACATTCTGAGAAGGTCTCCGCCGAACAGAGCCGCCTCCTCGCCGCCTGTACCGGCTCTTATTTCAAGCAGTACATTCTTTTCATCATTAGGGTCCTTCGGCAGCAGAAGTACTCTGAGCTCCTCTTCCAGTTCCGATATTTTTTCGACCAGCTCCGCAATTTCCAGCTTTGCCATTTCTTTCATTTCTTCATCGGAGCCCGCTTCATCCAGAAGCTCTCTGGCACCTTCAAGCTCGTCTTTTGTTTTCTTATACTCTTTATATTTCAGTACAATCGGCTCCATATCCGACATTTCTTTTACCGTTTTTCTCCACTCGGGCTGATTGTTTATCAGCTCGGGGTCAGATACCCTGAGGCTGAGATCCTCATACTTTTCCTGAATAAAATTAAGCTTATCGTACATTATACTTCTCCAATCTTTGGTATTATTATCATATTTAATACAGAAGGTATTTCTCATCTGTATCTTATCAGTTTATCATATATAGATATTGTTTGCAATGTGCAAAAATGTTACAATTAAGCCGAAATAACGCAGAAAGGGCTTCACTTATGAAAACCGAACTTTTTGATGTACGTAATTATACAGATAATGAATCAAAGCTTACGGAAATACTTCAGACTCCTGCCGGTATTCTGGCAAAGGGCGGAATTGTCGCTTTTCCCACGGAAACAGTCTACGGGCTCGGTGCAAATGCTCTGTCTGAGATTTCCGTTAAAAACATTTATAAAGCCAAAGGCCGACCTTCGGATAATCCTCTTATCGTTCACATTGCGGATATTTCACAGCTTGATGCTGTTGTGTCCGAAATACCTCCGGCAGCACAGGCTGTAATCCGGCGGTTCTGGCCGGGTCCCATAAGTATAATCATGAAAAAAAATCCCGGAATACCTGACTGTGTAACAGCCGGTATGGACACGGTGGCAGTTCGAATGCCGGAAAATCCGGAAGCCGAAATCCTTCTCAGGCTGGCCGGCTGTCCCGTAGCTGCTCCCAGCGCAAACCTTTCCGGAAAACCGAGTCCTACAAAACCCGAGCATGTTATTCATGATCTTGACGGAAGAGTAGACGGAATAATTCTGGGCAGGAATTGTGATGTGGGCATAGAATCCACGGTGCTGGATGTTACGGTCAATCCTCCTGTCATTCTCAGACCGGGAATAATTACCGCGGAAGATCTGGAAGCGGTTATAGGAGAAGTCCGGATAGCTCTCAGGAAAGAAAAAAACAGCTCTGTTCCCAAAGCACCCGGTATGAAATACACCCATTATGCGCCGGATGCACCGATGATTCTTTTCGAAGGGACTTCGGATTCCGTCAGCTCACAGATATGTAAAACAGCGGAGGCCGAGCTCGGGGCAGGGAAAAAAATCGGAATTATTGCCACCGAAGAAACGGTTGAAAAATACATCCGGGCTTTCGGTGAGAACCCTTCCTGCAGGATTCTTTCCGCAGGAACGCGTTCAAATCTTAAAAGTATTGCACATAATGTTTTTGATATTCTGAGAACTTTTGATATAATAGGAGTAGATGTTATTCTTTCCGAGGCTTTTGAAGCCGAAGGCATCGGCTTCTCCATCATGAACAGAATGGATAAAGCTGCTGCGGAAATCAAAACAAAAGGAGACAGTGAAGAATTATGAAATTAGTACTTGCATCAGACCATGGCGGATACGAACTTAAAGAAGAAATAAAAAAACACCTTACCGAAAAAGGCTATGAGTTTGAAGATATCGGAACTCATTCCACAGAATCTGTTGATTATCCCGAATACGGCAGAGCCGCTGCCGAAATCGTCGCTTCGGGCAAGGCTGACAAAGGAATTTTATGCTGCGGTACCGGCATAGGCATTTCTCTTGCCGCAAACAAGGTTAAAGGCATACGATGTGCAAATGTATCGGATACTTTCTCGGCAAAAATGAGCCGTGCGCACAACAATGCAAACATGCTTTCTTTAGGCGGACGTGTGGTGGGAGTCGGTCTGGCTCTTGAAATAGTTGATGCCTGGCTGGAAACGGAATTTGAAGGCGGCAGGCACCAGAGACGTGTGGATAAAATCGAATGAAATGCATATATAATTTATTAAATCATATTTCTAAATAATCATTTCGGAGGAAACCGTGAACGAAAAAGAGCTAAAAGCGAAAAAAGTCGCGGAACTCAGGGAAATAGCCAAAGCTTTCGGCCTTCCCGGCTGCGATAAAATGAAAAAAACGGAAATCCTCGAAGCCTTATTAAATATTAATCAGACGAATTCCAAAACAGAAAATCCCTCAACTCAAATTATTCCGACCGAAGCTGTTTTTACAGCCGACTCTTCTGAAAAATTCAAAGTTGAACCGACTGAAAACATTCATGAATCTGCCGTAAGTGCTCCTGCCGTTACTTTCGGGCATGGATTTGCGGATAACCGGACTCCTCCTGCAGAGGATTCACAGAAAAAAAGAGTTCCGGATGAATTGAAAGAGACTGTAGAGGGTATTCTGGAAATGTCTGAAGGAAATAATTTCGGCTTTCTGAGATTTCACAATTTCCTGACAAGTGACAGTGATGTATATGTATCACCTGCACAAATCAGACGATTCAGATTAAAAACCGGAGATAAAGTCAAGGGTATTACCCGACCGCCCAACGAGGGAGAAAAATTCCGGGCACTTCTGTATGTAAACACAGTAAATGATGATCCTTTAAGCGTTGCCATCAATCGAAAAGACTTTGACAGTCTTACACCCGTTTTCCCAAACGAAAAGCTGAATCTTGAAATTAATCCCTCAGACCTTTCGACAAGACTGATAGATCTTATTGCCCCCATAGGCAAGGGTCAGCGTGGTCTTATTGTGGCTCCGCCCAAAGCCGGTAAAACTGTCCTACTCAAGAAAGTGGCAAACAGCATTACCAAACTTCACAATGATATCGAGCTGATTGTGCTTCTTATAGACGAGCGTCCCGAAGAGGTTACCGACATGCAGAGATCGATAGAAGGGGAGGTTATTTACTCCACCTTCGACGAGATGCCTCAGCATCATATTAAAGTTGCCGAAATGGTGCTGGCCAGAGCCCAGCGGCTTGCGGAACACGGAAAAGACGTTGTTATTCTTCTGGACAGTATTACCCGCCTTGCCAGAGCATATAACCTGACAATCCCCCCCACCGGACGTACTCTGTCGGGAGGGCTTGATCCGGGAGCACTTCATAAACCCAAGAAGTTTTTCGGAGCAGCCAGAAATCTCGAAGAAGGAGGCAGTATAACCATTCTTGCTACCGCACTTATCGAAACAGGCAGCAGAATGGATGATGTTATTTTCGAGGAATTTAAAGGCACCGGAAACATGGAGCTTCATCTTGACAGAAAGCTTTCCGAAAAGAGAATTTTCCCGGCCATCGATTTAAACAAATCCGGCACCAGAAGGGAAGACCTTCTCCTGCAGTCAGAAGAAATGGAAGCCATCTGGGCTATGCGCAGAGCTCTTGGAAACGGTGCAAATCAGGATGCCGCGGAAACCATAATCAACTATCTCATGAGTACAAAAACAAACGCCGACTTTGTTAAGAAAATCAAAAATCTGCGTTTTGATAAAAATTCGTATTCTTCAATTAAATAGCCTGTTATTCCCGCGGGAAATTATCGGCAAAAACATATACAGCCGGCTTCGAAAATATCGACACCGGCTGTTTTTTTTTCGTAAACTCTTCTCTACATGAATCAATTATTCACTCCGCGGATCATTAATCCTCAGTATTTCATTTTCTGCTGTCGGTTTTAATCCTCGCTGACGGATTCTGTACTATTTTTTATAGTTATAGAAACCTTCTCCTGTCTTTCTTCCGAGTTTACCTGCTCTGACCATCTTCTTGAGCAGTGGATGAGGTCTGTATTTTGTATCACCGAATTCCGTATAGAGAGTATTCATGATAGCCAGACAAACATCGAGACCGATCAGGTCACCCAATTCAAGAGGTCCCATCGGATGATTTGCACCCAGCTTCATAGCGGCATCAATATCTTCTGCCTTTGCCACTCCGTCTGCAAGAATTCCTATACCTTCGTTAACCATCGGAACGAGGATTCTGTTTACAACAAATCCCGGAGCTTCCTGAACTTCAACAGGTGTCTTTCCGATATTTTTTGTTAAGTCAAGAATTACGTCTCTTGTTTCATCGGAGGTTGTGAGCCCTTTAATTATCTCAACAAGCTTCATAGCAGGTACCGGATTGAAGAAATGCATACCGATAATCCTGTCAGGTCTGTTTGTAGCGGAAGCGATTTCCGTGATTGACAATGACGAAGTATTTGTTGCAATAATAGTTCCCGGTTTGCACAGTGCATCCAGTTCCGCAAAAAGTGCCTTCTTGGATTCCATTTCTTCAGTTGCAGCTTCAATAATGAGGTCCGCATCTTTTACGATGGAAATATCGGTTGAACCGTGAACTCTGCTCATGATTTCTTCTTTTTCCGCTGCGGTAATTTTTTCCTTCGCTACCAATCTGTCTAAATTCTTATTAACTGTAGCAATACCTTTTTCAACTGAAGTTTCTCTTCTTGCTCTGAGAACAACCTCATAACCGTTCTGAGCCAGCACCTGAATAATGCCAGCTCCCATTGTACCTGTTCCGAGTACGCCAATTTTTTTCATTATTATATCCTCCTGAAATATTATTATCTGTCTTTAAATTCAGCTTTTCTCTTCTCCAGAAAAGCAGTCATTCCTTCCTTCTGATCCTCTGTGGCAAAGCACATATCGAAGAAGCTGCTCTCGATGGTAATTCCCGTTTCAATATCCTTCTCACAGCCCCTCTGTATTGCCGCATTTGAATATCTTACCGCAATAGGTGCGTTCTTAAGAATCCTTGCCGCCAGCTTTTCAGCCTCCTCCATAAGATTTTCCAAAGGTACCACCTTGTTTACCAGACCGATTCTTTCTGCTTCTGCCGCGGAAATCGCATCGCCGGTAAGAATCATTTCCTTCGCTTTTGCCTGACCTACCACTCTCGGCAGTCTCTGAGTTCCGGAAAATCCCGGAGTAATTCCTATACCTACTTCCGGCTGTCCGAATCTGGCTGTTTCGGCAGCAATTCTCAAATCACAGCTCAAAGCCAGCTCACATCCGCCTCCGAGCGCAAATCCGTTTACCGCAGCAATGGTTACAGCTTCAAGAAATTCTATTCGTCTCATAACCTCTGAGCCCTTCATTGCAAGCTCTCTGCCCTGACCCGGATTAAAATCTCTCATCTGCGCGATATCCGCACCTGCCACAAAGGCTCTGCCTTCGCCTGTTATTATCAGAATTCTGATGCTCTTATCAGCTTCCACCAGATCAATGGCCTGTCCCAGTTCTTCAATGACATGAGTATTGAGAGCATTCATTGCCTTCGGACGGTTAATTGTGATATAGGCAATCGCACCTTCCTTTTTGAATAATAAGGTTTCAAAGTTTGACATAGTGTCCTCCTTTATTATGCATATTATTACAGGATTTTACTGATTCATTCCTGCATTGTTTACTATTTCAGTATACCATTTTTGATTATGCTTTTGTGGATTTTTCCAAAATTATACTGTTTCAACAGCAAAATCCGAGGCAAGACGTTCAAGAGCTGCCCTTATTTCGCTTTCATCCTCATTGTCCAGATTTTCGGTGAGCAGCCCGAATTCTCTCATCATTTCTTCCCGGTCCACCGGCTCCTCAACAATTGAAACAATATTCTTATGGGATGTCAGACGAATAAACTGATTCTCCGGAAGTAGCTTTTCCGCCAGCCGTTCTCCTTCTCTGAGGCCGATAACCTTTATATCAATATCCTCATAGGGTTTCAGCCCGGCGTTTTCTATCATATTTTCCGCCAGTTCTTTTACCTTTACGGCTTTCCCGTAATTGACTGTATATATTTCTCCTCCCCTGCTCATCGCAACGGACTGCAGAATCAGTCTTACACCGGTATTCAAAGGAAGATAAAATCTTACCGCATCCGGATGGGTAAGGGTTACCGGTCCGCCGTCTTCTATCTGACGCTTAAACAGCGGCACCACACTGCCGTCGCTTCCGATAATGTTACCCAGCCTTACGGAAAGGAACTGCACCTTTGAATCCTGTGATTTCATACTTACAAACCGTTCACAGACTTTTACCGTCATTCCCGCTACTCCCGCAGGATTTACAGCCTTATCGGATGAAATATAAACGAATTTCTCTGCGGCATATGTTTCACTGACCTGAATTAAGTTCAGGGTTCCTTTAACATTATTTCTTACCGCTTCACTGACGTTATTCTCCATAAGTATCACATTCTTATGAGCCGCACCGTGAATTACTATATGGGGCTTATTCTGAGCAAATACTCTGTTTATCCGTGCGGCATCGGTTACTGAGCATATTATGGAACGGACGTCGGTTTCACTGTGCTTTCTTTTTATTTCCGACTGAAGCTCAAAAAGATTTTTTTCGGAAATATCCAGAAGAATAATTCTCCTGGGGGAATATGCCGCCACCTGCCGGGCAATCTCACCTCCTATGGAGCCTCCGGCTCCGGCTATCAGAATAATCCTGCCCCTGAAACAGCTTTGCACTTCCTTGTTATTTATCTCAATTTTTTCTCTTCCGAAGATTTCATCCATACTGATTTCATTGTGCGTACTTATTTTCACCTTTTCTTCGATGAGCTCTTCAATCGTAGGGAATATTTTTATTTTGCATCCGGTTTTTTCCGCTTCGGCCATGGTATTCTCCAGAGTCTTCTTTCTGGCGGAAGGTATCATGATATATATTTCATCGATTTCAAATTTTCTTGAAACTCTGACTATATCTTTTTTTATCCCGGCAATTTTTATTCCGGAAAGAATCTTTCCCGTTCGGTTTTTATTGTCATCTATCACTGCTACCGGTATCCGGTTGATTTCGTCCGCGTGAATTCTCATTTTTTCAATAATGGCTTCGGCATTATAACCGGAACCTACAATCAATACTCTTTTCAGTTTATTATTCTCATCCTTTTTCCCTATCCTCAGTCCGAATCTGCCCACAGAATTATAAAAAACTCTGATACCTCCTAACAGCAGCAGATCTATAATGAAATTAATAAGCGCAAGGGTAATCTGCATGTCTCCGGTATAAAGAACATTAATGATTTCCGCGGCAAAATCTGCTGTCAGTACCGCTGCAATTACTCTGAGAATATCCGCAGCTCCGGCAAACCTCCATAAGACTTTATACATACCGAAGATAAAAAGAATGGCTGTCTTCACCGCCAGCAGAACAAACCATATTCTGCTGAAGCCGCCGAAATATGTAATGTAGGCCGTCGATTCTGTTACAAAATCATATCTGAGCCTAAAGGCAAGCAGATATGAACATATTATTATCACCATATCCAGGATGATTAATCCCGTAATCCTGACTGTTTTCTGCATACTGTTTCTCCAAAAACTAAAATATGTTTATTCTAACATTTATACCCGCTCATTACAATATTTACAGCCTTCTTCATATAAACTTAATATATTTGCCTAAGCAGAACACCTTCACCGGTGCAAAAATATATATCTCACTCAAAAAGTCTCCACATTTGCGGTATTTCACAAATATGGAGACAGTATTTCGATTTAAGAGTATTAAAACGTCCGAAACGGGACTTTTACGGTTTTACTACTATGATATCCGCCGAATCATCGTCGTCATCGGTAACATCATAAAGTCTTACCGAATAACCTTTTTTAATTGAGTTAACATTACCGATTACATATCCGTCTCTGTCATCATTCATCACATAAACGGATACAGCATCTTTGTACGGAACGTATTCACCGTTTTCCAGCTTTATGTTCTTTTTCGCTGTGTCTTTTCCGGCTACTTCTTTCCATTCGCAGGTCGCATTTCCTTCGGGAATCCCGAGTTCCACATGCCTTTTTCCTGTCATGTTATCTAATTTCGTTTCTACGGCACTGACTTCTCCTTTTGAAGCTGTCAGTTCCGCAATTCTTCCTTCCGCGATGGCAGCTTCGATTTCAGACGGAAAAATAAACACATATGTTTTGCAGTCCCACAGGGTTTTCTGTCCGGCTGCCAGCACTTCCAGTTCCTGAACTGTTTTTTTAGATGAAATATCCTCTATTGAGCTGTCATTAATTACCCCGTAAACTCTTCCGCTGAATCCACAGTCCGTCGGCAGAATAATTTCCGTCACTTCCTTGTCCTTCACATAATAAAAAGCATTGGTTGAAACATTGATATACTTTATTCTCTGCTGAGTATTCATTACGGAGGTCTGTGGCAGCACCATATCCTTTGAATAATCCGCCGACTTACCGTAAGCGTAAATCCTCACGTCCTCCGCCAGCTTTATTCCGTTAATCTCAGAAGCAGCGTTTTCAAAGGTTATCTTTCCGTATATGTAATCTGATTTTTTTATTTCTTCTTTTCCTGCGGTATCTTCGCTGCTCCATGCTTTTTCAATTAATTCCAGAGTATTGTAAATCAGTACCGCCGCCTGTGCTTTTGTTGCCTTTTCATTTCTCTTTTCCGGTGGATTGTCTATGCAGTTTTCATACAACCCCATCTCCTCCGCCTTTGTTATGAAGTTTTCGGGCCACTTTCCTCCGAGCTCTGCATCCTTAACCCCGCAGGCTCTCATTACAAAGGTTGTGAGTTCGGCAACAGTCACGTTTTCTCCCGGTCTGAAGGTTTCGTCGGGATAGCCTGTCGCTATGCCCTTTTCCGCCATCATTTTAATATAGCCCTCAGCCCAGGCATAACCATCCATATCCTTAAAACCGCTGCCTGCGGAGCTTTCGGAATATAGCTTCATAGCGGCTGCCAGCATTTTACATACCTGTGCTCTTGTCAGGTAGGAATCCGGATGGAAAAGCCCGTCTGTATCCCCGGTAATTATGCTCTTATCGGTCAATGCTTCCACCGCCTTTTCACAGGACTTACCGCTCACATCCGAAGGTACCGTTCCGGCAAAAACTGTCGCCGTACTCAGTACCGCCACCAGCACTGACGCTATAATTATTCTGATTGTTTTATACTTCATGCGTTTTACCCCCTCAATAGTTTCTTACAGATATCTTACATCAATTCCCCTTAAAAGTAAATACAAAACAGGCAGCCGGTTTCCCGACTGCCTGAGTTTTAAGCTTTAGGCTATATCATTCAGTTTTTAGATAGTACTGAATAAATCTTCAACCTTTGTAACCTTCATAAGTGATGAATGCTGTCCGTCATCTTTAATCTGAACTACCACATTCCAGTTTGTCTGAGCCTTTGTTGTCTGTAAGAAGGATACTGTGTCTACGTTTAATTCAAGAGTATTGAGCTTTTCAACTGTCCATACAAATTCGCCTTCTTCAGCATCCCATGAATATACATACAGAGAGCCTACTGAGAGACGTTTAGTCTCAGATCTACGGATTTCGAGGTTTGAACCTGATCTGTCAACTACAGTAAACGTTCTATATCTTGTATATGGGTAACTACCTGAAAATTCAGTGTATACACCGATATCTGTCTTATCTAAATCTTCATCAATGTCGCTAAGATTAGCTCTGTCCATAGCAGTTACATTAGAGATTTCGCCGTTAGCGTTTAATGTGAACTTGTAGAAGGTGTTTTCGTCTGGAGCCGGTGGATTGCTGCCTGTAGTTGTCACATATTCTTTTTCTACACCGTCAACCAGAGCTGTTACTTCGTAGTAACCCTTAGAACCTGATGTTCTATACCAGTGAGCATCTGTTACTAAAGCGATTACTGAATTTGCATCGCCTGTGAGACTGTCTGTGAGTTCAAGTGCAACAAGTTTCATGTTTGAATCGTCAATCATTGTGGCAGTGCTGATTTCAGATGCAGCCTTGAGGTCATCATACTTGTAAACAGACCATTCTTCATCAATGTCGTCATAGTAGAATGCTACAGCAGTTTCAGCTACTTCCTTACCGCTGAGGATTCCGTTCTTCATTTTAACGTCGCTCTTAACCCAAGTGTCTCCTTCTTCGAGACTGTCAACTATGTTCTTGTCATTGAGTGTATATTCTACGAGGTATGCATTATCATCTGATGCATATACATACTGACCTAATGTTGTAACTTCGTCTAAGTCAACTTCATAGGATTCAACTGTTCCGTCTGCCTTAACAATCTTAGCGAGACCGCCGTCACCCCATGTGCCTGCTGATGTTGATGCTTTTACGAGCATACCGTAGTATGTCTTAGACTTGGTGTCTACTAAATCCGCACCGTCAACATAACCGTTGATGAGGTAGAAATCATATTTGTTGTCAAGTTCAACTAAATCGCCATCAAAATCATAGAGGTCAGCACCTGCATAGTAAGCGGTATAGTCATATGTTGTTCCGTCGATTGAAATCTTGCTGCCGAGCTTCGTAACAGTACCTGTCAGCTTTTCAGGAACGTATGAGTCGAGGATATCTGACTTGCTTGTTGTTGTATAATCACCGTCATAGTATGCCACAGCGATTACAGCTTCGTCTTTGTAAGTAGCTGCATCATAGCCTTCGAGGTCAACATTGTTTGTATCAACATCTCCTACTGTGATGTAAGCTGTGATATCTTTCTTCGCATCGCTGTCTTTAACGTCTGTATCAACGTCGATCTTTTCTGTGTCATAATGTGATACTACGATAATATACTGATCGAGGTCATCTCCCTTATCTGTTACGTCATAGAATTCAACCTTGTCACCGATACAGAAATTGTCAGGTGTATCAATTACAGGTTCACCTGTTACTAAAGGATACTGTGCTCCGTTAAAGTAAGCTTCGTTTACAAACTGGCCGCCTTTATAATAAGAAGCAATTTCCCATTCTTTTCCGTAATCATCGTAGAAGTTTTCGTCATAAGCCTTGAGAGCTTTTCCGAATGACTTGTCTTCTGTTGCGATGAATGTGAAGTCAGCTGTATCTACATATGTTCCGATCTTTTCCTTTTCATAAATCCATGAATGAGCAGGTCTCTTGAAGTTGTCTGAATCAGCATCTTTCTTAACCAGATCGCCGTCGAATGCTTTTTCATACAGAGCATAGTCAGTTTCCTGAGCCTTTGTATTAACAGATACTTCTGTGTTGCCTACGGAAATCTTAGCGTCATAATCATATTCAACCTTTAATTTCTGTAATGCATTGAAGATAATCTGTGCAGCATTGTCTCTTGTGAGAGGATCTCCTGCTACGAAATTTTCGATTTCGTCGAACAGCTTGAGTTCCTTAGCTTTCTTTAATACGTTTGTTGCCCAGTTTGAACCAACATAACCTTCGATTTTTGTGTCATAACCTAATGCCACGAGAACCATCTTAGCTGCTTCAGTACCTGTTACTGTAGCGTTCGGATCAAATATGTCATCATTTCTTCCGTCAATGATTCTGCTGTTTGCACAGTAGCCAACATAACCTGCTGCCCATGTGTCCTTTGCGTCTGAGAACTTGCATGCTGATGCATAATAAGTTCCAACATCGTCTCCACCGCTGAGTGCTACGGAGATCATTTTAGCCATTTCGGCTCTTGTTACGGTTTTTTCCGGATAGAAGTATCCATCTGGATAACCGCCGATAATGCCGGTTGCTACCATTACGTCTACAGCTTCTTTGTGGACAATCTTATCTGCGTCCTTCATTGCCGATGCATTGATTGTATCGCCGGCAAATGACATTGCAAAGCTGCTCAGTACCAGAGCTAAAACCAGCGCCCATGAAAGTACTTTTTTCATTGTCTGTTCCTCCTTAAAAAATACTCTTCTGAAGGGGGGTTTTCTTATTAGTCCTGCAAATCATCTCCCCCTTCCGAAGATAACTTGACAATTTCTATAGAAAGGCATAGGAAACACCTACGCACAATCTATCATTCTCATTATACCTTTTCTGTCTGATTGAGTCAATTCCTCTTTTTTGTTTGTAATAGGACTGTAAACTAAATCTTCATTTCGGGCTATTATGAGAACTTCAGCATGGTTTTATTATAGCTTTTCTCCCGAAAAAGTCCATTACACAATTGTTACAGTCAATTAACAAACTCCGCAAACCCGTTTAACAGCCTGTTTTTCTCACCGGAAAAGGTATTTTCGGCATCTGCATGGAATTTTCTTCGAAAAATCCGTTATTTTATCAGTGCCAGTGCCGTCTCCAGCTGAACATCGTCAGCTATACCGAATATATTCCTGGTGTATTCTTTTTCCAGACAATTCATTGTAGTGAAATCCAGCGCTCCGTACACATACAGCTTATTCTTTTTCTGAAGGTCCATAAGTGCCAGTGCTGTTTTTTCTTCCAGAAGTCCGTTCAACGGAACATTGTATCCCAGTATGCTCAGTCTCTGCTGTGCCGCATAAACATTGAGCCCCTTTTCTCCGATTTTATATTTTTTGCCTTCATCCATGGCCGCCACGTTTCCCATTGCGTTATAGCGTTTTATTGCGGCAGTATTGTCTCCGTTGTAAACGGTGTAATGGGGAGCAATCCCCACCTCGTTAATCTTGTTTTTATCCGGTGTGACAAAATAGTATACCGAAAGCTTCATATATGCCCCGGTGTCGGTTTTGGTTACCGTCTGTGCCACGCCTTTTCCGAAGGTTCTGCTTCCCACCAGTACGGCCGCATAATTGTCCTTCAGGGCTCCGGCAAATATTTCCGCTGCGCTGGCCGAACCGGAGTTTACCAGCAGTCTTACCGGTACATCCACAACCTTTTCCCCGTCCGCCACATATGTTGTAACCACGCCGTCTTTATTGTAGTAGCTCATTATTTCCATGCCGGGATCCAGAAATAAATTCGCCGAAGTAATCGCCGAGCTTACCAGACCTCCGGGATTGTCGCGTATGTCGACAATGAGATTTTTAATATTGGGATTTGTTTCTTTCATCTTATTCCAGGCTTCCGTTATCTCGTCGGGGGTGGAAGCATAGAAGTTCGATATTCCGAGATATCCCGTTGTGTCATCAATCATTCTGAAGGAAACCGAGTTCATCTGAATTTTACTTCTTACTACATTGTATACCTTACTTGTTCCGCCGCGGTTTACCGTAATCTTTACCGTGGTGCCTTCTTCACCCCGCAGCATTGCCGATATCTCGCTTGTCTCCACATTTTTGCAGGATACCCCGTCCACCGCAGTGATTATATCTCCCACCGCCAGTCCGGCTTTTTCCGCCGGGGAGCCTGCGGTAAATCCCACTATTTCCGCTCCGCCTTCCGCTGCTTTAATCTGAGCACCGGTTCCCGAAAACTCTCCTCCGGAATATATAGAAAATGCCGCGGCATCTTCCTCACTGCTGTAATATTTGCTGTAGGCATCCAGCTGCTCAAATATGCCCTGATACGCACCGTCTATAAGCAGATTAATGTCAACGTCATCCTTATAGTTCTTTTCTATGTACTTCAGTATGCTTTCCATGTCCTCCAGCTGCTGTGTAACGGTCTTTCCTCCATTCCCGCTTTCCGCAAAAATAGAAAAAGAAAATGATGTGATAACCAGACCTATGACAATAAGCCATACAAGAACTATTGCTATTCTCTTTACTCTCTTATTATTCATTCTATTACCTTCTTTCCCTGTCACCTCAGGATTTTAACGGTGCCACTTTAATTTCCAGTGTATTGTGAGCTTCCATAAGACCTTTAAGACTGATATCGTAGTCTATTTTCAGTCTTCCGCAGATTCCGTCCTTCACCAGGCGGTTTTCTATTTCCGTCGTAAGAATCTCCATATCGAAGTATCCCATCGGTGTCTCATACAATCCGTCAAAGCGTTTTCCTTTTTCAAAATGCATCTCCTGTGTTTTCACACCATAGCGTCTGAGCTTGATTACACCGCCGTCTACTTTTAATGCCGTAACACAGCCTTTCATTCCGGATAATTCGGTTTCTTCATACAGCAGATAGATTACTCCGTTTTTGCAGTAATGCTTTCCTTCCGTCATCAGTTCCATGACATCTTCTCCGCCTTTTTCCGAAAGCTGTCTGGCATGAATTTTCATCAGTACTTTATTCATATTTCTACCTCATTTAACGTCATTCCTTCTCCAGAGCATAACCTATCATTCTGTCAAGAAGCTCGGAATACTCAAGTCCCGCATTATGCCAGAGCCCTGTAAATATGCTCTTCTCCGAAAACATGGGAATAGCGTTAATTTCATTAATATATAATTCATTGGAATTCTTTTCAAGAAAGAAATCCACTCTGGCAAAGCCTCTCAAATCCAGAATTCTGTAAGCCTTTTCCGCAAGCATTTTTGCCTTACTCATTATATCTGCGGGGATTGCCGCCGGTATTTCATAATTCACTGCCGTTCCCGCGGTTTTTTTACTTATTTCATCAAAATACTCTCCGCTTAACAGCACCTCTCCCGCTGCCGATGACAGGGGTACCATGTTACCTATTACTCCCACACAGAGCTCTCTTCCGTCAACAAAGCTTTCCACCATAATCTTTCTGTCAAAGCTGCCTGCTTTTTTCATGGCATCAATTAATCCGTTTCGGTCAAACACCTTCGATACCCCCATGCTGGCTCCGCATCCCGCAGGCTTCACAAACAGAGGATAACTGAAATGCTCTTCTATATCTTTAACCACCGATGCACTGTTGTCCTGCAGCTCTTCCCGGAAGTAGACCTCCCAGTCGCATACCAGAAATCCGGACTGCCTCATCATAGCCTTGGTAAATTCCTTGTCCATAGTCAGTGCTGCCCCGAGAACTCTGCATCCGACATAGGGTAATCCCACCGACTCGATAAGCCCCTGTATTACTCCGTTCTCTCCGCCGGGACCGTGAAGCACGGGAAAAACCACATCAGCATAATCCTTCATGGATTCCAGAGAGGTTAATATCTTCAATTCGTATTTTTCGGGCTCGGCCAGAAGCTTCAGCTCAGCATAATCCCGCCACTCTCCGTTCCCGATCATTTCCACCGGGCCGTCATACAGCAGCCATTTTCCTTCTTTAGTTATGCCTATCATGGTTATCGAATACTTTGAACGATCGATGGCCGACAGCACTGAAACCGCTGACTTTAAAGACAGCTCATGTTCAACACTTTTACCCCCGAATATTATTGCCAGTTTGGTCATTATTCTTCCTTCTTTCTAATGCTAATGTTCTTCCATTTATTAACAGTTGCAACATTATCTTTTTATTATACCAAATTTTTCGCTGACAAAGAATACTTTTTTAAAATTTACGGCTTTTTTATATATTTCAGCAAGTCCTTTCCTATCTCAAGGCTTTTTTATTTTAATATATACGGGCTGCCGCCGCTGCCGCCACAGCAGATTTAACTTTCTTCGTACTCATTAAAACACTCCTTTCAATATCATCTGAATTATCGACAGGAGTGTTGTTTTTTATACAGCCGGGTACATTGCTTTATCTGAATCCGGTAATGTAAGTTTCCTCATAAATTTCCGCCAGCTCCATATATGCCTCCGCGACTTTCTGCGAATCCCGGAAAATCCCGAATACCGCAGGACCGCTGCCGGTCATCATTGCATGCTCCGCACCTTTTCTTTCCATTATATATATGATTTCTTTTATCTCAGTCAGTTCCTCAGCCGTAACATACTGCAGAACATTTATCATATCCTTTTTCAGTATTTCCAATCCGCTGTCGGATGTAAGACCTCCGACAAGACGTATTATGTCCGGATGTTTTCTGAGAATCATCTCCCCTGCTCTTTCGGAGTATTTTGCATATACAGCTCCGGTAGACATCCCCTGAGAAGGTTTGCACACCAGCACAAAATATTTTTCCGGGTTCAGCCCTTTTATTTTTGTTATATTAGTTCCGGTTCCGGCCGCCACTGCGGTGCCTCCCATTATGCAGAACGGAATATCGGCGCCGAGCTTCGCCCCCAGCCTGCACAGTGATGCGGTACTCAGTTTCATATCGAAAAGCTCATTCATGGCAATAAATACAGCGGCACAGTCCGCACTGCCTCCTGCCATACCCGCAGCTATCGGAATATGCTTTTCTATGTGAATATGCACACCTTCAGTCAGTTCCTCCAGTCCCAGCATCAGCTGAGCAGCCTGAAAAGCAAGATTTCTGTAATCCAGAGGAACCCCGTCCTTATCCGTGGTAAGAATTATTTCTCTTCTTCCACTCCCGGTTTTTTTTACGGTAATTCTGTCTTTCAGCTGAAGCTGCTGCATTATCATGTGGACTTCATGATATCCGTTGGGCAGTCTGCCCAGAACATCCAGGGCAAGATTAACTTTGGAATATGCATCTACTGTTATCTGCTTCATATTGTCCGTACCCCCTCTCCAAAATTACTCTTTTTTTAATTATATACATTTTGAGCCGTCATTCAACCTCGGATTGAAAAGTATTTTGCCGATAATCGAACTATTTTTCCCTTGTTTGCCATATAGTTCGTGATTATGGCGTATTCTGCCCAATGAATCTTAAAATTTTCGGCTTTTCGGTTGCTTTTAGGTATTATCAATGTTATCATAATACTATATTTATGATTGCAATTTATTTTTACGAACAAAATCACAAGTGCAACCTTGTTTGTTCGGGAATGTGGAGGCGCAAATTGGTATACCGAATTTTTGTTGAGAAACTGCCGGGATTTGATGTGGAAGCTCAGAGTCTCTTCACGGAGCTCAGAGAAAATCTCACTCTGAATAATCTGCAGTCTGTTCGAATAATCAACCGATATGATGTGGAAGGCATTGATCAGGCTACTTACGAATCTGCCAGATTCAATGTATTCGGAGAAGCTGCCGTTGATACGGTGACAGATGAAATTCTGCAAATCCCACCCCGTTCCGTGAGCTTTGCTGTTGAATATCTTCCGGGTCAGTATGACCAGAGGGCTGATTCCGCAGCACAATGTATCAAGCTCATCAATTCTTCTTCTGCTCCGGCAGTAAAATATGCTAAAGTTATTATTCTTAACGGCTCAATTTCCGAAGCCGAATTAAACGCAGTTAAAAACTATTATATAAATCCTGTCGACTCCCAGGAAGCGGCGCCGGAAAAACCCGAAACGCTTCAGATGAAGCTCGAGGAGCCGAAGCCGGTGGACGTTATTGAAGGCTTCAGAGATATGGGTTCTCTTCAGCTGGGGCTCTTCGGAAAAACTCAGGGTTTTGCCATGAGTGACGAAGATCTGGCTTTCGTTCAGGAGTATTTTCAGTCCGAACAGCGCGACCCTACCGTTACCGAGCTGAAGGTAATCGACACATACTGGTCCGATCACTGCAGACACACTACCTTCAATACCGAAATCACTGACGTGGAATTTGAAAACAGTCCTTACGGCGATCTCGTAAAAAGAGCTTTTTCGGAATACATGGATATGCGTTCCGAGGTATACGGAGAAAAAGACAAACCGGTCTGCCTGATGGATATGGCTGTTATCGGTACTAAATATCTGAAGAAAAAAGGGCTTGTTACCGATCTGGATGAATCCGAAGAGGTCAATGCCTGCAGTATAAATATTAAAGCTGAAATCGACGGCGAAGATCAGGACTGGCTGGTAATGTTCAAAAATGAAACTCATAACCATCCTACCGAAATCGAGCCTTTCGGCGGAGCGGCAACCTGTCTGGGCGGAGCCATTCGGGATCCGCTTTCCGGACGTTCTTATGTTTACCAGGCAATGCGTGTAACCGGCAGCGGTGACCCCCGGGTTCCGGTGGAATCGACACTGGCAGGCAAGCTTCCTCAGCAGAAAATTACCAAGGGTGCCGCAAAGGGTTACAGCTCTTACGGAAATCAGATCGGTCTCGCAACAGGTCAGGTTTCCGAAATATTCAATGAAGGATATATCGCAAAGCGTATGGAAGTAGGGGCTGTTATTGCTGCCGCTCCTAAAGAAAACGTGATTCGCGAAGTACCTCAGCCGGGAGATCTGATTATCCTTACCGGCGGAAGAACCGGTCGTGACGGCTGCGGCGGTGCCACCGGCTCATCAAAAGAGCATACGGAAGAATCTATTTCAAGCTGCGGTGCGGAAGTACAGAAGGGCAATCCTCCTGTCGAAAGAAATCTCCAGAGACT
>DCHZ01000033.1:35324-88400 GCA_002315385.1 Firmicutes bacterium UBA1739 | reverse complement strand
TCACCTATTACAACCAGGTTAGGATCCTTGGGAAGCTGATTGTGGATTAGGCGATTTGTCGGAAAACATCTCTCGGTCTTGTAAAATAAATCGGAATTTATGTGCTTTCGTCCGTTATAAAGGTGCAAAGTTTGATGTATGTTTATTTTATCACATCGTTGATCAGATCCAGCAGACCGTGTTCGATATTCACATTGTAGCGATATTCTGGCTCTTCCTTGCACATCTGGATGACAATGTCCTTTCTTTCCTTTTCAGGATTGTACTCAACGCGGACATTGGTTACATCGATCATCATCATAGGCCTAGTTTCGTTGTTGTACTCAGGCCATTCCAAACCTTCCATGCTCGGATTTCCGGTAGTCGCATAGTTTACGATGAACTTCTGATACCAGCGGGAAAGCTTCTGCTGGTCAACGGTTCCAAGCACATGCTTGCCGTCAAATGTGCCGAAAAGGTAGTAGCAGTCTACCGCATGAGCTGCCCCCATATCCTCAGGATAATCGTACTTGGCCTCGAAGATGTAGTAATAGCCTTTGCCGCCGTTATCTGCGTGCAGCGTTGCCTGATAGCCGTTTGCGGAATTGAAGAACTTGTCGTTTGCATACTCGCGTATCAGATCCTCGTCCTTGTATCCCAAATTTTTCAATGTTTCAAAATACTTCTCTTCGAGTTCCTGATACGTTTCGCCGCCTCTTTTGTGAGTATAATAATACATTCCGTAGCACAGTGCGTCATATACCTCGACGCAGTTCAGGTCGCCTGCATTCTGGAAGTATCTGAATTCATTCGCAGTTCTGCCTTGCAGTATCGTAGTATCCTTTGTTGCACCCGCAGCCCAATCCGCAATGGGATCTTCGGAAACGCTGCCGCCGCCGCGTACAACATAATTGCAGATTGACACATCTGAAGAGAAAAATTCCCGCAGATCCTCCATTGGGATATTCTGAAGCTCGCTTACGGTATCCACTCCGAAATGCTCCTTCATATTTTTGCCGCCGTCAAGGCTCTTCTCATAAGATGTGGAATTGCTCACGCCGGCACTCATGGGCATCAGTCTGGTGAACAGGCCCTGTGCCTCGGGTAGTATGGCAAGGTAGGAAACGCTGATCGCACCCGCGGATTCACCGATGACGGTAACATTGTCGGGATCTCCGCCAAATGCGGCGATGTTCTCCTTGATCCATGTAAGAGCCTGCACCTGATCCAGCAGGTAATTGTTGATGGAGGCTTCATACTGCTCCCCATCGGAGAAGCAGGAGAGATTGATGGAGCCGAAAATGTTCAAACGATAGGTAATCGTTACCATCAGCACTTCGGGGTTGTAGTAGCTGAAATTGTATCCGTCATACATAGGATCGGAAGTTCCGCCCAGACTGAAAGCACCGCCGTGAATGTAAACCACAACAGGCTTCTTGTCGGAAGTGTTGCTCGTATTCGACCACACATTCAGATTCAGGCAATCCTCTCCCTGATGATACATGGAAGCTCTTTCGGTGGGGTCAGTGTTTTGCGGACAGCTTGATCCGAAATGATACGCTTCATATACCTTATCCGAAGGTTCGGGAGCGGTCGCCTGACAGAAACGCTTGTCGCCTATGGGCTGTGAGGCATATGGGATTCCCTTCCACTCAATAACACCGTCCGTCAGCTTGCCAACGAATGTGCCGTTTACGCATTTTGCGGCGAGGGATTCATCATATTCGCCGGTGATCTCGTTGTTGGGGGCGTATTCGTCAACTTTGAACTCCTCCGCCCATTCTTCCGGTGTTTTCTCTACCACTTTGTCAGAAAACTGATCCAATATGTTTGTTGTTTCCTTCTCTCCGCAAGCTGCAAGCAGAGATGTAAGCATTATCGTTGCGATAACAAATATCGCAATCCTTTTCGTCATAGAAATTCTCTCCCTTCTGTATCTAAAATAACAATAGAATTATACAATAATTTTCTCGGCTGAGCAAGGTAAATCCGGGTTCTGTTCATGCTGAAAATGGCGATGGAATCCATCCCACATTTTCGTCGTAATAGCCTATCGAAATCACATAATAGTGTGCAGTATGACCGAAAATCCTATAAAAAAGAGATAAAAACATCACATTTTGACTGGAGTGTTATCCTTTAAGTAGAGTCACAAATCCCCCAAAAAACTGTTAAACTCTTTTAAAGTGCTTGGAAAGTAGTCACTTGGTAGTCTTGTTATTTTCGATTACCCACGAATTGCCCTGTATTGCCCCACTTTACAAAGGATTGCATTGTGGTAAAACTGGAGTGCCGTGGCATACCATTAAGATCTTTATCATGCTTTTTTCTCTCCCTTGTATTTTACGCTGCCGCATTTGCATTAATCTGCTCAATAACCTTTCTGATTCCCATCCATACCGTCTGGTCAGTAAATATCTCTACTACACTTCCCTTATCAGTAAATGGAAATTCCTGAAGCACAGAAAGATCCTTCATCATACCATTGTGTACGATATACTCAACAATCTGATTCACGAAATAAATCTGTCTGCTATCAAGATTTGTATCGTTTAGGAACTCAGAGAACGCTTCCTTTGCGGCATTCATATCAAGTCCGACAATTTCACGAACAAACTCTCCCAAAGGTTTATTACCATATTCTTTCTCATAGTCATCCTTGGAACCAACTTCATTCCAGAGAATCTGTTCAAGAGAAGAAATATCCTCACTTGTAAGCGGTTTATTAGTCTTCAGCTTTGCAATCGCAATATTATCTTGATTCTGACGAACATAGAATTCAGCCTTTGCCTTATAATTCTTCAGTTCATCGTTCTCAAGTTCAGAATCATTCCACTCTATGGACAGAATTTCATCTGTAAAATCTGTATCGTATTTAATGATTCCTTTAGGTAAATACTTCATAAGATTACGAAGACTTACTCTGATATGCTCAAATTCATCAATTCCGGCATTATCCACATAATTTGTATGAAGAATCTTATTGATAAGCTCTGACTGCGCCTGAATCTCAGGAATATTTGCCACACCGGCAATACCTTCAACCTTTTTGAAAAGGTCACTTCTATGGCGACCGTATCTCTTACCAGCCAGATATGCCAATACCATTCCATACATCAATGCATCGAAACGAACAGCACTCGCTTCATCGCCATCAGGCATAATAAGTGGTGCCAATTCTTCACGAACCATCAAGGTATCTTCAAATGTGATGGATTGATAGTTGTTCTCCACAGAATAGGTATCAACATACTTAAGATGCTGCCTAACCGCAAAGTTTTCACGGTTCAGCTCCTGCACCTTTCCGGTCATCATCTCTACAAGCTTATTTCTGTATGCAATAAGTCTGTCTATCTGATACTCAAGGCTCTGAAGCTTATATGCAATCTCAAATTCAAGAGAGAAAATTGCTCCCTGTAACGCAATCATATTGGCCGTTGGTATTCCCTGATTCATACGGAAGAACTCAAAATTTCCGCAGAAATCAAAGATATAGAATTTACCTTTGTCCTCCCCATCAATAAGACCAGGGCACAGTCTGGTACCACGACCAATCATCTGCCAGAACTTTGCTTTACTCATAACCTTCTTGAAAAATACAAGGTTCAATACTTCCGGTACATCAATACCTGTATCAAGCATATCTACAGATATTGCAATCTGCGGCATTTTCTTTGGAAGAGAAAACTCATCAATTGCACTCTGTGCATAAGTCATATAGTTATCAATCACCTTCGCAAAAGGCTGTCCGTTCTTGCTAAGCTCCGGATACTGCTTATTGAAAACTTCCAATATTTTCTCAGCGTGGTCATGATTCTTGGCAAAGATGATTGTCTTACCAATCTTCTGACCATAATCAATCTTAAGTCCATCCTTCATAAGCACATGAAGGACCTGCTTAATGGTATCTTCGTTAAAAATCCATGTATTTAATGCTGAAGAATTAATTCTCTCCGGAAGCTCCCCATCTTCAAATTCAAAAGTTTCTTCATATGCTGCCTTGTCCTCTTCAGACAATTCGTCGTAAACAATACCTTCTTCAATGAATTTCAGCTTTGTTTCAACAGTAGTAAAGTCTACGAGGTAACCGTCCTTTACCGCCTGTGCAAGCTCATATCCATATGTTGGCACACCATTTTCCAAGTCAAATATTCCATAGGTATTCTTATCAATCTCATCCTTAGGAGTTGCTGTAAGTCCTACCAACGGAGCATCGAAATAATTAAATATATCTCTATACTTGTTGTAAATTGATCTGTGTGCCTCGTCACAGATTACGAGATCAAAATGTCCACAAGTAAATAACTTTCCATTCTCATCCTTAACTGAATCAATACAATTCATCATGGTCTGATATGTAGAGAAAATGCAATGTGCTGTGTAATTGTCCTTTTCCTCAACTAGATTTGAACATGACAAATCAGGCAAAAGATTTACAAAGCTTCTTTTTGCCTGTGTAACTAACGAATTACGATCCGCCAGGAACAATATATTTTTCACCCATCCGGCATCCAAAAGAATCTTGCATAAAGCAATTACGGTTCTTGTCTTACCGGATCCGGTAGCCATTACAAGTAATGCTTTTCTACGGTTACGATTATCAAATGCATCACAAACTGCTTTGATAGCCCCTTCCTGATAATAACGATCTGCAATATTCTTATCTACAGAGATATGATGAAGACTCGTCTTCATTGACTGAAGATTAAAGTGCTTCTCTAAATCTCTCTTTGAATAGATTACCGCAACCGTTCTCTCCGGATACTGATTATCTATAATTCTAGTTTCAAAACCATTGGTAAGAAATACCACCGGTCTTCTCTTGTACTGCGCTTCTAACAAGTCAGCATAAAGCTTCGCCTGTTGTCTTCCCTTTGCAACGTCTACGCAAGTTCTCTTGGCTTCTATTACAGCAAGTGGACGATGCATATCATCGTAAAGAACATAATCGGCAAACCCAACTTCTGATTTATTAGGCATTCCCGGAAGTTCCACTTCGTTAATCCAGTCTTTTCCTTCTGTCCAACCGGCATCTAACAGCATAGAATCGATATAGATTTTTCTTGTTTTATTCTCAGATAAATCAAGCGGCTTTGGAACATAAGTCTGCTGCTGTTCTGCACGCTTTGCTGTCAATTCTTCCTTAAGCGCTTTGTTCTCGGCAATCAATGCCTTCAAATCCACATCATCATCTGATGATTTAGCTACCACAGATTCTTCTTTAGTTTCATTGAGCAGATTTAAATCGTACTGTCTCTCTTCATAAAAATCAGAATAGCAATACGAAACATAATCCATAAAGATAAACAAATTCTGCAAGCAAAGAATCGCCTCATCCTCGGTAATCTTTCTGCCATTATGTGCAGCTCTGTTTCCGATCTTACGAATCAAATCCAGTCGCTTCCACAAAGCATCATCCACAAGGTCATGGAAGTCCTCTGTGCTCATAAGACTCACAAGATTATCCTGATATGGCATCTCCAATGACTTATCCACGGAATACATCCACTTGATGGCAAATTCCATAGCACGACGACAATTTATCACACTGGACTCTTTGTTAATTTTAAGAATCTTCTCAGCAGCTACGGCTACATCTGAAAAACTATTGAATTTTGGTTCTTGTTTCAAAAAATCAAAGTTGGTCATTGGCAACCTCCTTATTTATTATGCTATCTGGGATTAATATCTTTGCGCCAACTACATGAGGCGTGAAATTCATAAACTTTCCAGCTCTATAATCTATAATATTATTGTAATATTCATCCAATTGTTTTCTATCAATGAATCATATGAACTTTTCTTGCGAACAACAGGATACTTTTGCAATGTTTCTATTGCTTCACTCATGCACTTATCTCCTTTCCATAGCATTTTGTTACTTCGTACAATGAATTACTTATGCTCCAAAAACATTAAGCACCTTGCTATAGTTCCAATTATAACAATTAATCTTTGTCGCTTTACATAACTCCTTCATAAATGTAACCAGTGAATCATTCATCTTTTGAGAACGTTCTTTAGGATCAGTAATCAATGAATTTTTATGTAACTGCTCATATGCAACTATAACTTCTTTGTTATTTTTAAATACTATCGGCACGCGATTCAATGCTGCATAAAATTTTTCTGCATTATTTTTATAAATTAAGAAACGATAACCAAAAATGTCAGCAACTAAACATTTCTTTTCTCGCATAATTTCACTTTTATGATTAACATATAACGTTACAGCGGTAGCTAGAACTCCAGATACAATTGCTCCTATTAATGTAATTATTGCCACTTCAATGCTCATAATAATCTCCTTATCCAAAATATTCTTGCATCAAACTATCAAATAATCTCTGTGTTTCTTCAAATGCTTTGCGTATGACAACTTTTGATTTGTCGACTTGTTTGACGAAGGCGGCAAACTGTTCCTGCAGTTCCAATGGGCAATCAAACAAAGGAATAACTTTCATATCTTGCAACTGAAAATCCTTAACAGCATTACCCTTTGCGTGTCCCTTACACCAGTCTTGTATAAAATCCATTCTAAGATAGTTAAGCAACCATAATGGATTCACCAGTTCTGTATTCAGTCCAATTCTTGCAGCATTCTGAGTAATAGCAAATGGCTTATCATCCTCAACTAATGCACAGTGCCCAATACTACCCGTTTTTGAAAACAAAATATCATTCACATGCGGCTTTCCTTTATCTGAAAGTTTTTCAAAATCTTGCTCAGAGATTTTCGGAGCTTCGTCATAAGCCACAAATCCCTTGTGCAATTCACGTGCAGAAACTAAATCAATACCTTCATCTATGTATTCAGGTCTAACAGTTAATCCGTATGTTACTATCGTTGTAACCGTTTCTAAATCCTTAATCACCCATCCTTTTCCATTATTTGCTGGATCACCAAACAGCTCGACAAATCGGGCTTTGATGAGGTCATCTAATAACTGTAATTCTTGCTGTCGGCTGTCAATTACATTTCTAACTTTGACAAGTTTTTCAGCCACCTCTTTTTGCACTGAAAGCGTTGGAAGTTCTACTTCATATTCTCTAACGCTTGCTGCTGACAAATTAGGCTGAGAACTACCGTTATTTGCCTTGACCAACTGCTCTCTTATAGCTGGTGAATCTAACGCCAGCATTAAGTATTCGCCACTCACCTTTTCAGTATCAGGCCTTATAATTACAAGTGATGAAGCAATTGCACCATTTACATTCTTATGAACAATAGCCTTTTTTCCAAGTGAACCTCTTAGGCAGTACAGGATATCTCCCATCTGGAATTTGCCCGAGCTCAATTTTTCGTACTTTTCTTGTGAAATATAATTCATTTCACTAAAATCAATACTTCTACCATTTAAGTGTCCTGCATTAACAAATGGTATTTCACCATCTTCTGTAATATCTGCCTGTGATGGATAATTCTTTCCTCTATCGCCATTGATTAACTTTGAGACATCACCTAATTTAACTTTTTCCATCTACATCATCCCTACAAATCCGAATTTATCAGATTTGCATTTCCTTCCTTACAAATTCAGTAATCTCTCCAACTCTTCCATTTCATTACCAATTTTCATCTCAAGTTCACGGATATTAGCCATGATTTCAGATGTTGGAGGATACTCAACAGCTACATACTCAACCTCTTTATATTTGTTAATACTGAGATCATAATCATTGTCCACGATTTCTTTTTTGGGAACCATAAATGATTTATCTGTACGCTTTCTGTCAGCCTCAGCATCGCGATTACGGAATCTTTCAATAATGTCAGGAATATCATTTTCTGTTACAGCAGAACGCTTGTCATCAAGGCTGAATCCATCTGCCTGCATATCATAGAACCAGACATTATCAGTTCCACCATAGTTAGTTTTGGTGAAGATAAGAATCGCAGTTGATACTCCGGCATATGGCTTGAACACACCGGAAGGCATTGAAATAACTGCCTCTAATCTCTGATTTTCTACTATCTCTTTTCTAATATCTTTATGTGCCTTTGAAGAACCAAACAATACTCCATCCGGAACGATACATGCACATCTACCACCAACCTTAAGCATACGAACAAACAACGCCAGGAAAAGGAGCTCTGTCTTCTTTGTACTACATACTTTCAGCAAATCTGCAGATACGATATCTGCGTCAAGGCTTCCCTTAAAAGGTGGATTAGCAAGAATTAACGAGTACTTATCCTTATCAGGATTCTGATCTGATAAACTGTCTCTATATTCAATAAATGGACTTTCTACTCTATGATTCATCATATTCATAGCACCGATACGAAGCATAGTTCTATCCATATCAAATCCATGGAACATGTGATTCATAAAGTGATCCTTTTTCTGCTTGTCATAGAAGATTTCATCTTTCTTATTAGCCCACAGATATTCACCTGACTCTACAAGGAAACCGGCTGTACCACAGCTTGGATCACAGATAACGTCATCTGCCTTTGGAGCCATAAGTTCAACCATCATCTTAATAATATGACGAGGTGTTCTAAACTGACCATTTACACCTGCTGTAGTAAGTTTTGAAAGAAGGTACTCATAAACATCTCCTCTGGCATCTGAATCATTTAATTTTGCCATCTGTGTATATAAATCATCCATTGCATCCACAACCTTAGAAAGCATCAAAGGAGTAGGAAGTTTGAATATTGCATCATCCATATATTTAGAAAAAGCACTTTCTTTATTAGCATGAAGATTCTTGATAAACGGAAATACCATTTCCTGCACTACTGAATACATTCTATCAGCTTGATAGTCCCTGAAAACGGACCATTTAAGCTGTGTTCCGTCAATCGTCCTCTCACCGATTTTTACTTCCTTGGAAAATACACTTTCGTATGGAAGGCCAAGCATAGCGCTTTCCTTAGCGTGCGTGTTATCAGACACATCCAAATCATGAATAAACATAAGATATGTCATCTGTTCAATAACATCCAATGGGTTTGTAAGACCACCGGTCCAGAAAATCTGCCATAAACTATCAATTCTGTTTTTTAATTCGCCTGTAATCATCTTCTAATTCTCCTTGTCCCAGTTCCATGTATATTTGGTGTAACGGCCACCGCCGATTTTAATTATCTTCTCCTGTTCCTGAAGCTCAATCAGCGCTCTTTGTATCGTAATCTGACTGATATCAGGGCACTTCTTCATAATCTCAGACTTAGTGATTGTACCAATTGTCTGTTTGATAACTTCGCCGATTCTGTCACCCTTTGTTAAACCTGCAGTAGTCAGCAACTTCACTCTTGAAGAAAACTCTCTGTATGAAGCCACTACGACCCCAAGCATATACTTTATAAATGGAATGTAGTCGTTTTCTCCTTTATGCCATCCTGCAGAGCTATCCTGTAAGGCTTCGTAATAGGTTTCTTTTGTGATTTCTATCATTTTTTCTATACTAATATACTTCCCCACAATATATCCGCTACGGTAAAGCAACAGCAATGTGAGCAATCTGCTCATTCTGCCATTTCCATCGTTGAAGGGATGAATACACAGGAAATCCAGCACAAACATTGGAATGACAATAAGCGGATCAACTGACTCATCCATTAATGTTTCATCATAAGCCTTGCATAATGCATCAATAGCATCTGAGGTTTCCCATGCTGCAACAGGCTGAAATCTCACCTTCTTGTTTCCGTCACTGTCCACTTCAGCAATTACATTGTCTGTAGCCTTGAAATATCCACCGGCGCCCGGTCCCATGAACCTGTATAAATCTCTATGAAGCTGAAGAATAATTCCTGATTTTATTTGCACATAATCATAATTCTCATGAATCGTATTAAGCACATCTCTATATCCTGCAATTTCCTGCTCGGCTCTACTCTTCGGAGTTGTTTTATCCATTACAAGCTTTTTTAATCGCTCATCTGAAGTATAAATACCTTCGATTTTATTGGAAGCTTCTGTACTTTGGATTTTTGCAATCTCCATTAATTCAGTAAGCCGGTCTGCATGTGCTTCAATAAAAAGTGTCTGCTCACCCTTAAACTCATGAATCTTTGTAAGTAGTCCAACTATTTCCGGAGTAAGCATCTCCCCCCATCGTTTTGTATAATTAATTTCTCTCATTCAATAACCTCATTTTTGTTTCAATTATATCAATTGAACATTCTATGACATAATTAATTATAATCTCCAACTATATCATTGTCAATTTCAATTTTATCAAAATGCAGCAAAATGATAACATTGTATTTGCAAATGATGCAATTAAAAAACGGACCATTTCTGATCCGTCTTTACTCTTTGTCATATCCCCATTTTCTGTTCTGTTATATCTTTCCAGAAAAGATAGAATAACAGCCCACTTCACCACTTGCTTTACAGCACTTGTGATATACAGAATTCTTGAACAAAAGCTAAATGAGAAGTTCACCTGTGAAGAACTTATTAAAACAATCCGTTCAATGGATATGATGATTGCACCTGGAGAAGGATACATTCCGACATACACCCGCACCGACATCACAGATACTTTGCACGATGCATTTGGTTTCAGGACAGATTATCAGATAACTTCTCAGAAAAATATGAGGAAAATTTTGAACCAGACCAAAAGAAAGTAAATATTACCACATACTTTTCAACAAAGAAACCCTCACAAACGGCGTATTTTCGCGGGTTCTATTTGAGGAAGCGTATGTAAACAACCTAGTATATTGTTTCGTTCATTCTCCAATGCAACTCACTCTTGCAATTCTACCAATCTATGATATACTATTATTACTTCCGTTATTCAGAATTAATAATAGTATATCAAGGAGGAGCCATTATGATAATCATGAATTTAAAGCTGAATAACTTTTTAGTATTCAGAGATTTTGAAATCAATATGTCTTATCCTAAGAAGATAGTTGGTTCTAGCATTCCCAATGAACATTTGCTCTTTAAGCCGAATTTCAGATATAAAAAACTCATTATTTTAATGGGCGCTAATGCCACCGGAAAAACTGCATTAGGCAGAATTCTTATGGGTATATTAAACTTTATCAACAAAAAGGAATATGGAGCAATTGTGGGTTTGATTGAAGATCGCGCAAAAGAAGCTTCATTTGAAATGGATTTTGTCGTAGAGAAGGAGATGTTATTCAGAATCAACGCGACGATTGCACCTCTCACGAAAGACAATTATGAAAGTAACGATATTTTCGTAACCGTCAAATCTGTCAAAATCCTTGCCAACGACAATTACGAGCGCTGTGCTTCTCGCTTTGAAACAAAAAAATTTTCTCATAATGACAACTATATTGTGGAATTAGAGAAAATCCCGACACTAACCTGGATGTTTGAATATCCGTTTGCTTCCGAAGGAAAACAGAAAGTAATTAAGCCTGTAGAAGACACTCTGTATCAGATGTATCTCAAAGCTGTCCTTCACGCTCTAGATCCTCGCATCACAGATGTTGTAAAAATTCCGGAAGCCGAAGGAACTTATATGATATTAAGAAAGAACAACGCAATAATCATGGAAAATGGGGCGTTAAAGTCTCCTGAAAAGCTTTCGAGTGGAACGCAAGAAGGGATTGGTGTTGCCAATGTGCTTGCTGCTATGAAATTGCATGCCTGCAGTTTTTACTATTGTGATGAGAAGTTCTCTCATATTCACAGTGAGATAGAAAAGGCTTTTTTGTCCCTATTAGTCGAACTACTCGGTCCTAATGAACAGCTTTTTTTCACCACCCATAACTCTGATGTGTTGGAAATGGATTTTCCTTCCCATTCTTATGCATTTATGCGTAGAGACGAGTATACTGAGAATTCAATTTCCTGCGTATATGCATCAGATTACATAAAGAAAAATGATGTATCATTAAAATCCGCAATTGAAAATGATATCTTTTCCGCCACCCCAGATGTAACTGAAATCTTCAGCATTCTTCAAATGTGAGGTTTCTCAGAACAATATCAAATAACACTACAATTATTCTAGTATTCGATACTGATACAAACAATGCTTCTATCTTAGATAATAATATTGCGTTGTTATCAAAGCACCCTCATATCAAGGAAATATGGTGTGTAATTCAGGTTCACAATTTAGAAGATGAAATACTTCGTTCTACCAGTCTTTCCGACGTAACCATATTAACCGGAAGCAAAAGCCATAAGGAATACAAGCACGACTTTATAAGTGAAAAACGTCTTTTTGAGAAGCTCAAGAAACGCTCTTTTGATATCAACAAAATCTGGGTAACTACTCCCGATGGTTGTTATGCTCATTTAGTAAATGAAGGTTATAAAATCAAATTATAGTATGAAGCCCGACTAGCTATGGCGCTAGCCGGGCTTCTCAATTAATTGTAATTTCTCAGATTACCGTCTGTTGATCCAGCCATTTCCCGAACAGCTCACGCTTGATCATGATTCTCCGACCACTGTCCAAGTACCATTTCGCACCTTCATGGTTCTCGATGATCTCGTACATCTTCTTGGCTCCGATGTGGAAATAGGCTGCTGCCTCGTCTACGGTGAGCATGTAACGCTTATAAAAAGGTAATGTCTTGTCCTTCTGGACTTCAAATGTGCGTTTTGCCATAAAACAGATTCCTCCAATGTTATGTCTTCCAAACTGCCTGCATTTTGCCGCACTTTGGAATGTTCTATTCTTTTATGAGTTGTCTGTATGTGCTGCACTCTCGTGCTTATTTTTCTAGGTGGCTCACAGGTGGCGCAAGTCACTGAATTTCCCGGAAGATAACCGTCATTCACCGCGATTCTGATACCGCAGGCCATATTCCCGTGGCAGATGAAAAGTACTTTTATGGGTGTGATAATTTATCTCCTATTGCCCTTAAATTCCCTGTTTTGCAAGGTTTTCTGAGGTTAATGTAAAATGCTCTGAAATGACGTATAATGGTCCCTTTATCAAGGCAAAAAATTAATTGTCTTTAATGAACCCAATTCCGGGAATATCCTGAGCAGAACGGCCGGCAGAACACTCTGAAAAAACGAGTAGACACTTATTATTGAAATAATCTGATTTTTGTTTATAATTGTATATGTAGAAATTACTCTCTACAGAATACCTATTCTAATTCATAACTAAAGAAAAATTCAGAGGTGAATCTTTTGTTCAATCATAGTACCATGATATTATTTAACTACATATCAGTTTTTGTAATGTTTGCCTGCTGCGTCCTGATCAGCACTCAGACAGGCAGCAAAATGCAGAAGCTGGCTCTTCTGGTAAGCGTTTGCCTTACAATGAGCAGTATAGGTCTGCTGTTTAAGTCAGAGGCTGTCAATGCCACCGCCTATATTCTGGGTCAGAAGATAGGCTATGCCTTCATTTTCCATGGATTGTTCTTAATGTTTCTGTTTATTCTGGAATATTGCAGATTTTCCATACCGAAGTTCTTTGTATGGTTTTTCGAGAGCGTGAATTTCCTTATTACCTTTGCTGTACTCACTATGGATTATCACACCTTATTTTACAAAAGCTACAGCGAAATTCAGATGGATGGATACGTGGTTCTGGAAAAAGAGTACGGCATACTCCACACATTGGCCGTTGCACTTTTCTTAATTTATGTGTTTGCCATTATTGTGACTGTTGTTATTTTTATGATAAAAAACATACGGCGAAGAAGCACATATGTATTGCGTCTGCTGATAAGTGTGCTGATACCGTTTACAGCATATGTTATCCCAAAGCTGACCGATTCCAACAATAATTTTCACGTAATCTCACTTGCCATATTTTCGGTAATTATGATTTTCCTGATTTACCGCAACAATCTGTATGATGTAGATAATATTGCCGCTAAGTTGTCAATTGCTTCTATGGAAGAAGCGTTTATTGTTTTTGATGATAAATATCGCTTTCAGGGCTGCAATGCTGTCGCAGAAAAGCTTTTTCCCCTGTTTAAGAACCTTGATCTTGACAGCGATATTCGAGAATACGACGATTCCTTTGCGGACTATATAGACGGCAAGACTGACAAATACAGATCCGGAGACCTTATATACAAGGTTTCTGTTCGATCTCTTTCAGAGGGCTATGTAATTCACGGAAAAGTCCTCAAGGTAGAGGATGTAACACTTCAGACACGTTATACCGACCTGTTAAAAGAAAGACAGGCTCAGATTGACAATGATCTGGCTATGGCAAAAACCATTCAGCTCTCTGTCCTTCCATCCACTATTGAAGTATTTTCCAATGTGCATCAGCTTGAAACCGCATCTTTTATGGAAACAGCCAGGGAAGTAGGCGGAGATTTCTACGACTACTATATGATTGGGGACAATCTGGCCGTATTCATCATTGCTGATGTTTCCGGTAAGGGTATTCCGGCCGCAATGTTCATGATGAGGGCAAAAACGGTTATCAAAAGCCTGGTTGAAAAAAAGCTTCCTGTTAACGAGATTTTTAACAGGGCAAACAATCAGCTTTGTGAAGGTAATGATGCCGGCATGTTTACCACTGCATGGATAGGAATACTGGACATTTCTACCGGAAAAATGACTTTTTCCAATGCAGGTCACAATCTTCCTGTTATTCTCAGGGCTGACGGCACGCGGGAATATATAAAATGCAAGTCCGGATTTGTCTTAGCCGGAATGGAAGACATTAAATATACTCTTGAGGAAATTCAGTTTGCACCGGGAGACCGTTTATATCTTTACACTGACGGCGTCACTGAAGCTACTGATACCAACAACGAGCTTTACGGTGAAGACAGACTGCTCAACTTACTTGCTTCCACAGATAGTATGAACGCTGAACAAACTCTGAAAGCCGTTAAAGAAGATATAGACAAATTCGTCGGAGAAGCTGAACAGTTTGATGATATTTCTATGCTGATAGTATACTATCTTGGATAATATCACTTACTTGTATTCGGCTTTTCGAAAAGATGGCAAATAAATGATTATAGTCTATCGAAAATCTGAACGGGGCAATCCTTCGGTATAAAGTGCTGGTACTGATGCATTTTTCACTGCTTCGCAAGCTAAAGCATATCTAGATACTATATCTATCGTAGAATTCCCCCGTGATTTTCCCTATGAGTGCTAATGCCGGCTCCAGCTCATACTCGTGCCCGGAACACTTGTGAAGGAGCAGGAATACAGGCGAATAAAAATTGTAAGCCATTATTTCGGGGTCACCCTCTTTGAAAACTCCGATTCGTATCATCTCCGTGAAAAGCCGGGTCTGATATTCTATTCCACCTTCTATAAACACCCTGTATATCTCATACTGCTCCGGATTATTGTACTGTTCCATATTTGAGAGCTTCCAGAATCTGGACATATAGCTGTCCGTAAGGTAGAACCTGAACACTGTTTTCGCCAGAGAAATAATCCTTTCCCTATCAAAATTCTCGAAACATTGTGCCGTCTCCCCGATGGTATCACCGGCCGGGAATCCAAGACGATCAGACAGTCTTCCCATATGCGTATATGCTTCCTTTACGATTGCATCCATAATCTCCTGCTTGGACGCAAAATGTTTATATAACGAAGCGTCTTTTATACCCACAGCCTCGGCTATGTTTTTTACGGTTGTCCCTTTAAACCCCCCGGTAGAAAAAAGTGTAAGTGCCTCATCTATTATTCTTTCCTTTGTTGTCATTTTGCTATCCTTTCGCTATCGTTTCGCTATCCTTTCGCATAAAGACTCAACCAGTTCTCTCTTTTCAAACAGAACGCAGCCTCCGACGTGATCCGCATTCATTACATTTTCTTCATTCAATACGGTAAAAAGCGGCGACTTCAGAGCCTGTCTTATCCCAATATCTTTGACATTCGTATCGGAATATGCGGAGAACGGACATGGTTCTGCAGAACCGAATGCATTTATATGGAAAAATCCTCTTCCTGCCGCCAGACAGCCTCCGAAGGATTTTTCATCTCCGGGGAATGAAATAAAGAGCATCTTACTAAAGGTTCTTCGCAGAGAATCCATTTGTGTTCGCATTTTCTCCCTGTCAGCATCGTCCGGTGCCGACATCTCTGTCAGTTCATTCACAGGTACATATTCTACATATATTATTGCCTTGCATCCGTTTTTCTGCAGTCCCGCCGCAAATTCTTCACTCATTACCTCTTCCTGATTTTCTTTAGTTACTGTTATTGAAGTGCCAAAGGCGATTCCTTTCCTGCATAGCCGTTTCATTGTCTCCTGAATCTTTTCATAAACACCGTCTCCCCGCCTTTTATCTGTTGTGATCCTTCCTCCTTCCACGCTGATAACCGGCAAAAGATTTGGGTTGCCCTGCAAAAGCATGAGTTGTTTTTCCTCTAAAAGCGTTCCGTTTGTAAACACGGGAAACAGAATATTTCTGTGTTTTCCGGCCTCTTCCAGAACATCTGTCCTGAGCATCGGCTCTCCGCCTGCCAGCAGGATGAAAGGTATTCCGAGTTCTTCCGCCTCGCTAAAAACTGCTCCCCATTCTGTGCTGTTCAGGGTTCCTGTTCCTTTTACCTCTTCATCAAAACAGTTTTTGTTTGCTCTGGCATAGCAGCCGGTGCAGTGAAGATTGCAGGCATTTGTAATACCGGCAATTAGAAATGGCGGAATATGCTCGCCAAGCAGTTCCTTTTCGTGCCGCTTTTGCGCCGCTCTTTTGCACGATCTTTTGAATTTCATCATAAACCTTCCTGTTTCCGTATTTTTCAAGGTTGAGATGATAATTCCTTTTACAATATTTTCAACACCGTCGGTCAGATACTTTTCCAAATTAAACATGTTTTCTTCACATTCCATTTTAATCACCTCTGTCTCTGCAAACAATTTCAAATCAGCTAGTATGCACTAGCCTATTGTGTACATTATAGCTAGTATACGCTAGCCTGTCAATGGAAGCTCACATATTTTTATGAAATTTGTTTTCATTATGAAGTTCTGATTTTCAGTTTACAATACAACCTGAAACTATGCGCATACAATCAAATGAGGGCACTATTTCAGTACCCTCATTTAGCAATATTAATATATTTATGTTTTTTATTCATTCCGCCCTTCAGGTTTGCGTCTCAATATGTATCCGCACATTATAGAGCCTGCGATGAGCAGTATTCCTAATGCGTAAAACAGGTAATTGCCGATTCCGCCGGTTTCGGGAAGCGCACAGCCTGCGGCATTGGTAACAGTGATTGACATATCATCGTTCAAAACAAAGCTCTGGGAATCACCGTCGTAATGTTCCGTATCTGTATCCATTGTAACTGAATATCCGACATGACTTGTTTCGGTCAGCGTAAGGTTTGCCCCTGCCGGTAAGATATCATCCAAATCGATATTCTCTCCACCCTCAAGGCTGAAACAGAGAACATTAGTTGTTCCGCTTTTCAGCGATAGATATGCGGGCAGGGATACCGTACTTAAATCCGCCACTGAACCATCGCTGTTCAGGACTGTCAGCTCAAAAGGAAAGCTCTGATGCGTTTCCGCTCCGAGGATATTTTTTGTGATTTTCAAAGATTTTGGCATGTAAAGCGAATTAATAAACTCAATCGTCGCATTGTCTTTCGTTTGCTGCGACGTCAGGGTAACACTTCTACCCATTGTCGCCTGTGAGACACCGTTTACTTTGTATGCCGTCATATAGCCTGCTGCAGAGCTTGCACTTTCTGTTACTGTAACATTTTCGCCGTCCCGGAACATAATCAGTCTTCGTTCACCATTATGCAGAGAGAACGTTTCCGTCACCTTCAGGTCATTCTCATTTGTATACGAAACGGTAAATTCAAATTCTTCTCCTGCGATATCCGTACCCTTATCTGCATTCGCTACAGTTTTTGAAACAATCAGTGAATGCATTGTGCTTGATGAATCTATCCTCCATATAGAATATCCCGTTCTTCCGTTGGTATCTGTTGTCTTAAACACATGAAAGATATCAGTAGGATCATTCGTATAGGCAATTCTGCTGTTATTCATATCAAATGACAGGTAGCGTCCGGCATTAGTACCCTGTGTTGTCTTAATAAAATATGTGCCGTCGTCAGTTTCCCCTGCCTGTTCGAATTGCCAGCATTTCATCAGATCCGTAGGAACGAAGTCGCAGGTATAAAACATGGTTCTGTGATTAGTATTTCCATCAAACTTCAGAGGAACCAGTTTATTACCCGACAATTCCGGCGAAATCGCCGCATGCCGGCTGTTTAACAGGTTGTACATTATGCTTGTGCTCGGGGATCTCACACTCCGAAGATTGTTCCCATGTGACCGCAGGTATAATCATTGCATATGTCGTACATAATGCAACAATTACTGCTAATACAGAAAAAAAACTGTTTCGCCTTTTTTTCTTCCTGTTTTCTTTTATATAATTCTCAGCTTTACATTGAATCATATCTTTCATAAAGCAATCCTCCAAAATGTATATCACTATCCATTAAATATATTAAGATATTTTAATCATCAAATCTCCTGAGATTTCCGGTCAATATCTTCAGATTATTGTAAAATGTATTCTTTCAGCCTTGGTTAATATCGTATATTATAATAATGTGAGATATAGCTATCTGATATTATGTGCCGCCACCAGCTTGTCCGTCATAACCTCTTTTGCATAGGTTTTGACAACAGTATTATCTCCCGATATTTTCACCACGCTGCAGTCCGGGATATTTCGTTTTACACCTGTAGTTGCACCCACAACGCAAAGTGAACCCACTTCGGTATGGTCGAAAACAGTAGAATTGAGACCTACAAAGCTTTGGTCACCTATTCTGCAGAACCCCGCCACCAGCGCCTTGCCCGCTATGTAGCAGTGCTTTCCCACCACCGAGTTCAGTCCGATAAACGAACCTGTATCAAGATATGTATTGTCATCTATCTGTGCAAAGGGTTTAATATAGACATTGTCCTGAATCCAGCAGTTTTCACCAATCGACGCACCATTTGTATCCGCAGACGGCGAAACAAGAGTTGCGCATCTGTAACCTTTTGTCTTAAGCTCTTCAAAAAGAATCCTTCTGATGTCATTCAATCTGTCCCAGAACATAGCCGCAAACACGTAATCCTCCTCAGGATTAATCACCTCATCCAGTTCTTCCAATGCGTAAACCGCTACACCGTTATGAGTTTTTTCGGTTATGTCACGTTTATACTGAACAAACCCGGCCACTTCATACAGTTCATACTTTTTAATAAAGTACCACACCTCATCAGCAGTAGGACCCCAGCCAACTATATATATCTTTTTCATTATCTTCTCCTGACTGATATTTCCTCAAAATATCGCATATAATCAATTATTATAACATAATTACGATTTCCTTTCAATATTATCCTTGATAGACATCATACCTTGATATATAATAGCAATATTATTAATAATGATTGTTTTTCAGGATATTAAGGAGATTTCATAAATGAATTCAATTAAATCACTAATATACAGAGAATCAATGAAAGAATCCGGAAAAATATACAGAAAGACCGGCATTCCGCTGTTCGCATTACTGATTCTTTTCGGCTTAGCCAGAGATTATATCTTTTTTCCGTTAATGGGAAAAGCCTGGGGACTTGCATTATCTACAACTCCGGACGGTTTCATCAGCAATTCAAATATTATAACCGCACTGGTTAAAAGTCCCTGGATAATTCCAATAGGGGCTGCACTCGTAATAGTATATGCTCTGCTTTCTTTATGGCAGATTACGGCAATAATCGTCGGGATCGCATATACCCGCAGCGGAGAAAACGTAAGACTCGGGGATCTTATAAAAATATCTTTTGTTCAGCTGCAGGGTAATTTTAAACCGCGCAACTGGATGATTATAGTGTATTCACTGATCATAATTCCGATGACGAATATCTATATGACCAATGATATACTCAGTGCATTTATTATACCTGAGTATATTCAGGATTTTATCAGATCAAAAACCTGGCTGGCTGTTCTGTGTCTGATTATTGTAATTTTTATTGTATATATAGCGCTCAGGTGGCTTTTTCTCCTGCCGGCATTTGTTCTAAAGAAAAAAGACTTCAAATATGCGAAGGCTGAGAGTAAAACCATCACTTCAAAAGTATGGCTTAAAAACGGAATCAACTGTTTTATTTACAGTTTTATAGAATTAATCAGAATCAGCATTATTCCTTTAATTCTTATTATGCTTCCTGTTACTGTCTGCTATCTGTTTATGCACGGCTTCAGATATGCTTCCAGCCTTTTTAATACCATAGGTCTTACCATCGGGCTGGAAATGGTAAAGAATGTTACCGGCTCTCTGGTGGGAATAAGCATAATCTGCTTTATAGTTGAGCTGTATTTTTCCGGACTCGCTAAACACGGAATTGACACCGGAATTATTCTTCCAAAGCCTGCGGACGCCAAACCGGGAAGAATCTCGTTCTACACTCTCTGTAAAATATGTATCGGAGTATTTGCGATAGCTCTGGCCGTTTTTTATATTTCAACTGTATCACTTGCCCAGACAAACAGCAGTTTTATACTGGAAATATTCGGAAAAACCGACATTATTGCTCACAAGGGTTATTCATCAAAAGCTCCCGAAAATACAATGCCGGCATTTGAACTTGCGGATAAGTGCAAACAGGCAGACTACATCGAGCTGGATGTGTGGAGTACAAAAGACGGAATACCTGTAGTCATACATAATTCCACAATCATGGATGCAACCGGTGTCGATGAATACGTATATAATTGCACATATGCTGAACTCCGGAAGCTGCCGGCTCCGTATAATATGTCCGCAAAAAAATTCAGAAATGCCAGAATACCAAGTCTCGAAGATGTAATTAAAAAGTATGCCCATTCCACACCGCTGCTTATTGAAATTAAAGGATTTGAACAGGATCCTCAGTTGCCGGCTAAAATAGTAAATCTCATGAAAAAATACAAATGTGAAGATACATCCATGATACATTCGGGCAACTACAAGGCATTGGAAGCTGTAAAAATGATTGACCCGGATATCCAGTGCGGATTGATTCTGGCAGTTGTAACCGGCAGCTTTTATGACCTGCCTTATGCGGATTTCTTCAGTATTGAACATACCTTTGTAAACCGCAGCACCGTATCAAATCTGCACAAGCGGGATAAAAAGCTCTATGCCTGGACGGTTAATTATTCCGAATCCGCGGATGCTCTGAAATTTACAGGTGTTGACGGACTCATTACAGATTATCCGGAAGACATAATTGATTACTACACTGATACAAATGATCTTGTAAACAATGTTATTCATAACAAAGTAGTTAAAATATTAGACGACAGCAGGGCAAAAACCGCTGAAGAAAACTATTCTAAGGGTAACTATTAATCAGAGTATTAACGGAAAAACTAATAAAAAAATTTCAGGGTGTGTCACTTATAATTCAGCGGCACACCCGTTTCATTTACTGAAGCATTTCTATGTTTAATGAAGGATATTTTTTTGCGCTTTCCAGACAGTCCTTCATAATCCTGTCTATCTCTCCTCTTTTAGCTGTGCTGTCTATCTGAACTGCAGCCTCACCTTCGTGATTCTGATAGAAAATCAGTCTGTCAGGATCATTTTTTACGGACATTAATGCAAAAATACTCTCCGCAGCTGCTCCCGCACCGGAAACCTTAAATCCCTCCAGAAGCTCTCCTTTTTGAGTCTCATAAATCAGTTTGGCATTCCAGCCTGTAAATATACCGTATTTAAAATCACCCGTCTTCTCCAGTACCTTCAGGAAGAAATCCGTTCCGCTTTCCTCCGGCTGTTTTTTTGTCATAACAAAGGCCTGATAATCTACAGTTTCTCCCACTTCACTGCACAGAATTTCTTTGTAGTCATTAACGTCACCGGTAAGTCCCGCTTCGTATAAAACTTCCAGCCAGCCTGTCAGGAAGGTATCTTTTCCCGTATTCTCTATGGTTATCAGTTTTCCGCCGTCCTTTACCTTTGAAGCCAGAAGTTTTCCGTACTCAGACAAGGCAGTTTTAAACAAATCCGCCTGTTTCATGAATCCGTTGCTCATATCTTCGGAGCACTCGCCGTTTTCTATGGCAGTTCTCATTGAGAATACAGTGTCAAATCCATCCTCCTCCAGCTCCGAAAGTTCTTTGATTCTGAAAGTGATATTCTTTACTCCGAGATTCTCAGCCAGTTCTTCGGCCACCTTTATGCCGTTTTTCTCCCTGTCAATTGATAATATCTCCGCATCCGGAAACGCCATGCCGAGAAAACAGGTCATAAGACCGCAATCACATCCGACATCCAGAATTCTTTTTCCGAAGGAATTCTCATTCTCTTTAACCCAGTTACAGCATTTTCTGATAATGTCTGCGTCAAAGCCTCCGGTTAATATAAGGCTCTTTTTATAATCACTGTTTTTATAATCATAGCTTTTGTCGTCACCTTTTTTACAGAGATCATAGAATTCTTTCAAAAACTTATCGGCTTCCTTTTGTCCGAATTCAGCTTCCAGATTATTTCTGATAGCATTTCTGTCTCTGGCAGCTTTTATTCCCGCAGCCTTCAGATAATCGAGTCCTGCGTCTTTAGTGTTTTTTTTCATCGTGTCCTCCCGGTATACTGTTTTTATATTATAAACAAAATCCTCTGTCAGATTTTCAATCAGATTATCTTTACCTGTTAAATAATACATTATATTTGTTATTCAGGCAACCTAAAACAATGCTTTTTTTGAAATACAGTGTTACTCTCATGCTGCATAATACTGATGAATATGTTATATTTGTTAATCTGTTATCTTTAAAAAATCACATTCTGTATATTTTAAAATGTACAGAATCAGAGTACAATGAAGCTGTCTTAAAGCAAAGCTGATATTTGTTATTATCACAGCCGAATGGAATCCGATATCAGCATCGTCAAATACTGATTATCAGGGAAATAATCAAGAAAGGAAAATGTGTAATAAAATTTCAAAGCTATTTACACAAGGTGGAATGATGAAAAAAAAAGCATCAGGAAAAACATTGGGTGTTGTATTTGCAATTCTGGCCATAGCCATATGGTCCGGAAACTTCGTAATATCAAGAGGACTCAGCGACACATATGCACCATCCGTAATTGCATTCTGCAGATGGACTCTTGCACTTGTCATTATGCTCCCGTTTGCAATTAAACACGTAATCAAAGACTGGCAGCTGATTCTGAAACAGAAATGGGTGATCATTGCCTGCGGCATTACAGGAACAGGCGTATACAACCTGCTCTGTTACTGGGCGGGAAGGACAACCAGCGCCACAAACCTAAGCCTTCTGGCCACTTCCAGTCCTATTTTCACGATTATTATCATGAGAATAATATTTAAGGAAAAAATTACTCCCAAAAGAGTTTTTGGTATAGTTCTGGCAATTCTGGGTGTGGCTTTCCTACTTGTCAAAGGAGACATAAATGTCCTGCTTACCATGAACTTTACCATAGGTGATATTCTGATTCTAATTGCCACCCTGCTGTGGTCAATTTACACAATCCTTAACAAATATAAAGACCCGAATATTTCCACATGGTCGTTCATATTCTGCAGCTTTATTGTGGCTTTTGCCGTGACCCTGCCGTTCTTTATCGGTCACTGTGCAATGTACGGATTCCCGCAGTTTGAAAGAGTCGGCATTGCCTGCTTCTTCTATCTGGCTATCGGCTGCTGCATCTGTGCTTTCATGCTCTGGAACCTGGCAGTCACTGCCATCGGTGCGACAAACGCTTCAATCATTTACAACACGATTCCGGTATTCAGCTGTATCATAGCTTATCTGGTTCTCGGAGAGCCTATTCTTCCGGTTCAGATTATCTCGATAATAGTAATATTTGCCGGCGTAACAATAGCTCAGGATTCAATTAAACTCAGAAAAAAAGACCGGACGGAATAACCGATAAACCCGGCAGCTTAATTCAGGCGGACTCTAATAACAACCGTCAAAAACCGCTGAAGCCTCAGGCTTCAACGGTTTTTTTTTATCATCCATGCAATGGTAATACCGAGCACTGCTCCGCACAAATCTATGCACCAGTCCCGCAGCTCACAGCTTCTTCCCGGTACAAAATACTGATGCAGCTCGTCAGTTGCCGCATACAGTCCGGCAAGAATCAGTGAAGCTGTCACCGCCGCTTTTCCGGATTTTATAAAACACGATATTACCGCATACAGCAAACCGCTCAGAACTGCATATATACAGAAATGCGCCGTTTTTCTTACCTCAAACTGAGACAGTTCAATTCCCCAGTTATTGAATAAAAAATCTATAACCCTGCCGCTCATATCGGAGGATACTTCGGCATTTTTTGCGGAGTTCATAAAAATCAGACACGCTACTGACAGCAAAAGAACTCCCAGAATAGCTTTTTTCATGTATTAACCTCTTTTCCCCTTGTATTTCCGGTATGTAACCACCCTTGCCCTTATTCAAAAGCTCATATCTGAAAGATTACATCTACTTCATTTCAGACGGCAGTACTTCTAATTCCCCAAGGTAATCATTCCAATACTCATCTCTGAATTTCTGAAATCCACCCCACGGAAAGAATGTCATTTCTCCAACATATACATGATCATTTATTATGTAGCAATCCACTCTGACAAAAGGAATATTCTCTGACATAATCTCTGCCACTCTGACCATTTCATCATATACTGACGGTTTTTCATAGACTTTATCCTTTGACGGATAATCTATCTCTATGCCTGTTTTTTCCCAGTTTCGATCGTAAGCACCGCAAAAGCTTGCTTCCGGCTTTGTCCCGTCATCTTTGGAAGCATTTTCCCAAACAAATGTATACAGCAGTTTTCCGTTAAAGCAATAGTTTTTATAGTCTGTCAGGTTTTCGCCCATATACTCTTCCGCTATTATCTTCCTTGGCACATTTTTATATGGCCATTCCCGGCTGTGAGAAAAAAAGTCCGTACTCAATCCGCGTTTCAGCTTTCGTCCTGCGAATTTTTTATTAAAAGTGGATTTGTCCCTGCAAACAATTATACCACCGGCATGATTAACTTTTAATACAAACCGGTTCGGAAGCTTACTGTAATCAATTTCTTCCGGTCTGTCCCAGACTCCTAACAGTGGAAATGTATACTCTTCTCCCAGTTTTTTTATAATTTCATTTTTTATCAAATATTTATCAACAAGCTTTGTGTAATACGGGTTTCGATCATTCAGCTTTCTCCAATTATTTTTTTCGTTGAAATTTACCGGATCATTCAGATTTGGCTCCACTCCGAATCTTTGCTTATAAATCTCTCTGATTCTTTTTTCATCCCGAACCCAAGGTCTGTTTATTATTATTTCCATAATTCTCGAATTCACAATCGGAATGTACAATGGCCTGAAAACATGAATAATATCTGCTAATCTCTTCAATCCTTTATCTCCCTTTCTTTTATCTCTCTTTTTTAAACAGAATCCTTTTTATCCCGGTTTCAATAAGCAGAAAGCTTTCAACCCGCAGCAATTTGCATGCGGCACAATAAACTGCGATTCCAACACCTATTTCAACTGATAACAGTAATAAATATGAAAGCTTCAATCCTCCGACCGGCAATACAGCTGCGCCCATAATAACAGAAGCTATTATTATCTTACGTGTGTCCTTCAGCTGCTCTGTAATTCCATACCCCAGCATACGTTTCACCGGAACTGAAATAATGACTACGTCCAGCAGTGTACTGATAACATAACCCCAGGCAATTGCCATTACACTGTCAAAGCAAAGCACACTTATCAGAAGGATTATCAGCATTACAGTTCTTCTGACTATCTCCAGCTTCATATAAACGTCACTTCTTCCCATTGCTTTTATTACTACAAGATTTGAAGAAGAGTATGGAATTGTTGCCTCTGTTATGCAGAACAGCTGCATAAAGACTACGCAGGGAAGCCATTTATCTGTAATCAATACTACAATAAGCGGTTTTGCAACCACAGCAAGCCCTACCATTGCAGGGACAACAAACAAAGCACTTGTTACGACTGTACGCTTCAAAAGCTCCTTTAATTTTTCATTATCGTCCTGAAAAGCAGACAGTGTAGGGAGCATCACGGATTGTATTGAACCGTCAAGAGTTGTCGCAATGATATTAGGAAACTGCTGGCCTCTGTTATAATACCCCAAAGCTGAACCGGAGAATTTCTTGCCTATTATCAGCGAATTAAGATCATAGTATACACTGCATAACAGAGCCGATACCAGAATCTTCCAGCCATAAGAAAACAGCACTTTCCCTCTTTCAACGGAAAACACAAGACCCGGCAGCCATCTCTGTATTGCAAACATCGCGATACAGTCAATTACAACATTGGAAAAATAATACAAAACCAGAGACCATAACCCCGCACCTTTATATGCCAGCACTACTCCCAGACTGCCGGATAACACGGTTGCCGTCAGACTGCAATACATTATTCTTCTGAACTGCATCAGCCTTTCCATTCTTGCCAGCTGCACTGAATTGAAAGCACCGAATAACAGTGAAAGCGAATAAACGCGCAGGGGCCATGTTAGCGCATCCATGTAATAGAAGCTGCTGACTAAAGGTGCGATAAAGTACAAAGCACAGATAAGAAGAACTGCCAGTCCGGTGCTGATGTAAAAAACTGTAGAAAAGTCGTCATCTGTGGTTTCTTTATTCTGCACTAATGCAACATTCAATCCGCTTTGTATTATTGTCTGAGACAAAGTGATAAATACAGTCAGTATCGCAATCTGTCCAAAAACATCAGGTGCAAGTAATCTTGCCAATATGATACTGATCAGTAATCCTATTCCTTTCACCGAAAGTCTTTCGGAAAACTTATAAATCAATGAACTGATTACGGTTTTTTTATTTATTCTTTCATTTTCCAAGTATTCCACCTATTTCAATTTTCCGTTTCCGGTAATTTATTCACATTATCCGTTTTTTCTCTTCTGATATTTGCGAAGGCAAATAAAGCAATAAAGGATAATAATGTCACTGTATTTGAGAAAAACTGACCTGACTGTATTCCAACCAGCATCATTGCCGGCGGAATTATCATAATATAATCCGACCTTTTTTTATAATCGAGTAATCTGAACATTCTTATCAGAATCAGAATAACAAGTATTAATCCAATAATACCCCATGTCACAGTTACTTCCTGCATGCCAAAATGAACTGATGCAAAAATACCATACTTTTCACTATAATTCTGAAGACCTACTCCGATAGGCCATCTGTCAATATGATTAAAAAACTCCTGCCAATATGATGATGTAATTTCACCTCGCCCGTTAAATATATCTGCTTCCTTAAATCTACTGATAAATGTCTGCAGGTATTTGGGCAGAAGCTTAATAATTAAAAGCAGTGATACCGATATTCCTGTCAGCAGGATCAGAACTTTTTTAATGGCTTTGCCGGGACTGTCATTTCCCAGAATAATAAACATGATAATTCCCAACAGCAAAACTACCAGGAAGGTCCTTGACTGAGTCATTGTTCCGACCATCAGGAAAAGAACAACAGGTAAAATATAATACTTTATTTTATATCTTATTATCAGAATCAGGCACATCATTGCGGCAACAGCACACATAATCCCCAATTGATTAGAGTTGTACGCGAAACTCATTCCTTCGGAGGTTTCACCGGAAAGGCTCGCAATGTCTCCTATTCGCACATCCATTATCAATACTATTGATATTCCGTATCTGATAATCATTTGCCCTACAACATCCACAACAGCTATTACCAGTCCCAGTATGTAATTCCTTGAAATCTTATAATTATCATACTCTTCACTCCTGTCAAAAATAAAAAGAAAGGTTAACAGAAACGGTCCCGCAAATCTAATATAATCGGCTATGCCGAAATATCCTCTGAAAGCAGACAGAAGCTCAATGATAAGAATTGCCAAACAGAAAACAAGACCTTTTGAATCTATTTTTATTTTTGACTTAAACGACTTTCCCAAAACAATCAGTAAAGCTATACAGGAAATAAGAGTCCCCGGCATCCCCGCGAAAAGAGGTATCAGAAAAGCAATTATTTCATACATTCTCTTTTTGTCGCTTAATAGTAACGCGCCGGTTGTAAGGATAATAAAAGCATACTTGGTTATTTGCATTCCCGCGAAATCCCTGCAGAAAAGCAGCAGCAGCTCGGCAATTATTAAAGACCATACAAGGCAGTATTTATTTATTCTGATTCTGTTAATTGAAATTTTCATAATTATCTCTCAAAAATTCTATCTGTTTTTTATTATTCCGGCGGCATTCATTATTATCTGATCTATTGTCAGGTTTACTTTTTCTCCGATTCTGCTTAATAAATACCTTTTAGCTGAAAACGCTTTTGCTTCATTGAATGAAATTATTTTATTCTTTTTCTTTTCCAAAAATTCCTTTAATCTCATATAGTCTTTTTCGCTTTTGTTATTGCTGTGTATGCAAATCGTAAGCAGTCCCCTTCCGAAATGTAAACGATATGCACTCGCTGCCGGAATGCATTTCACTCCCTCCAGTATGTAAGGACCGAATGATCTGCCGTCGCTGATATAATTAAATCCCAGTTTTTTTAAAGCCTTCAGAGTGTTGCAATCATAAGAATGACCGGGTGCGAAAAAAACGTCAGTTTCCAAATCCTGTTCTCTCATAACAGCCAACCCGTGAGAAAGCTTTTCATACTGTTCTTTATATGAGAGACCGGCAAATTCACTCATAGGCCTTTTACAAACAAGCCCCTCTTTATTGCTGACATAGGTATGAAATACTCCGTGCATAGCAATCGGATAGCTTTTTTTCTTATACTCACGCATCAATTCCCAGAAACCGGTTACTTCTGAAATCATTAGCTGCTTATCTCTGCAGTCAGGTACAATGCCCAGCAATGGTTTAATTCCCAGATTACTAAGCATTTCAATGTATTTATTAAACCGGTCAATATCCATCCACGGACAGATATCGTCCATTCTGACTATTATTTTATATCCCATTTACTGTTTCCTCAATATATTGATAATACTTACCCAGTATGTTTTCTTTTGAAAGAGTTTCCCTGATTGTAATTGCATTACGTGACAATTCATATCCTATTGTATTATCGTTTATCATCATAATTATGCAATTTGATATCTCTTCCGGATTATTCACGCTGACCAGAAACCCGTTAACTCCGTTATTAATCAATTCCGAAGGGCCGAAATCACAATCTGTGGAAATACAGGCACAGCCGCATGCCATAGCATCAATTAATCCATTAGGCATTCCCTCGTTGTCACTGGTAAGCAGAAAGTATCTGTATTTCATCAGTTCCGGATAAATCTGTTTTCTTCTTCCTTCCAGAATAATATTTTCATTCAGTTTATTTTCGGTAATTATTCTTTCTATTTCCTGTCGATAATCTCCTTCCCCGTAAATATGAAGTCTGACGTCATATCCCTGTTCTTTTACAAGCTTTATTGCGTTGATCATTACGTCATATCTTTTTACAGGTGCCAGTCTTCCTGTGGCACATATTTCAAACTGCGCCCTTTTATCGAAAGGAATAAACTTCGCATTGATATCTTCAAATAATCCGTTTGAAATGACAGTGCTTCTTTTTTGAATCCTTCCGGGATAATAGCTTTTCGCACCATTAGTCTGAAAAATGAAACCATTCAGGTATCCGGAAAGTGAAACAAACAGTCTGTCTTTTTTTCCGGTTCTTTCTGCATATGGATTTGATCTTTCCGAGCCGATTACTTTACTGCATATTCCCTTTCCCGCAAGCTTCGCTTCAAAAGCATATCGCGGATCCATACACAGAATAATATCCGGATTAATCCGGGAAATAGTTTTTCTCATTTTTGTTATTGTTGTCAATTCTCTTCTGAATACATCAAAAGCATTATTACTTATACCCATTGTATTGTGAGAAATTACTTTAACTCTATTATCCAGTATATAACCGCATTTTCCGTCATCTGCCACTACTATACTTACCTCATCGCCCTTTTCAGCAAAATAGTTTGCAAGACATACTATTACCTTTTCAGCTCCGCCGTTAGAAACAGAACCATAGCTGATCATTACTCTCATTACCGATCCTTCTTTATTTTAATATTTCAATTAGCTTTTTATTATAGACATCATAAGAAAACTCCGTTACTCTTTTACCGGCTCTTTTTTTCAGCTCCGAATACATTTCTTCACAATGCAGCAACTCAACAATCGCATCGGCCAGTATTCTGTCATCATCCGTTATCTGTTCATTATATTCCTCATTTTCTGCCGGCTGAACCAGAATGCCGTATTCTTCTGTTTCCCATCCTTTTGTAATTCTATCTATCGGCCCGTCAGAAAGGATTTCTCTGGGACCGCTCATACAGTCTGCCGATACTGCGGGAAGAAAGCACATTCCTTCAACTAATGCATTGGGAAATCCCTCATTATATGATGTAAGAACATATATATCTGATTTTGCTATGTATGCAAACGGATTACTTCTGAACCCTATAAGAGTAACATATTCACCTAATTCAAGTTTATCAACTAATAAGCGGAGCTTTTCCCTCTCTTCTCCTTCTCCGATAATAAGGAGCCTTGCATCCTCAAAATCCTTCTTAATAAGACTGAATGCTTTAATCAGTCTCGGATAATTCTTTATTCTGTTCAGTCTTCCATGTGCAACAATCACTTTACTCGTAAAAGCATAATCCGCGACCGGTTCTTCTCCTTTTTTCAATATTTCTTCTATATAATAAGGATTGTATAACGTGCTGATTCTATTCTTAAGCTCCGGGGCATTGTCGGAAAGAGTTTCGGAGATTTTTTCTGATACACAAATCACCCTGTCTGCTCTGTTATAAATTATTCTTTCTATTCTGCTGACTGAAGCGCTTTTATAACCGTGAATGGAAATAACTGACAGTTTTTTTCTTATTGATAATGCATTAACATAATTAGCGGTGGTTCCAAATGAATACACAATATCAATTCTCTTTTCCCGTATCAGTCGGTTTAATGCCAATACTCTGCGAATAACATTTATTGCTTTGAGGATTTTCCCTTTTTTTGCAGGTATGTTCAGATTTATGATTTCACATTCAGCATGATATACAGTATCCTTATCATCAAATATCGCAATCGAAACATTATAGTCGTCCTTAAGAATCTGAGCAGTATTTATCCCAATCCTTTCCTGACCTCCAAGACCCAGATTTGCCAATAACAATAAGATATTCTTCATCGATTCAATAATCCTTTCAAATTCTCCTTATACCACTCTATCGCTTCTTCAATACCTCTTTCAAAACTATATTCCGGTTCATATCCCAGCAGTTTTTTTGCCTTTTCAATATCAGCATTGCTGTGTTTAATATCGCCTTTTCTGTCCGGGCCGAAAACCGGCTCGATATTTACCCCGAGTGCCTTTGTTAATCCGTAATAAATATCTATTAAATACTTTCGTCCGCCGTAGGCTATATTAAATGCCTCTCCGGAGGCTTCCTCAGGTGCCAGACAAGCCTTGAGATTAGCCTCAATAACATTTTCTATATATGTAAAATCCCGACTTTGTTTTCCGTCACCATTGATAGTGGGTCGTTCGCCTTTCATCAGCTGCATAATGAACCTGGGTATAACCGCCGCATAAGCGCCTTCAGGATCCTGCCTTCTGCCAAATACATTAAAATACCTGAGCCCAATCGTTTTAAGTCCGTAATGCATAGTGTACTGCTTTGCCCACTCTTCGTCTGCCATTTTAGTAAGTGCGTAAGGTGAAAGAAGGTTTCCTTCTCTTCCTTCTACCTTCGGAAGCCCGGGTTCATCACCGTAAACAGAAGAGCTTGAGGCGTAAACGAAAGTTTTTACTCCATTCTGTTTTGCCGCTTCCAGCATGTTGACCGTTCCCAGGATATTATTTGAGCAGTAAAACACAGGCATCTCAATACTTCTCGGAACACTTCCCCATGCGGCCTGATTAAGTACATAATCCACACCTTTACAAGCCCTCATACAAGTATCAAAGTCCTTAATATCACCCTCAATGAATTCAAAGCTTTCATTATCTTCAAAGTCCTTGATGTTTTCTTTTTTACCTGTTGACAGGTCATCAAGACATCTTACTCTATATCCAAGCTTTAATATGGCCTCGCATAAATTTGAACCAATAAACCCCGCTCCTCCAGTAACAAGAAACAGGCTATCATCGAGAAATTCCAAATGTTTATATCCCATATCATCTTTCCTCCGGCATTTTTACTTCTTTTCTCAGTATAATATGCAAACTTATCGCATATGCGCCCATGATCATAGCCTCCAATAATGATACCCGGAAGCTTCAGCTTCTTTTCTATTCAAAAGACCCTTCACTTCAATGATAACCTTCCCTTCTTCAGGCCCGTCTTTAAAGAGTTTTTCAACATCACTAAGCATCATACCTTTGAATTCATCATGTGCAACAGCTAATATTACAGCATCCATATCATTTATTCTGCTGATATCGGTAAACCTAATTCCATAAAGCTTCTCAGCTTCTGCGGCATCAGCCTGAGGATCCGCAACAACCGGTTCTATTCCGTATTCCCGTAGTTCATTGATTATATCAATTACCTTCGTATTTCTCGTATCAGGGCAATTCTCTTTAAATGTAAACCCTAAGACAGCAACCTTTGCGTTCTTAACCGGCACATCTGCTTTAATAAGGTTTTTGATCACATTTTCCGCAACATATCTGCCCATATCGTCATTGATGCGTCTTCCCGAAAGAATAATCTGTGAATGATATCCGAGTTCTTCAGCCTTATATGTCAGATAATAAGGATCCACACCTATGCAGTGACCTCCGACAAGACCCGGTGTAAAATTAAGAAAGTTCCACTTTGTTTCCGCTGCTTTAAGTACCGAATACGTATCAATTCCCATCTTATTAAAAATAATTGACAATTCATTCATAAACGCGATATTTATATCTCTCTGTGAGTTTTCTATTACTTTTGCTGCCTCGGCAACCTTTATACTCGCGGCTTTGAATACCCCTGCTTCCACAACAAGTGAATATACATTAGCAATATCCTCAAGCGATTCTTCATCCATGCCACTTACTATTTTTGTAATTGTTTCCAGTCTGTGAACCTTGTCACCGGGATTAATCCGTTCGGGAGAATAACCAACCTTAAAATCAGTTCCACACTTCAACCCCGATGCCTGTTCCAGAACCGGAACGCAGATGTCTTCTGTCACGCCGGGATATACGGTCGATTCATAAACTACAATCGCTCCTTTTTTAAGATTTTTTCCTACTGTTTCCGAAGCCTTTATAACAGGATTAAGGTTTGGTGAATGATCCTCATTTACCGGAGTAGGAACTGCCACTATAATAAACTCCGCATCACCGATTCTTTTTTCATCATATGTAAAATCAACACTGCACTTTTTTATTTCTTCGTCTCCGACTTCGCGAGTCGGATCAAATCCGGATCTGTAGAGTTCAATTTTATCTGTATTCGTGTCAAACCCTATTACCTCCACTTTTTTTGAAAATGCCACAGCAATAGGCATTCCCACATAGCCCAGACCAATTACCGCAAGCTTTGATTCTCCTGTTATTAACCTGTCATAAATACAAAAACTCATCATTTTCCCTCATCTTACGGCCGATTCTATTTCCTCAAAATATGCCCCGATTACCAGCTCACGACTGAACTCGTTTTCGACTTTTATTCGTGCCGCTTTTCCCATTTTCGATTTCAGGTTATAGTCAAGCCCGATAAATTTCTCCACAGCTTCAATCAGCGATTTACTGTCTCCTGCTTTACAGGATATACCCGATATTCCATTGTCAAATACTTCCCTGCATCCGGGAACATCAGTGGATATGCACGGTCTTCCGCAGGCTGCATTTTCCAGAAGCACATTTGACAGGCCTTCATGATACGAAGGTTGTATGAGTGCATGGCCCGCTTTATAGAATCCCGCAACATCCTCCTGCACCCCGTGATAATTAATTACGCTTTGTTTGTGAAGAGATACTATTCTCTGTTCGTAGGCTTTATCATCATAATCTCCTACCAAGTCAAAAGAAACATTATCATACTTTGCTTTAATGTATTCGGCACAATCCAGGAATTCCTCAATGCCTTTATCCTTCATTATTCTGGTAACACACACCAGCCTTATCCTCCCGTCATTTTCCGGATATTCGGAGAATGAAAACTGTTTCAGATTGACACCCGAACCCGGAATCAGCCTGCCTTCTCTTTTTAATACTTTTTTCTCGAAAAAAACTTTATTATGCCTGTTTTGAAACATTACCTGACTGGCTTTTTTTGTTCCGGACCTGTACAATGCCAGAACGATATCAGCCAATGTGCCGCTATTATATATTGATGTTCCCAATCCTGTTATGTTTGCTATATATGGTATATTTAATATCCTGCAGGCAAGACCCCCGAAAATATTGGGTTTTACGGTATAAGTCAGAACAACATCAGGTTCTGTTCTTTTCAATTGCTTTATATAATTAAGAAACAAACTGAAATCCTGAAACGGATTCATTCCCCGCCGCCTCAATCTTATGTCTGTAATTTCCGCACCCAGCGCTTTTATCTTTTCCGCATAATCATCCTCCGGTGCAATCACAATTACTCTGTTACCATATTGGATTAATGCCTCAATAAGCTCTTTTCTGAAGCTGTATAGACCACTATAAACATTAGTTAAAATTAATATTTTCATATTAAATCACAACACCATATCTTAATCCTGTATTCACAGAAAAACTCATACCGGTTACCTTTTCTATTCAGAATACTCTTTAATCATTATTTCGCTGTACTTCATCATACAGATACCTTCTTCATACGCACCTGTGTTTTTATTATTTGCTATCCCGTTTACATTATTTTCGATCAGCTTCATATGGTTGCACCCGCACTCATACGCATGCGGATATCCACCCCCGAATCTGGGATTTACTTCGGAAATATAATACTCTCCGTCAATATCAAAAATATCAATATCAATCTGACCTGACCAGCCGCAATCAGTCACAAAACTCTCTATAAGACTGAACAGTTTCTCATCTTTAAAGCTTACGGCTTTATCTGTTTCACCGGCACGCATGAGAAGCTTTCTTTTTGTAAAAATCGAAACCACCTCATGGCTGATCATATCAATATATACATCCGCCCCTATCTCCTGACCTCTTAAATACTCCTGTATCATCAGTCCTTCACTGTGTGACCAGAGCAATTCAAGAGTTTCTTTATCTTCAACCTTATTAATTGCGACAGATGCACTGCCTCGAACAGGTTTGACAAACACAGGGAACGAGATTTTATTGTTATCCAGATCTTTATAAAACACTTCTTTGTCATCATAGCTTTTTGCACAGTTATAGCCATGCTCACTGAGCCAGTGAAACATTTGCATCTTATCTAAAGCCATCTCACAAAGGTCATAAGATGAACCGATAACAGTAATCCCCGATTCATCAAATCTATTTCTGTTAGCTGCCAAAAGACTTAACTCAGGATCAATCAGACTGAGCACAGCATTTATTTTTTCTCTTCTGCAGATATCTAATACCAAATCCATATATCCCGGTTCTGTAATACGGGGAACAATATAGTATTTATCCGCCTCGTATATTGCCGGTGCGATATTCTGCATATCCGCTGCTACCACACGCCCTCTGTCCGAAAGAGTATCTTTAAAGTATTGAATTATTTTATTGCGCGTTCCCGCGCTCAGAATAAGAATGTTCATTATTCATTACCTTCCAAAATCGACTTCATGAAATACTCCTCTGTACCCCATGCATTTCTCACAGACTTTACTGTGTCTCCGTTCTTAACATAGACATCCGGGAAGCTTTTAATAAACATCGGGGCCAGACACATTGTGTACGCACCAACCTTCTCATATTCAATCTGATCTCCACAGCATAACTCCTGACATTCAAATGCTGTAAACAGCCTGTCATTTTCCATGCAGGTATAACCGCATATCACCTGTTTATCAATAACCGGAGTTCTTTCTTTTTTATGAATTGAATAAAAATATGATTCCTTCTTCAAAAACGGATCAATACCGGTTCTCGAACCATCAGTTACCACAAACCGGTTTTTCTCAGTAGATTTAATATCAATAACCGTTGTGAAATAACTGACCGGTGCACCGATAAGAGACATTCCGGGCTCTATAATAAGAGTAGTATTATCCGGAGAAAACCGTCTGCACAGCACGTCTGAAATGAGAGCGAAATACTCTTCAAACTGAGGTTTATTATTCAGGCCTCCGAAAAAACCGCCTCCCACATCAACATACGATAATTCCAAATCAAACTCTTCCTGAATAGCACAGGCCACTTCCGAAACAGCTTTGTATATATCAAGTCCCCGGGATTTTGAACTTGTGTGCAAATGAATCCCGGATATATGAAAACCTTTTGATTGAATACTTATTATTGCTTTTTTCAGTTCGCCGTTTTCATAACAGAAACCGAATCTTCCGCCTTCATCTCCGCATTGTGACTGTCCGGGGCACATTTTTTCAATATCAAAATTTACTCTGATTCCGATTGATTTATCTTTAAAACCGCACTCTTCCAGCCAGTCAATTTCTCTCCATGAATCAATATTTACTATTGCCCCAACGGAAAGTGCTTCATAAAATGTTTCTTTCGTTTTAACCGGACCGTTATATATTATTCTGTTTCCGGCACCTATGCGCTTTGCAAGCAGGTATTCATCTTCCGACACAACCTCTGCATAACAGCCTAAATTATCAAAATGCTGAATTATCCACGGAAGATAATTTGTTTTATACGAATAACCTATTATAGAGTTATTCCAATTATCTTTCAGTGCCGATGACATTTTATTAAAATTCCTGTCCAGTTCATTCTGATTAATCATATAGTATGGAGTTTTCATCATTATTTCTCTAATTCTTCTTCCGTTCCCATAAATTCTTCCATGGTTTCACAGGTATCACTTGTAATTCCGGCTCTATTCAAAACAACTGCAACAGTCTTAATAACTAGTTTCAGATCCATGAAAAAACTGACATTATCCACATAAAGGACATCCATATCAAATCTTTCTTCCCATGATAAAAGATTCCTGCCGTGAACCTGGGCATATCCCGATAAGCCGGGATTAACTTCATGACGACGCCTCTGATGTTCAGTATAACGGTTCAGATATTTTACAAGTAAAGGTCTCGGTCCCACTACACTCATATCGCCTTTTAATATATTCCATGCTTCCGGCAGTTCATCAAGACTTGTGCTTCTGAGAAATCTGCCAAACCCTGTCAGTCTCACTTCATCCGGCAGCAGCTCTCCGTTTTCATCTCTTTCATCCGTCATTGTACGAAATTTATAAAGCGTAAAAATCTTTTCTTTCCCTGTTAATGGATTAATCCTTCCGGCTCTTTTCTGCATAAATATAACAGGTCTTCCAAGCTTCAATCTGACAAGAACGGCAATTATTACATACAGCCAGCTGAAAACTATAATTGCCGTCATTGCACATAGGATATCTAGCAATCGCTTGACATGTCTTAAATAAAAACTGTTATTCCTCATAATTCACTCTTTTTTCATAATTCAACGCCAAATTCGGCAAGTCCTGCTTCAAAATCTTCGATTATTGCCTCATAATCATCATATTTTATATACAGTTCTTCTCCGTTTTCATCATATATTTTCAGATTTTCACTTATCAGCTTAATACACTCAACCATTTCCCGATGCGTTTCCCCGAATATACGGATATTTCCCATACACTTATGATAATAGACTCTGCTACCTACTCCTTTAGGCATATCGGGAAAAATATTGGGATTTGATGCGATTATTTCAAGCCCTTCGATACCGGCAATCACACCATCTCTGCCGGCAAACAAATGATATGCAGCGGAGCATTTTTTATATGCGGTTGTCAAAGGAGCAGGTAAATCCTTTGCCGTATGCTTTACTCCCATCGCAGTATCAAGCATCCATTTTATTGAATTAAAGCCTGACACTTTTTCATAACAGATATTCTCCATATCTCCGCCAAATCTATAACCGCATTCAATCAGATAAAAATGTCCGTCGTCATCCAGCATCGTTTCAACCCATGCAATTCCTTCGGTAAAGCCGGCCTCCTTAAATACCATAGTTACTTTTTCATCAAGCTCTTCCTTATATTGTTTTAAATGATGTGCGGTTGAGTAAAAAATTGAATATAGGTTTGGCAGCTCACCCGGCTGATGATGCTCTTTAATAAAATAAAACAACTGAGCTGTTCCGTCAGCCAGAATATAATAAGCAGTCCACTCCGGGCCATGAAGCTGCCGTTCACACACGATTGTCGGATTATCGGAAACACTTCTTGCATAATGATAGGCTTTTATCAGTTCCTCTTCATTTTAACAATAGCTCATCCCCGTATTTCCACATTTATCCACCGGTTTTATTACAACCGGATACTGTATTTTATCTAACTGTTCTTCTGATAATTCATCGGTCAATTCATATCCTGCCGCAACCGGTGCTCCCAATGAGCAGCATATTTTTTTAAATTCACTTTTATCACTTGACACCCGCCATGCATAGTCATTATCACAATAAACAGGAAGGTTTAATCTTTTACACAGCTCTCGTACCAGAGTTAGGTTGAAATCACTTGCTCCGGCCAGAATCCCCTTGACTTCCAATTCTCTGCATTTTTTTTCAAGAATATCGATTTCTGTTGTGCTGATATGCCAGCTTTCATCTGCCGCTTCTTTTGCAGGTGAAGTATCCATCAGATCTGTTACGATCACATACAAGCCCTGCTTTTTAGCTTCACGAACAATATCTAATGTCCCAAAGTCACTTCCCAATACAAGTAGCTTTTCATTCATTTAATCATTCCTTTTCCGCCTTTTGCCTTATACTTCATAATTTTCTGTTTTTTACCTATTTTCTTCTATACGAAGCACTCTCTGACCACTTCAATTACTATGTCCTGCTCTTCCTTTGTCATCTTATTATCGCTTGGCAGGCACACACCGCGCCGGAAGATATCTGCACCAACATCTTTTACCCCACCGGCAATATAAGCGTTCGACCGATACCTACCGGTTCCGCTAACCGTTACGAACTCATGCATCCTGTACATCGGCTGCATATGCATCGGTTTCCAGATCGGTCGTCCTTCCGCATTTATCTTCGCCAGTGCCTCAAGAATTTCGTCCGGACACGTTTTTCCTGTTTCTCTTACATAATCGGAAGCGGTTTCTGTCCTCACAACGCTGCACATTGCTTCCTCATCTATTATCATGGAGCTCAGCCAGTAATTCGGTACAGTGCCCTCTGTTACAGGATTCATCCTAACAGGAAAATCTTTAAAACCTTCCCGATATCTTTCATAGATTGCCCTTTTCTGAGCTATGTGCTCTTCAAGGTGCGGATACTGACCTCTCACCACTCCGGCAACCACATTACTCATTCGATAGTTATAACCAACCTCTTCATGCTGATACCATGTCGCCGCTTCTCTGGCCTGGGTTGACCACTTTCTGACTTTACCCGCATCCTCTTCGCTGTCGGTTAAAAAACATCCGCCGGAGCTTCCTGTAATGATTTTATTACCGTTGTATGAAATCGCCCCATAATCGCCATATGAACCGCACGGTTTTCCGGCAGCATATGCTCCTAATGATTCAGCCGCATCTTCAATCAGCAGTGCTCCGTGTTTTTCACATATTTTCTTTATTTCATCGACCTTTCCCGGAAAGCCATACAGCTCTGCATAAACTACAAGCTTTACTTCGGGATGAAGGGAAAAGGCCTTATCCAGAGCCTTCGGGTTCATGTTCCATGAATCGGCCTCTGTATCTATGAAAACAGGAATTCCACCCTCATAAATCACCGGATTCAAAGTCGCAATAAATGTCATGTCAGAGCAGAAAACCTTCCGTCCCTCCAGTGCACCGTGACCGGGTTCCGGTCTGCCGTAAAGCCTCTCACCGGCAAGTCTGCAGCAAAGATGCAGAGCAGCGGTACAGCTTGAAAGTGCGGCTGCGCATTTCACACCGCTTTTTCCGGCAGCTGTTTCCTCAACTGCATTTATATTCTTTCCGACTGTACTCATCCAGTTGGTTTCATAGGCCTCTGTCATATACTTCAGCTCTTCACCGTGCATTGTGGGGCTTGACAGCCATACTCTTTTATCAAACCTTTCAATATTCTGATTATTTTTGTTGAACATTCTACTGATTCTCCGTTTTTTAATACATATTACAAGTAATACAAACCCGGCATTGGGGCCGCGACAAAACTTAAGTGCTCACATCGTCAGATTGCCGCACTCACTCCCAGTGAAAGAGCCATCACTATTCCTCCGGCAATCAGAACTCCCAGAAATATCAGAGGCACGGCCACTTTCATTCGCAGGTTAAACATGCCCGCCACCAGTGCTCCCGTCCAGGCTCCTGTTCCTGGAAGTGGTATAGCCACCAGTATTACAAGACCCAGAAGCTCATATTTGAAAAGAGTTTCTGCCGCTCTGTCCGCTTTATTCAGCATAAATACGGCAATTCTGTTGAGAATTCCCTCTTTACCTTTCATCCATTGAAGAATCCGTCTTACAAAAATGATAATAAAGGGTACCGGTATCATGTTTCCCAGTACCGCTGCCGCATATATACTCCATACCGGCAGATTCAATGCCACACCCATAGGTATTGCAGCTCTCAGCTCCATCACGGGTATCATGGCTGTAAAAAAAACTATTACTAAATTCTTTAACATACTTCTTAATCAGAAGACATCCTGTTTCTTCGGAAATGCCGCATTATCTCTTTTGGGTTCATAAGTTTCCACCACTTTTGCAACCCTTTCAATCATATCATCGGCATTTGCTTCCGCAGCTTCATATAACTCATTAAGAGTTTCAAAAAAGTCCTTCGGAATCTCACTCTGCTTTCCTATATAAATAAGTGCATTATCTGTTTTGCCGATGATTTCGCCTTCCATGAGTAACTCCTCATAAAGCTTTTCACCGGGTCTTAGACCTGTATATTCTATTTTAATGTCCACATCCGGCACCAGCCCGGAAAGCTCAATAAGATTTCTTGCAAGATCATCTATTTTCACAGGCTCACCCATATCCAGCACAAAGAGCTCTCCTCCTTTAGCATATGCACCTGACTGGAGAACCAGACTTACGGCCTCGGGTATAGTCATAAAAAATCTTGTTATTTCAGGATGGGTTACTGTTACAGGTCCGCCTTCCCGAATCTGACGTTTAAACAGAGGCACCACCGAGCCGCTGGAACCCAGCACATTGCCGAATCTCACTGCCATATAATCGGTATCGCTTTTTTCATCCATAGCTTTAACAACCATTTCGCAAAGCCTCTTACTGGCTCCCATAATATTGGTCGGATTCACAGCCTTATCTGTGGAAATAAGCAGAAAACGGTCTGTTCCGAAATCGGACGCCGCCTTTGCCAGATAATATGTACCCATCACGTTATTCTTAATAGCTTCACATGGCACAGCTTCCATAAGAGGCACGTGCTTATGTGCTGCCGCATGATAAACAATGTCCGGCCTGTATTTATCAAATAAATGTCTGACCGTGTTTTCATCACAAATCGAACCGATAATTATTTCGAGGTCGATCTCCGGATAAGCTCTTATTATTTCCTGCTGAATATCGTAGACTCCGTTTTCGTAAACATCGAAAAGAATCAGCCGTTTCGGCATAAAACGTACTATCTGTCTGACCAGCTCTGAGCCTATACTTCCGCCGCCGCCCGTCACAAGAATTATTTTATCTTTAAGCAGTTCTCCGACTTTTGTGTTGTCCAGGCTGACAGCATCTCTGCCCAGAAGGTCTTCAATATCCACATCTCTGATTTTTTCCAAATCTACCGGATTGTTGACTAAATCTGTAAGTCCCGGAAGAATTCCGATATCACAACCGGCGAGCTTTACTTTATTGATTATTGTTCTTTTCTGTTCCTTGTCGGCTGACGGAATGGCAATAATGACTCTGTCTATGCTGTACATGTCCACCAGCTGCGGGACTTCCTGTATTGTTCCTCTGATCAGCACTCCTTCTATTGTTTTTCCGATTTTTTCCTGTGCATCATCCGCCACGCAGATAACCTTGCAGAGCATTGGCTCCCGGTTTCTGAATTCACGGATTATCAGTCTTCCGGCTTCTCCCCCTCCGACTACCAGAACTCTTTCCAGCGAATCATCGTTTCTGTCAATTATATTTTTGATAATCCTGGCAAAGCGATAGCTCATTCTCACTCCTGTCAGAAATACAAACATAAGAAGCCAGCCTATGATATAGTATGAAACCGACATACGTACGAAATAAAGCCTGATATCTATGAAGTGGAGCAGTCCCAGAATTGTACAGGCAATAAATGATTTTATTATTTCCCTATATCCCACATATTTCCATATGCTTACATACAGTCTGAACGCAGCGAATACCACTACTACCAGCGCCGAAAAAATCGGGATGAAATACACCCAGCTCATTAAATATTTCTCAGGTATTGCATGTATGTTTTCAAATCTCAGCCATAATGCAAGACCGTAAGCCAGGTTTGCCGCTATTATATCATAAAATATCAGAAGTACGGCAATAAGATTATTTTTCTTTTTCATTTCTCTCTCTTTGCTGATTTTCCAACGCATCGCATATGTAATCAGCACACATAAAAATAACTATTACTTGTATTATTTAAACCGCACCTGCGAAACCGGATCAAATAAAGTGAAACACCTTCTGTCAGATGGCAGAGGGTGAAAAATATATGACATCGATACTCCGAATCAGTCTCACTTGTACCTCTGAACAGATTCTTTTCTACAGACAGGTTGATTTCACTTACAGCTTAGGAGCTTTTATAGCATTAAACTATGATTCCGCAGAAGCCGGCAATGAGATTTACTGTTAATAATATCTCTCATACTTTCCGTATTTTCCGTATTTGGAATAATACGAATATCCTCCTTTGGTTTCGTCAAACTTGTTTAATACACAGCCCAGAATTCTTATTCCGGTACGTTCCAGCTGTTTTTTTACATCTTCAACCAGACGCCGCCCGTTTTTATTACTCTCAACGACAATTACAACACCGTCACACGTCGAAGCTACAACGGCTGCATCAATAACAAGACCTAACGGCGCAGAATCCACAATTATATAATCAAAATGTTTTTCCAGTTCAGTCATCATATCCGAAAAGGTTTTACTTGCCAGCAGCTCAGAAGGATTGGGAGAATCCGGTCCGCTCACAATGATACTGAGATTCTCAACATTTGTTGAGTGAACTATTCCCGGAAGTGAATCCTGACCTGACAGATAATGAGTCAGTCCGCTCACTTTATTATCCGAAGCGTAAATTCCGTATCTGCTCATCAAAACAGATTTACGCAAATCCGTATCTACCAGAACCACTTTTTTTCCGCTTTCAGCCAGTGATCTTGATATTTCAAAGGATACTGTAGATTTTCCTTCCGCAGGTCCGCAACTGGTAAACATGATCTTTTTAATATCTTTTCCGCAAAACTGCAGATTGCTTCTCAGAGAATTATATGCTTCTCTCTGGGCATACTCCAGTTTGGAGAGATTTTCAAGTATTAATGGTGCCATTATTATCACACTCCTCCTCTCTTATCATCACTACCTTTTCGCTTTCGTTTACTGTCCTTTTTGGTTTTCCTCATAGCCTTTCTGTCAATAGGAATAGTAGCAAGAACAGGCAGACCAAGATTTTTCTCAATATCTTCCTGATTAACAATATTGTCATTCATAAAATGAAGCACCAGTATTATTATTGACGATAATAACAGGCCTATCAGAAATCCCAGTAGAGTATTTCTGGTTTTATCAGGTGAATAAGGTGCTTTAGGTATTACCGCATACTCCACAACCGTAGGTTCATCAGTTTTCATAATTTCGGAAATCTGCTTTTTAGCCACTTCTGCGAATTCGTTGGCTATGTTTCTGGCTGTTTTGGAATTACTGTTACTGATTCCTATTTCCATGATACGTGTATCGTCGGGATTATTCACACTAACCTGTTTAACAAGCTTTTCATAACTCATTCCCAGATCAAGATTAGAGTTAACCTTTTCAACCACAGGACGACTCTTGATAAGTTCCGCATAATCCCTTGTCAGATCCATGGACATCTCCAGTCCCTGCAGACCGGTTATGCCCAGCTTCTCATTGTCTTTCATCATAATATACAGCTTTGATGTTGCTTTATACATCGGTGTGGCTGCAAACTGACTGTAAGCAAAGGCACATCCCGCACCCAGTACGGCCACCAGTATTATCACCAGTATTTTTTTTCTCAGAACATACAGTAATTCCTGAAGATCTATTTCTTTATATTCTTTTTCCATTTTTCTAATTCCTATTTAATAATAATGATTCGACATCTATGCTTTGATTGGTTTCTTCCTGTTTTTTGATTCCGTCATTCTGAATCGCCGTGCTTGCTTCTTTTACAAAAGATGAAACCTGATAGTTTTCAATATAAAACACCCTCTGATAGAGCCCTATTACGTTGGATTCCAAAGTATTCGGTTTATTCCCGTCATATTCTTTAGGCCAGTTCTGAGTTGAATCAAAATTCGCAAAAGTTGAATTTGATATCCGTTCTATGAGATCAAACACCTTATCTTTTCCTATATTGGATTCTGTATTCTCAACGAATTCTTTATAAGCTTTATGCCTCTCCTTCTCTGACAGATTTGCTGCTTTCTTTATTATCTGAACAAGCACCTGACGGTGACGGGAGTTTTTATCAGGTTCTCCTTTTCCGCCGGTTTCCGCATCACAGCAGCAGATAGCAACTGCCTGCCATCCTGTTACGTTAACCGTTCCCTCGCCTTCAATCAGATCAGTTTTATGTATACCATATTTTTCATTCGTTATTATTTCATTGGCTTCATCTTTAACATCCCGGGTAATGTACACCTGTATCCCTTCAAGTCTGTCCACAAGATTTGCTACCTGTTCCCAGTTAGTGGTAATGCATTCCCGTATGTTCAAATCAAAATTCTCATTTACAGTTTTTATCTGCTCAAGCATTCCTCCGTTTGTATAGGCGGATTTTACAGCCATAATTCCGTTACTCTGCTGAGTAATTGTTCCTCTGTAAATTGAAAACTGTTCTGTTACATTTGTTGAATTATTCAAGCTGAGAACTATCAGAGAATCGGGAGTATTATCGCTCTTTGAATTCACTTCCTTATTTCCGATATCGCATATCAGAATATTCCGGTAACCATTCAGGTTTGCATTAACATTATCATTTATTCCCAGATCACGATCACTATACAGTTCCTCAGCATTTTTGTCTCCGATTCCGGTATCAATCACTTTAGAGCCCCAGGAGCTCATCGCCAATACCAGCACAATGGATATGGCTGCTATAATCAATATCAGAACGGCTGATTTTATACTATTATTCCGAAGCTTCATAACTTAGACATTTTTCCTTTCTCCCATACTATTATTTCGACTATTTTCCGGTCATAGCACAGTATTTTCCACGCTTATTCCATCAGTTGAAACATTATTTAATTGCTACATTATTTAAAACCCGATCGGCATTTTGTGTCAGCTCCATCACCTTTTCCGGGCCAAGCTTTTTTCGAATGCTTTCCATTGCCTCCGCCATGCAGTTCCCGCGGTCTATTCTGTGTGCATCACTGCATACCAGATGCACACTGTCCTGTTCCATCAGCTGCCAGCACCATTTTCTTATCTTGCTGAACCTGTCTGAAAACCGCTTAGGCGGGGCAAGACTTTCCGCATTCATCTGAATAATGACACCATTTTCAATGAGTTCATCAATGTGTTCCCATTTTCCGAACAGGCTGTCATACCTTTCCACATGTGCCAGTACAGGAATAAATCCCGATTTTTCTAACTGCCTTATTATTTTAAACATCTCTCCATACGTTATAGTAAAGCTGGTTTCTATCAGCACATATCTCCCGTTGTTAATGGAGAATGCATCTCCCCGTCTGATCATTTCCGGTATTCCTCCGGCGGCGGCAGTTGAACAGTATATTTCACTGCCAAGAAAAAGCTTCATAGGTTCTTCTCCGGTTTCTTCAGCTATTTCCATGCAGAGTCGACAGGTCTGAAGATATGCGGTTCTTATTTTTTCCGCCCTTTCCACTGCTTTTCCATCAATACTGCAGTGAGGAGTTGCCACGATTGTACTCACTCCTTCATTATATGCGGCTATAAGCATATCTCTGGTCTCCTGCAGATTTCTGGCTCCGTCATCCACACCGGGAAGAATATGGATATGCATGTCAATATAATCGGTTTTCATTGTAAATCTCCTGATTTTTTCTTACTGCTGCAAGTAATAATATTAATACTATTTTTATACAATTAACAATAACCATTGTCACACCGATTTTACTATAAATATTACATTACTTTGCTATTTTATCCGAATATCATGCAAATGTCAACTGCCTGGCTTTTATTTAAACACAGTTTTAAACTGTTCCCAATATTTGCTGTTAATATTGCGGAATTTTTGTTATAATATTAAATATTATGTCAGTGTTATCGCAATGTCAACACTGAATTTGGAGGTTATATATATGAATTACGAAAAACTTGCGGATCTTTTATTTCCCGACATCAAAAGAACACCCGCGGATTACGAAGGTCTGTTTCCCGAAAGAAAGCTTAATTCCGGTGCCAGAGTAACGAGACTCGGTCCCAGTCCTACGGGTTTCATTCATCTCGGAAATCTGTACGGTGCATTTGTTGATGAAAGACTGGCTCACCAGAGCGGCGGTACATTTTATCTCAGAATAGAAGACACTGATGATAAAAGAAAGGTTGAAGGTGCTGTTGACGTTATTATTTCATCATTGAAATTCTTCGGTGTTTCATTTGATGAGGGTGCCGGTCTTGTTGAAGATACCGGGGACTACGGCCCTTATTATCAGAGCAGCAGAGGCGAAATCTATCAGACTTATGTTAAGAAAATGGTAAAAAACGGTCAGGCATACCCTTGTTTTATGAAAGAGTCTGAAATTGCCGATATCCGTGCAAAGCAGGAAGCCGGCAAGCTCACTCCGGGAATTTACGGAAGCTTTGCAAAGCACAGAGACCTGACTTTTGAAGAAATCGAATCACGAATTAATGCAGGCGAAGAATTTGTTGTACGTCTGAAATCTTCGGGCACAGAAAATTCCGGCAGGACTTTCACGGTATGCGATGCCATCAGAGGCGAGCTTACCATGCCTGAAAACTTCCAGGATACGGTAATCCTCAAATCCAACGGAATTCCTACATATCACTTTGCTCATGTTGTGGATGATCATCTGATGCGAACCACTCATGTTGTAAGAGGGGAAGAATGGCTTCCTTCCCTTCCGATTCATGTCGAGCTTTTCAATGCTCTCGGTCTTGAATTACCTGTGTACTGTCATACAGCACAGCTGATGAAAATAGATGACGAAACCGGCGTAAAAAGAAAGCTGTCTAAAAGAAAGGATCCTGAGCTCTCCCTTGACTATTATCGCGAAAAGGGTTACCATCCGGCTGCCGTACGCGAATATCTTCTGACTGTTCTCAATTCAAATTTCGAAGAATGGAGAATTGCAAATCCGGAAGCTGACATAGACGAGTTTGAATTCACCACCGAAAAAATGAGCAATTCAGGTGCATTATTCGATATCAATAAGCTAAATGATGTCTCAAAGGATGTTCTTCTCAGAATCCCTGCATCGGAGCTTGCTGATTTCATGATTGACTGGGCTAATGAATTCAGACCCGAACTGACCGCATTAATAAACTGCGACAAAGATTTTCTGGCTTCGGTTCTCGATATCGGCAGAAGCGGTGCTAAGCCCCGAAAGGATTTAATGTATGCCGAACAGATTCTGGAATTCATAAAATTCTACTTTGATGAATGGTTTGAATACGAAGATGCGCTCCCTGAAAATGTACCTGCCGAGGATTATGCGGACATTATAGCTTCCTATCTCGAGACATATAATCACGCTGATTCTCAGGAGGACTGGTTTTCCAAAGTTCGTGATATGGGCTCTGCAAAGGGCTATGCAGCCAAGCCTAAGGATTTCAAGAAAAACCCCGATCAGTACAAAGGCCATGTAGGTCATGTCAGTACGGTTATCAGAATTGCACTGACAGGCCGCTCAAATTCTCCAGACATCTGGGAAATTCAGCAGATTTTAGGCAAAGAAAAAGTAATCGAACGAATGAAGAAGTTCGCTGAGGCGAATAAATAAACTCTTTAAGAATGACAGAATAAAACCACCCCGGAACCGCTTCGCGCTGTAGAGTAATCCGGGGTGATTTTCCGTTTTGAACAACAGATTATGCTTCTGAACTGAATAACCGGAGCCGATACCATCAGCTCCGGGCTCTTTCTGATTATTCTGACCTATTTATAGAAGTCTTTAATAGCTTCAACAATCATTTCAACTGTATCATCGCCCATGTTGTAATATAAAGGCATTCTGACAAGTCTTTCACTTTCTTTTGTTGTCCACTTATCTTCACCATGGAATCTTGCATACTTGTGACCGCCGTTGGTGTCATGAAGAGGAATATAGTGTGACATAACCTTAATCTTCTTTTTATTCATCATGTAATCGATAAATGCTGTTCTTTCGTCGATGTCTTTCATCTTATAATAGAACATATGTGCATTGAATCTTGTGCAGCTTTCAGGGAGCTTTGGAAGTTCAATAATTCCCTGTTTGTCTAAATCAGCTAACATTTCGACATACAGATTCCATGAATGATTTCTGTCTACATTAATCTGTTCAGCTCTTTCCAGCTGCGGAAGCAGTAATGCTGCATTAAGCTCACTCGGAAGGAAAGATGAACCGAGGAATTCCCATGTATACTTGTCGAGCTCGCCTCTGATATATCTTCTTCTGTTTGTTCCGCTTTCTCTTCTTCTTTCAGCTTCGTCTGCTAATTCCTTATCGTCTCTGATAAGTGTTGCTCCGCCTTCACCCATGCTGTAGTTTTTTGTTTCATGGAATGATAAGCAACCGATATCACCGATAGAACCAAGGCTCTTTCCCTTGTACTGCGAATATACAGCCTGAGCTGCATCTTCAACAACGATAAGATTATGCTTTTTGGCAATCTCCATAATTTTATCCATTTCAGCACCGACACCGGCATAGTGAACAGGACAGATTACCTTTGTTTTTTCTGTAATCGCATCTTCGATTAAATTCTCATCAATGTTCATTGTATCAGGTCTTACATCAACAAATACCGCTTTTGCTCCCTGTCTTACATATGAACTTGCTGTTGTAACAAATGTAAAGGAAGGAACGATAACTTCATCTCCCGGCTCAACTGTAAGCATAGCAGCCAGCTCGAGAGCATCTGTTCCGGATGTTGTTAAGTGTGCTTCATACACTCCCAAATTATCCTGAATCCATTCCTCACATTTTGCGGTAAAATCTCCGTCACCGCAGGTTTCGCCTTTTCTCAAAGCTTCCTCAATATTCTTTAAACTATCATCAAAAAGTGGTGGTAAATGAAAACGTACCATATATTAATCCTCCTCGTTATAAAAATCAGTATTATGAAGCAATCAAACCGAAGCTTTGTTTTTTCAAAAATCATTCGGTTTTCTAAACATCTGAATTATTTTTATTATTCTATCACAATTATTCAGTAATTGCGAGATTTTTTTCTATTTTTCAAAATCTTTTTCTGTTTCCGTCAATATTTCGCAAATTAATACTATCATCCATATATGCATTAAGCAAAATTCAGTCGTAAACTGTAATTCGCCATAAGTATGATTCTCAGAGGATTATACTATTTGGATATCTCAAGATATATATTCAAATCACCCTTTGAGAAACAGGAAAAAATCACCTTCATTCCGTAATCGGGATTATCCGATAACCATTTTCGAACGGTGCCATATGCGATTTTCGCCGCATCCCTGAAAGGATATCCGTAAACTCCTGTAGATATTGACGGAAATGCTATGCTGTGCAGATCATTCTCTTTTGCAAGATTCAGTGAATTCCTGTAACAGTCTGCCAGAAGTACCGGATCGTTTTCGGAGCCGGTGTATACCGGGCCTACTGTGTGTATGACGTAATCCGCAGGGAGCTTATATCCTTTAGTAATTTTTGCTTCACCCGTCCTGCAGCCGTTGAGAGTCCTGCATTCTTTAACCAGTTCGGGACCGGCCGCCCTGTGAATGGCTCCGTCTACTCCCCCTCCTCCCAGAAGAGATCTGTTTGCCGCATTTACAATGCAGTCACATTTTAAACCGGTAATATCGCATAATTCAAAGCTCAAAGTATTATTCATTATATCCTCCTTGTATTGTCAGTTATTTTCCTTAATTCGAAAATTTTCGTTATGAAACATGATACCTTCAAATCAGCCTGTTTATACGGCTTTATTCTTCATTCCCTTTCTCAGTACAACCAGAACCGGCAGATATGTCAGCAGCGGCAGAATGAATCCCGCATATTTGTAGTCTGACATGATAAGACAATTGAAGATTGAGTGGTATATTATCGCTGTCATAAGCAGTGCGAAGCTTCCCGTGATAAAAAGCTTTTTCTTCTTTCTTACATAAGAAATTCCAAGTCCTACTCCGAAGGTGCAGACTCCGTGCATCAGTCCGGCTCCGATTCCTCTGAGCAGTGCCCAGAACAGTGAAACATTCGGCGTTGCGGTTGACATCACGAACAGTGTTTCCAGAATTGCGAAGCCTATACCGGTGGCCATTGAAATTTCCAGAATGGTGATCCTGTTATCCGAAAGCTTAAAAGCAAATATTAATACAGGTAATGCTTTCAGCACCTCTTCTACCGCAGGTGCTACTGTGGTTTTGAATCTGAACGCATCCATCTCAGGGAAAATACTCCATATTAAACTATTAATCTGCGCTGCCAGAAGACATACAAAGCATCCTACCAGAACAAATGCAACAATACGGGCGGAACGTCTGTCCAGCAGAAATATCAGCATAGTTAAAGGTACTGCCAGACATACAAATAGTATCGAAATCATACTGTCCATGCTCTGCCTCCATTCATAGCCGCTCTGATCATCAGACAAACTGAAACTGCCGCAGCGGAAATCCCCGCAATTTCCAAAACGATACTTCCGCTCAGTTCACCTGTAAGCTGCACTGTAACAGCTGCACAGATAATCAGCATACAGACATTGCAGGGCTTAATACTTTTCAGAAACGCAAAATCCATATCGGGAAAAACCAGCACTTTGAGACAGAAATAAGATGCCGGAAAAACCGGAAGCAACAGCATAAATGACGTGAAATAATTTTTCATGCCGCATATTACCGCCCCTGCAGACCATAATACAAGAAGCGCCAGAGGTGCCGCAGCAGCTGTCACTCTCTTTTTTCTGAAACCTGATGTCCCGTCATCAAGTATTCCATTCACCTGTCCGTAATTTGCGGACAGAAGAAACAGACCACAACCGGTTATGCCCAGATATCCGGAGTTGTACCCTGTCTGAGCTGTCCCCGTACAAATTGTCATAATAATCGAAAACAAAAGTCCGAGACTGTAGCATCCCACTGACAGTGTTATTATCTGAAAATACATTGCCTTTCCTTTTCTCATGAATTCCAGGCATCCCACAGTAAATGCCGCCGCAGAAAACACAAAAGCCGCCATTTTAACAATCATAATAAAATTCATATTCTTTCTCCGTATCTTCTTTGCTTGCTTAATACAATTATACTGCAAATTCATTTATAATAACAGAGCCGGTGAAAAATATTATCACAAGGTCTTTCACATTTCATTGTTTACTTTACAATAATTATTGTTGAAAAAAATGCATTCTTATGCTAAAATCTGAATAATATTTCAATATTTTTTAAATATCGAAATATTATAATGTAATCTGAATTTCGGGTTTTATGAAAGGAGACATGTATGAAAAAGAAAATCATTTCCATCGCCTTAGTGCTTGCTCTCGTACTCACTGCAGGTACGGCATCCGCTTTTGCGGCTCAGGTAGTTGTTTCACCCCAGAAGCTTATAGTTAATAATGTCGAAGTAAAATGTGAAGTCTATAACATTGACGGAAGCAACTACTTCAAACTTAGAGATATCGCTTATATGCTTAAGGATACTCCCGGACGTTTCAGCGTTGACTGGGATGACACAGCAAAGACTATTTCCGTTACAATTGGTTCGGATTATATTCCTGCCGGAGGTGAGCTTGTCACTGGTGAAGACAAATCCGCCACAGCGATAGAAAGTCCGCAGAAGCTGCTTGTAAACGATGAACTTATTGACGGTTTTTCGGTATATAACATAGGCGGCAACAACTTCTTTAAGCTGAGAGATATGGGTAAGCTGCTGGGTTTTGAAGTTGATTACGATCAGGCCAGCAAGACAATGATAGTAAACAGTTACGGTCCTCGTGAAGCTTCTGATATCAGTGAAATCAAAGCTGTTGCAGGCGAACAGCTGCAATATGATAATAAGATATTCTCAGGTGATGTTACCGTTACCGGAACAGTTGGCAATGTTAGTTTTACAAACTGTGAATTCAAGGGTAATATTATTAATAAGGCAACCGGTTCAACCCTGGTATATATTGACTCAAGCTGCAGCTTTGACAAAAATTCAGAACTGATTATTTCCAACGACAGAAAAGAAGCTGATGTTATTAAAGACGGATTCCCTAAATTCGGCGTGTCTGACGGCAATGTCAACATTGTATGCAAGGATTGTTTCGGAACAGCAATAGCTTTCGGAAAAGAATTAAAATTTAACGGAAAAATTTACACCGCTGCAGACATTACATCCTATTATGACACAACCGACAATAAACTGATACCGTACACCGGACAGGCTACCGATGTTTTCCTTGTTTGCCAGTATTGGGAAAATGGAGAAAAACAGATTCTGGTTGTCGGCCAGTAAAAGCATTCCGAAAAAAACAGAAAATAACAATCCACTTTTTTAAATAACATGCAGATAAAATCTCCGGGTCATAATGTCCCGGGGATTTTTTCAGTCTGTGTTCCCCATTCCGGATTTCAAAAACAAAGAAAAACGGTAATCCTGATATAATATCAAAATCACCGTTCGTCTGGTGCGGTTGATGGGACTTGAACCCATACGTCTGCTGACACACGCCCCTCAAACGTGCCT